>JAXDPA010000064.1:0-32468 GCA_034668685.1 Sphingomonadales bacterium | reverse complement strand
GGGGGGGGGGGGGGCCCCCCGCCGCTCGCCCCTCCACCGCTCTTCGAGCGGTCCCCCTCCCCATGGAGCTTCGCTCCACAAGGAGGACTGAGCCCTTACTGCGGCACCACCGTCACCGCCCGGCGGTTCTTGGCCCAGGCTTCCTCGTCCGAGCCCAAAGCCTCGGGACGCTCCTTGCCCCAGCTGATCGTCGTCATCCGGGAGGGATCGATGCCGCGGGCCGCGAGATAGTTCTTGGCGGCGTTGGCGCGGCGGTCGCCGAGCGCGAGATTGTACTCGCGGGTGCCGCGCTCGTCGCAATGGCCCTCGATGACGACGCGGACGCGCGGGTTGCGCTGAAGCCACGCCGCCTGGGAGTCGAGCGTCGCTTTGTCCTGATCGTCGATATTGTACTGGTCCGTGTCGAAGAAGATGCGGTCGCCGGCCTGGCCGACGGCCTGAAGGAAGTCGGCGCGCGAGCCGGGCACCGGCGCGGTGCCGACCCCGCCCTCATCGCCCTGTCCGGTCGTCGTCTCGGCGGTCGATTGCTGCGGCGGCGGCGGCAATTGCTTGGGCGCCTTCTTGCCGCAGCCGGCGAGGAGCAAAGCCGCGGCCAGGGCCGCCATCGCCAAGCTCTTGTTCCTCATCGTCATTCTCCTCTTTTCGACGCTACAAAATCTACGGAAGGATCGGGCCCCAGGCCGGGTCGGAGCCGTCGAGCGGGGTCGGCAGGCGCCGCTCGTTGACCCCGGTCAGGTCGACCTGCCAGACGCTCGAGCGGCCGCCGCGGCCCTGGCTGGTCCGGAAGAACTGGATGACCCGGCCGTTCGGCGACCAGGTCGGCGCCTCGTCCTGCCACGAATTGGTGAGCAGCCGCTCCCCCTGCCCGTCGGGGGTCATCACGCCGATCCGGAAATTGCCGGCGATCCTGGTGAAGGCGATGAGGTCGCCGCGCGGGCTCCATTCGGGCGTCGCGTAGCGGCCCGAGCCGAAGCTGATCCGGTGCGGATCGGAGCCGTCGGCGTTCATCACGTAGAGCTGCTGGGTGCCCGACCGGTCGCTCTCGAAGACGATCTTCGTCCCGTCCGGCGAGAAGCTGCCGCCGACGTCGATTCCCGGGCCAGTGGTGAGGCGCTGCGGCGCTCCGCCGGCCGCCGCCACCTTGTAGACGTCGGTATTGCCATTGACCGCCATCGAGAACAGGATCCAGCGCCCGTCCGGCGAGAAGCGCGGCGCGAAGGTCTGGTTGGCGCTCTCGGTCACCACCCGCTGGCGGCCGGTGCCGATGTCGTAGACGTAGATGCGCGGCCGGTTCTCGATGTAGCTGACGTAGACGATCTGCTTGTAGTCCGGCGAGAAGCGGGGGTTCAGCACGGTCGACTGGCCGTTGGTGAGGAAACGGTGGTTGGCGCCGTCCGAATCCATGATGGCGAGCCTTTTCACTCGCCGGTCCTTGGGGCCGCTCTCGGCGATATAGGCGATCCGGCTGTCGAAGAACGGGCTCTCGCCGGACAGGCGCGAATAGATGGCGTCGGCGCATTTGTGGGCGGCTCGGCGCCAGTCGCGCGGGCTGACGACATAGCCCTGGCGGGTGAGCTCGCTCTTCAGCGCCACGTCGTAGAGATAGCAGCCGACGGTGATCTGGCCGTCCGCATTGGCCTGGACGAAGCCCTCGACCAGGGCAGCCGCGTTGTTGCCGCCCCAGTAGGCGAAATCGGGCGCCGCCACCTCGGGATAGCCGATCTCGCGCACGCCCGCGGGGCCGACCGGCTTGAACAGCCCGGTGCCGCGAAGGTCGTTGGCGACCACCTCGGCGACCTGGCGACCGAGCGCACCGGTCGGGCCGGCGACGGTGTCGGCGGCGCGCGGAGTCGGCATCGGCGGCACCGCGATCGCCATCTGCTCCGAGGCTTCGGCGGTGACGTCGACCTTGAGCTGGGCGGCGGCGGGGGCGGCGGCCGCAGTCAATGCGGCGGCGAGGAACGCATACGCGAATTTCATTGGCTGAGCCTCAAGTCGAGGGTGACGTTGATCTGCTTCCAGGCGTCGTAATATTCGGGCGGCAGCCGGAAGGGCGAAGCGAGCATCACCGCCTTCTTCGCCCTTTCCTGGTGAAGGGCGACCTGCGGGCGGTTGCTGGCGGTGATCCCGGTCGTTCCGACCACGTCGGCCCGCTCCACGCTGCCGTCGCGCGCCAGGGTGAGGCTGAGCTCGGTGCGCAGCGATTCGGCGTCGGCGCCGGTCGGGACGACCTTCTGCCATTGCGGCTTCACCTGGCGGCGCACCTCGGCAGCGAGCGAGGCCTCGACAGCGGGACCGGCCGTCGCGGCCGGCGGCTTGGTCGAGCGGCTGGGACTGTCGCTGTCGGAGAGGCCGGCGAGCAGGCCGGTGAGCCGCCCGGTCGACCGCGGCGCGCGCCGGGCCGCCGGGGCCGCCGGAGAGGACGGGGCGGCGGCGGGAGGCGCCGGAAGCGGCGGGGCCGGGCGGGGGCTGGGGGTCGGAGCCGGCCGCGGCGGAGCGGGGGCAGGCTGGACTTGCGCCATGGCTTGCGGGAGCGGCGGCGGCGCGGCGGGCTCGGGCGGCCCGGCTTCCTGGGCGAGCTTCGGCGCCGGCGCTTCGGCCGAAATCTCCGGCGCCCGGCTCTGCGGCGCCGCCTCGTCGACGAACGAGACTTCGATCGGCTGCTGCTTCGGCGGCGGCAGGCGCGTCGCGGCGACTCCGAGCGACAGGGCCGCGAGCAAGGCCAGGTGCCCCGCCGCCGCGATCCCGAAGCCGGCTTTCTCCGCTCGGTCCATCAGCGCGCCTCGCCCACCTGCGTGCTGACCAGGGCGACCCGGCGCAGGCCGGCGGCGTTGATCTCCCCCATCACCGCCATCACCTTGCCGTAGTCGAGTCCGCGGTCGGCGCGAAGGAACAGGCGCGGCCCGCCCGGCTCGCGCGATGACGCCGCGATCCGCGAGAGGCGCGCCGGCAGCGCCGAGGCGGCGACCGGCTGCGAGTCGATGAAGATCGCTCCCGCTTTGTCGAGCGCCACCTGCACCGGCTTCGCCTCCTGGTCGAGCGCGCCGGCCTTGCTGTCCGGCAGGTCGACCGGAACCCCCGCCACGAGCAGCGGCGCCGTGACCATGAAGATGATCAGAAGCACGAGCATCACGTCGACCATCGGCGTGACGTTGATCTCCGCCATCGGGCTGCGCCGCCCGCGCCGGTTCGAGCCGAGGATCGGGCCGAGGGGCATTAGTGACGGCCCTTGGGGTAGGGATACCGTTCGGGCTGAGCCTGTCGAAGCCCTCCACTTCCTCTTCGACCAAAGAAGAACAAAGGCCCTTCGACAGGCTCAGGGCGAACGGTTGAGGGAAACCGCCCCCTCACCCTTCCTTCTCCAGCTCGCGGCTCAAGGTCGCGTGGAAGGCGTCGGCGAAACGGAGGAGCCGGGCTTCGAGCCGGTTGATGCCGAAGCTCATGCGATTGTAGGCGACCACCGCCGGGATCGCGGCGAACAGGCCGAGCGCTGTGGCGAACAGGGCCTCGGCGATCCCGGGCGCGACGACGGCGAGGCTGGTGTTGTTGGCGCCGGCGATCGCCGCGAAGCTGCGCATGATCCCCCAGACCGTGCCGAACAGGCCGACGAACGGGGCCACCGAACCGACGGTGGCAAGGACGTTGAGGCGCGACGCGATCCTGTCGACCTCCTCGATCGCGGCGGAATGCATGGCGACGGCGAGCCGGGAGCGCGTGCCTTCGCGGTCGACGCGGGCGCCGGCGGTCGAGCGCCGCCATTCGTCGATCGCGGCCCCCAGCACCTTCGCGCTCGGCAAATCCTCCTTGCCGCGCGCCGCCCAGAAGCCGTCGATATCGTCCGCCTTCCAGAAGTCGCGCTCGAACGCGGCGCCGGCGCGGCCGAGGCGGCGCATCCGCAGCGCATGGCCGAGGATGATCGTCCAGGTCCACAGGCTGGCGAGGACGAGCCCGATCATCACCGCTTTGACGACGCTGTCCGCCTGGAGGAACAGGGCCACGGGCGAAAGGGTCGCTTCGCCCGTGCTCACGATCACGCTCACTCTCGCCCTTCCTTCTTCAGCCGCTCGAACCGTTCCACCCAGTCGCGCGGCTGTCGCCTCGGGCGGCCGTCCGGCGTGATGAACGCCGCGGTCACCGTCGCGTCGGCGAGGATTTCATCGCCGCGCCTGACCCGCTGATGAATGAGCACGCTGGCGGCGCGCACCGCCTCGATGTCGGTGACGACGACGAGCGCGTCGCCGAGCTTCGCTGGCGAACGGTAGCGGATACTCACCTCGGCGACGGCGTAGACGCCCTCGCCGCTCTCCAGCGCGCCGCGCTGGTCGATGCCGAGCGCGCGCAGCATGTCCGAGCGGGCCCGCTCCATGAAGCGCAGGTAATTGGCGTAATAGACGATTCCGGCGACGTCGGTGTCCTCGAAATAGACGCGCAGCGGGAAGAGATGCGTCGTCCCGCGCATCCGGCCTTGTGCCGGCTTCGGATCCTCGACCCCGCCCATCGCCTTTTCCCTCTAGGGGCCGGCGAATCCCGGCGACAAGGGCAAACGACGAGGCGAGGCGAATGCGGGACGAAGGTGGCAAAGGTCGCAAAGGTCCAAAGGTGCCGCGGTGGCAAAGGTAGCAAAAGTCACGCGCAAAGGCACTTGACGATGATGTAACCCATAGGTTACATGTCACCTAAAGGTTACAAGAAGGGATTTCCGGATGCAATCCGCCGAACGCGATGGCTGAGGGCCTCGCCAACCGGCTGCGCGAGCTTCGCGCCGAGCGGGACCTCACCCAGGCCGCGCTCGCCGAGAGGGTCGGAGTCAGCCGCAAGACCATCAACACCGTCGAGAACGGAGTCTTCACCCCGTCCGTCCACCTCGCGCTCAAGCTGGCGCGGGCGCTGGGCTGCCCGGTGGAGTCCGTCTTCTCGCTCGAGCCGAAGGAATGAAGAACATGAACGCGAACGATATCGAGAAAGCCGAGCGGTTGAGCCGCGGCCGGGCGGCGATCATGGCGCTGGCCGCATTCGTTCTGGTCGTCCACTTGGTGTTGCAATACGGCAATCCCGCTTACGTCAGTGCCGACCCGCGCGGGGCGAGCTGGCTCCTGGTGATCGGCCTCTGGCTGTTCATCCTCTGGAACGGCGGCGGCCTGCGCCTCAAGGGCAACATGCGGGCGCTGCTCAACGACGAATTGTCGCTTCAGAACCGCGCCCGCGCGCTCTCGACCGGCTTCTACGTCGCCGTGCTCGGGGCGCTTATCCTCTACGCGCTCGAATGGCGGATCGCGATCGGCGCGGGCGACGCCCTGAAGCTGGTCAGCGCGGGCGCCCTCGCGGCGGCGCTGCTCCGCTACGCCTGGCTGGAGTGGCGCTGACCTTCGCCACCTGCGCTTCGACCAGGGCAATGAGGTCCCCCTGGGCGAGGTTCATGTCGGCGAGGTGCATGCCCCAGCCGCGATTGACCTGGCCCATCATGTAGACGTCGCCCGGCACCTCGTCGGTGCGGGGATCCGCCGGGTTGGCGTTGACGGTGATGGCGAGCCAGCCGCCGGTGCCGTCGTGGCGGCATTCGGCGCTGACCAGCCCTTCGGTGCGGAGGAAGGGCGACGGCGGCGCCCCTTCCTTCGACCAGGTAATGGCCGGCGCGCCGAATTCCGGGGTGCGCAAGGCGAACCAGTAGGAATCGAGCGGGGCCCGGCCGCCGCCTAGCGCCGCCGGGTTGGTGCACCCCGCGGTCATGCCGGGATGGGCGGCGCGGCCGAGGAAGCTCGGACTGGGCGGCGGCGAGGCGTCGCGGAAGCTCATATAGGTGATCACGCAGCCGGTCTGGCCGACGCTGGTGCAGAGCGGCGTCGACTTCAGGCTGCCGCCGACCAGCTTACCCTCCGGCACCTCGACCGGCCAGCCGAGCAGGATCGCGGAGAGCATCCGCTTGGCGACCGGCTTGCCCTCGATCTCCTTCTGGAGGAGGCGGAGCAGGTGGATCGAGCCCTGGCTGTGGCCGATCAGGACGAACGGGCGGTCCTGGTTGCGGTGGGCGAGGAAATCGCGCCAGGCGGCGAGCACGTCGCCATAGGCGAGATCGAACGAGGCGGTCATGTCCTGCCCGGCCAGCGCCCGCGGCAAGGCGGTCAGGGTCACCTGCCGGTAGATCGGCGCGAAGGTCCGGCAGACGGTGCCGAAGCGCCCGAACTGGACTTGGGCCGTGACCTGCTCCTCCAGCCCCGGCACCAGGTCGGAGTTGAGGCCGCGATCGTGCGAGACGGTGGGATAGACGTAGAAGCAGTCGACCTTGGGTTTCTCGGCGGGCATCACCTGGCCGGTCGAGCCGTAGCCGTTGGCGTTGAGCGCGGTGGTCGGCAGCGGCCGGCCGCAGACGTCGAATCGACCGGGCAGGCATAGCCACGCCCCGTCGTTGGCATAATCGGGGGGCGGCGCCGCATCGAGCGGTGCCCGCGCCGTGGGCGCGACAGGTTGCGCCACAGCCGACACGGCCGCGCCCAGCGCCGCCGCCAGAGCTAGAATGAGCTTCATCTTCCCCCTCCCCTTCATGATCCGTCGAACAGCCCCTCCTGCGCGCCTTTGGGCGGCGCGAGGCCGAGATGGGTCCAGGCCTTGCCGTTGAGGCAGCGGCCGCGCGCCGTCCGAGCCACCAGGCCGAGCTGGATGAGGAAGGGCTCGATCACCTCCTCGATCGTGTCGCGCGGCTCGGAGAGGCCGGCGGCGAGCGTCTCGACCCCGACCGGCCCCCCTTTGTAGAGGTCGGCGATCATCGTCAGATAGCGGCGGTCCATCGCGTCCAGGCCGAGCTCGTCCACCTCGAGCCGGGTGAGCGCGGCATCGGCGTCCGGCGCGTCCACCGTCTCGTGCCCGGCGGCGTGGGCGAAATCGCGCACCCGGCGGAGCAGCCGTCCGGCGATTCGCGGGGTGCCGCGCGAGCGCCGGGCGATCTCGCGGGCGCCCGCCTCGGTGAGGTCGAAGCCGAGCAGGCGCGCGGCACGGCGCACCACCTCTTCCAGCTCTTCGACGCTGTAGAAGATGAGGCGCACCGGGATCCCGAACCGATCGCGCAGCGGCGTCGTGATCAGCCCCTGCCGGGTGGTCGCGCCGACCAGCGTGAAGCGGGGGAGGTCGATCCTGACCGACCGCGCCGACGGCCCCTCGCCGATCATCAGGTCGAGGGCGCGGTCCTCCATCGCCGGATAGAGGATTTCCTCGACCGCGGGATTGAGCCGGTGGATCTCGTCGATGAACAGGACGTCGCCGTCCTCGAGATTGGTGAGCAGGGCGGCGAGGTCGCCCGACTTGGCGATGACCGGTCCGGAGGTGGCCCGAAAGCCGACTCCGAGCTCGCGCGCGATGATCTGCGCCAGGGTCGTCTTGCCCAGCCCCGGCGGGCCGAAGAAGAGGACATGGTCGAGCGCGTCGCCGCGCGCCTTGGCGGCCTGGATGAACACCCTCAGATTCTCCCGCGCCGCCTTCTGGCCGACGAACTCGTCGAGGCTTTTCGGGCGCAGCGCGGCGTCGAGGTCCTCGGGCCGGCGGCTGGGCGTGGTGAGGCGGTCGTCGGTCATTGTGACGATGCTTAGCCCGGTCGTGCGCACCCGTCATCCCGGGAGGGACCCCATCAAAGTACTACTTTGATGGGAACCCGAAAGCCGGGACCTCAGGTCGCAAAGGGCGCAGGAAACACCGAGGTCCCGGCCCGTCTCTTGGAGATCCCGGCTTTCGCCGAGACGACGCCTAAGCCCCCACGATGTGATTCCACAGATCGGCCCAGCCGGGATTCTCCTTCGCGATCAACTCCACTTTCCAATCCCGGCACCACTCCTTCATTGCCTTCTCCCGGGCAATGGCATCGTCGATGGTCGAATGCGATTCGGCGTAGACTAGGCGAGTCAGATTATAGCGACGACAGAAGCGGGAGCCCTTCTTCGCCCGATGCTGCGCCACCCGTTGCGCGAGATCGGCTGTTACCCCGATGTAGATCACTCCACCTGGACGATTGGTCATGATGTAGACCCAGCCCCCGCGCATACGAAAGCATGCGACGCGGCAGTTTGCGTTTCCAGTGAATTCTCGACCTGAGATCCCGGCTTTCGCCGGGATGACGTTACCGTGCCTTCTTGAGCGCGGCTCGGACCAGGGCGTCCAATGTCGCTTCGGGGCCCAGCTCGGCCTCCGCCTTGGCGACGGCGGACGAAGCTTCGGCGGGACGGAAGCCGAGGTTGAGCAGGGCCGAGACGGCGTCGGCGGCGGCGCTTCCCGGGGCGGGCGGGGCGCCGGGGCCGGAACCGAGCGCGATGGCGCCGGCCTTGTCGCGAAGCTCGTGGGCGATGCGCTGGGCGAGCTTGGGGCCGACTCCGTTGGCCCGCGCGATCATCGCGCTGTCGCCGGCGGCGACGGCCCGGTGCAGGTCGTCGATCGACAAAGCGGAGAAGATGGCAAGGGCGACTCGGGACCCGACCCCCTGCACCGAGGTGAGCAGGCCGAACCATTCGCGCTCCTCGCCGGTCGCAAAGCCGATCAGGCGGATATCGTCCTGGCTGACCTGCATCACCGTGTGGAGCACGACCTCGCCGCCGGCGCCGCCAAGGCCCGAGAGGGTGCGACTGGAGGCGTGAACGAGGTAGCCGACGCCGTTCACGTCGATCACCGCATGATCGGCTGAGACGCTGTCGAGCAGCCCGCGCAGCTTCGCGATCATGCCGCGCTCCGCCCGATCGCGCGGGCGCTGGCGAGGTGGTGGGCGTGGGTGATGGCGACGGCGAGCGCGTCGGCGGCGTCCGCGCCGGCGATCCGCGCGGCCGGGAGCAGGCGCTGGACCATTGCGTGGACCTGCGCCTTCTCGGCGCCGCCGGTGCCGACCACCGCTTTCTTGACCAGCCGCGCCGCATATTCGCCGACTGAAAGGCCGGCCCCGGCCGCCGCCAGAAGCACGACCCCACGCGCCTGGCCGAGCTTCAAAGTCGACTGGGGATTCTCGTTGACGAACACTTCCTCCACCGCGGCGGAATCCGGCCGGTGCGCCTCGAGAACCTCCGCGAGCCGGCGGTGAAGCTCCAGGAGGCGAGCGGCGAGCTCGGCCTTGGGGTCGGTCCGGATCTGCCCGTTGGCGACGTGCGCCAGCCGGTTCCCCTCGGCCGCGATCACGCCCCAGCCGGTGGTTCCGAGCCCGGGGTCGAGGCCGAGAATGATCATGGGCTGTAGGTTTCCCCCGTCACCCCAGCGAAGGCTGGGGTCCGTTCTGACTTAGAGAAGCACGGAAGCCGGATGGATGCCAGCCTCCGCTGGCATGACGAAGCAAACCCTGAGGCAAGGCTAGCCCAGCCTCTCCATGACCTCGTCCGAGACTTCGTAATTGCCCCAGACGGTCTGGACGTCGTCATCCTCCTCGAGCGCGTCGATCAGCTTGACGAGCTGGCCCGCGGCATCGCCGTCCACCTCGACGGAGGTGGCGGGCCGCCAGGCGAGCTTGACGCTTTCCGGCTCGCCGAGCGAATCCTCCAGCGCCCGGGCGACTCCGTGGAGGCTGTCGATGCCGGTCCAGATCTGGTGGCCGTCCTCGTCCGATTCGACGTCGTCCGCCCCTGCCTCGATCGCCGCCTCCAGAACCTCATCGTCGCTCCCCGCCGAGGCGGGGTAGGCGATCAGGCCGAGCCGCTCGAAGCCGTGGCTGACCGATCCCGAGGCGCCGAGATTGCCGCCGTTCTTGGAGAAGATGGTGCGCATGTTGGTGGCGGTTCGGTTGCGGTTGTCGGTCAGCGCCTCGACGATCAGCGCGGTGCCGCCGGGGCCGAAGCCTTCGTAGCGCAGCTCCTCGTAATTCTCCGCATCGCCGCCCGAGGCCTTGTCGATCGCGCGCTGGATATTGTCCTTGGGCATCGACTGGGCGCGGGCCGTGGTGACCGCGGCGCGAAGGCGCGCGTTCGCGTTCGGATCGGGCAGGCCCATCTTGGCCGCCACCGTGATCTCGCGCGCGAGCTTGGAGAACATCGCCGAGCGCTTCTTGTCCTGCGCGCCCTTGCGATACATGATGTTCTTGAACTTGCTGTGGCCGGCCATCGGCGAACGTCGCCCCTCACGCTGTTGCGGTTTGTCCCCGGTCTAACGGGAGGCTGGGAATCAGTCGAGGCCGAGCGCGGCCCGTCGACAGCCTCACGCCAGCCCCAGCGCCGCCTTGTAGGTCTCGAGCAGGGCGTCGGCTTCCTGGCGGACGTGGGTCTCCATCTTCCTCAGCCGGACGATGGCGCGCATCGTCTTGGTGTCGTAGCCGCGCGACTTGGCCTCGGCATAGACGTCCTTGACGTCGTCGGCGATCGCCTTCTTCTCCTCCTCGAGCCGCTCGATCCGCTCGATGAGCAGCCTGAGTTCATCCGCCGCGATGCTGCCTTCCGCCATTTCGTCTTTCTTCCGTCCAAGGGTTGAGCGGCGGGCTTAGGGGCGGCTATGCGGGCCCGCAATGGCGAACTCCGAAACGACCCCCAGCAAATTCGTGCCGCGCAGCCGCAAGGTACGGATCCTGGCGACCCTGGGGCCGGCGAGCCGTTCGCGCGACATGATCCGCCGCCTCGCCGAGGCGGGTGCCGACGCCTTCCGGATCAACATGAGCCACGGCACCCACGCCGAGCAGGCCAGGACGATCGAGATCGTCCGCGGCCTCGAAAAAGAGCTCGACCGGCCGACCACCATCCTCGCCGACTTGCAGGGCCCGAAGCTGCGGGTGGGGCTCTTCAAGGGCGGCGAGGCGATGCTGGAAACGGGCCAGAGCTTCGTCTTCGACCGCGACAAGGCGCCCGGCGACGCCCGCCGCGCCAACCTTCCCCACAAGGAGATATTCGGCGCCGTCAAGGAGGGTGCGCGGCTGCTCGTCGACGACGGCAAGATCGTCCAGCGGGTCACCCGGGTGACCCCGGACCGGATCGAGACGTTGGTCGAGGTCGGCGGCAAGATCTCGGACAACAAGGGCGTCAACGTTCCCGACGTCGTGCTTCCGCTCGCCGCGCTGACCGACAAGGACCGGGCCGATCTCGATTTCGCCCTCGACCATCATGTCGACTGGATCGCCCTGTCGTTCGTTCAGCGACCCGAGGACGTCGCCGAGGCGCGCCGGCTCATCGCCGGCCGCGCGTCGCTGCTCGCCAAGATCGAGAAACCGGCGGCGCTCGAGCGGCTTGAGGGGATATTGGAGCTGGCCGACGCGGTGATGGTCGCGCGGGGGGATCTCGGCGTCGAGCTGCCGCCGTTCGAGGTGCCGCCGCTCCAGAAGAGGATCGTCGAGGCGGCGCGGCGGGTCGGCCGGCCGGTCGTGGTCGCGACGCAGATGCTCGAATCGATGATCACCGCGCCCACGCCGACCCGGGCCGAAGTGTCGGACGTCGCCACCGCCGTCTACGACGGCGCCGACGCGGTGATGCTGTCGGCGGAAAGCGCCTCAGGGCAATATCCCTGCGAGGCGGTGACGATGATGAACTCGATCGCCACCTCGGTCGAGAACGATCCCGGCTACGCCGCTCGGGTCCATTTCACCCGCACCGATCCCGATCCGACCACCGCCGACGCCATCGCCCAGGCGGCGAACACGATGGTCGACACGGTGGGCGCGAAGGCGATCGTCTGCTTCACCTCTTCGGGTTCCACCGCGCGCCGGCTGTCTCGCGAGCGGCCCTCGGTGCCCCTGCTCGTCCTCACGCCTTCGCCGAAGACCGCCCGGCGGCTCGGCCTGCTGTGGGGCGCCCACGCGGTCCGAACCCGCGACATCGCCAATTTCGAGGAGATGATCGCCAAGGCCAAGCGCATGGCGCTGCGCCACGGCGTGGCCAAGGGCGGCGACCGGATCGTCATCATCGCCGGAGTGCCGTTCGGAACCCCGGGCTCGACCAACGTCATCCACATCGTGCGGCTGGTCGGAGACGAGCTGGAGCGGCACCGCAAGGCGGAAGAGGGGGCGCTAACGGCTTCCGCCAAGCTCCATTAGCGCGGGCACCAGGTCGAGCAGCTCGCGGGCAAGGAAGCCGATCCGGCCGACCTCGCGGGCCAGCTTCCGTCCCGCTTCGCCGTGGAGATAGACGCCCCACAAAGTGGCGGTGAGCGGATCGGCGCCGCGCGCGGCGAGGCCGCCGACGATGCCCGCCAGTGTGTCGCCCGACCCTGAAGTCGCGAGGCCGACGCCGCCGCCTTCGAAACGGAACGCCCGCCCTTGCGGGTCGGAGATATGGCTGAACCGCCCTTTGACCAGCGCGACGGCGTTGAAGCGCCCGGCCGCGCGGCGCGTCGCCGCCAGCGGATCCGCCTCGACCTCGCCCGGCTCGCATTCGAGCAGCCGCGCCATCTCGCGGCTGTGGGGCAGGAGGATCGCTCCGCCCCGCCAGGCGCTAACCGCCTCCGCGCGAGAAGCCAGGCAGCCCAGCACGGCGGCGTCGAGGACGAGCGGGACGCCGATCCGGCTCGCCAGCAGCGCATCGAGCAGCGAGTCGAGCGGCCCGCCGTCCTGGAGACCGCAGCCGATCAACACCGCCTGCGCGCCCCGGGCCAGGTCGAGCAACCGCTCCTGGCCTTCGGTCGGGAAACATCCCTCCTCGCTCTCGGCGAATCCAACGACGCGCGCTTCGGGGACGGCGATCGCCAGCTGCGGCGCGACGCTCGCCGCCGTCGCGATCTGGAGCTTGCCCGCGCCGGCCCTGAGGCCCGCCACGCCGGCGAGCCGGGCGGCGCCGGCGATCTCGCGGCTGCCCGCGACGACCAGCAGCCGACCGCGATCCTCCTTGTCCGAATCCTCGGCCACCTCCGGCAGCGGGAAGTCGCGCATCAGCAGCTCGCGGTCGAGCGTGGCGGGCTCGCTCACCGCGCGGCGACCATGGCGTCGGGCTCGGAGGTGACGGGCGCCTCGTCCTCGACCAGGGGCGCGGCGAAATTGTAGCGGAGCAGCTTCGGCGCGCAGAGGCGATCGTCGCCGTCGGGCTCGAACGCATATTCGCACAGCCCGCAATTCACCACGTCGCCCTCGCGGTCGATGGCGAGGATCTGCGCCTCGTCCATCTCCTCGAGGACGTAGCGGATGCACAGCACGACGACCTGATGGCAGACGATCGCGACCCGCCGGTCCGCATGGTGGAGGCTGATCGTGTCGAGCGCCCCGCGCAGGCGCAGGATGACGTCCGCCCAGCTCTCGCCGCCCGGGGGGCGGTGGTAGAATTTCCCCATCAAGGCGCGCTGCTCGGCGAGCTCGGGATATTTCTCGCGAATGCCCTGGGTGGTGAGGCGGTCGAAGATTCCGAACTCGCGCTCGCGCAGGCGCTCGTCGACGATCGGCGGTCGGGCGTCGCCGACCACCCCGCCCGCCTCGCAGATCGCCTTCGCGGTCTGACGCGCGCGGACGTAGGGAGAGGCGAGCACCACCTCGGGCCGCTCCGCTTCGGGAAGCGCCGCGAACCAGCGGCCGAGCGCCTGCGCCTGGCGCTCGCCGAGGGGGCTCAACGGCACGTCGACGTCGCGCACCTTGAGATCGATCACCGCCTTGCCGGCGGCCGTGGCGGCGTCGCGGGCGACGTTGCCGGCGCTCTGGCCGTGACGGACCAGCCAGAGCCGTGCGGGCCATCTTTGTCTCATGGGCGAAACAAAGCGCGGGACCGGCAAAAGTTCAGAGCAGCCCGTCCGCCTCGAGCCTGCGCCGCAGATCCGGCGCGTCCGTGAACAGGTAAGCGTGCATGCCGATGGCCCTTGCCCCTTCGACGTTGATGGTGCGATCGTCGACGAACAGCGCCTCGGCCGGGCGAAGACCGAACCGGTCCAGCGCCCGGTAGTAGAGCGCCGGATCGGGCTTCAGCAATTTCTCTTCGCCGGAGACGACGATGCCCCGGAAGCGGCGGAAGAAGGCCTCTTCCCTGGCCCGGAACGGCTTCCAGAAGTCGGCGGAGAAATTGGTGATGGCGAAGAGGGGGACGCCGCGATCGTCGAGTTCCTCGACGAGGGCGTGCATGCCGGGCACCGGATCGGTGATCGTCTCGCCGAACCGCTCGCCCCAGGCCGAGATGTAGGCGGCGTAATCGGGGAATTTCTCGGAAAGGTCCGCCGCCGCCTCGTCGAACGACCGGCCGGCGTCGAGGCCGTCGTGCCAGCCCCACAGGTCGACCTGCTCGATGAAGGCCAGGCGCTTCTCGTCCTCGGGAATCTGCCGGGCGAGGAAGGCCTCGGGGTCCCAGCCGTAGAGGACGTTGCCGACGTCGAAGATGACGGCGGCGGGTCCTTCGATACGTCCTTCGAGACGCCGTTTCGACAAGCTCAACGGCTCCTCAGGATGAGCGGCTGTGGGTTCGCCCCCGCTCATCCTGAGTAGGGGCTGAGCCTGGCGAAGACCCGTATCGAAGGACGGTGAGGATCAGCCCTGGCGCGCCTTGAAGCGGCGGTTGGTCTTGTTGATGACGTAGGTGCGGCCCCGGCGGCGGATCACGCGGCAGTCGCGGTGGCGCGACTTCAGGGACTTCAGGGAATTGCGGATCTTCATGGCTCGAAACGCCTGCCTGTTCGGGTCGGATTGTCTGCTGGAAAAAGCGAGGCGCCCACCTAGTTTGCTGCGGCCGCGAAGTCAAGCCGAGGCCGAGGCCCGGCCGTAGCCGTCGATCGCCTCGAACACCGCCGAAACGCCGCGCCTTTCCGCTTCGCTCAGCTCGGGGCGCCAGATGTCGAAGAGGAGGATGACGCGCAGGCTGGAGGTCGGGTTCAGGGCCTCGTGCTCGATGCTGTCGTCGAAGATGAGCAGCTTGCCCTCGTCCCATTGCCGGGTCTCGTTGCCGACGCGGAGCCAGCAGCCGGACGGCACGACCAGGGGAAGATGGCAGATCAGACGGCTGTTGAGCATGCCGTGGTGCGGTGGGATGCGGGCGCCGGGCCGAAGCAGCGAGAAGAGGACGGACGGGGTGCGGCTGCCGATCCGGCTCATCGGCACTTTCTCAAGCGCGGCCACGGTGCGCGGGCAGCGCGCGGCATTCTCGGCGACCAGCGAGCCGTCCTTCCACAGGTAGAAGGCCCCCCAGCTCGGATCGTCCCGCATGCCGTGGAAATCCTGCGGCGGCCGGTCGGCCTCTGCCTCGACATAAGGCTGGAAGGACGCGCCGCCGTCGAGCAGGGCGCGCAGCTCGGCGCGGATCGCTTCCGTCTCCGCCTCCAGGCCGACGGCCCAGCCGAATTCCTCCCGCTCGTAGAATTGCCGCTGCGGGAGGCCCGGGAAATAGAAAGCGCTCGGCTGCTGGTGGAAGATCTCGCGGCGGCCGAACAGGATGTCGATCGCCTCGTCGAAGCGCGGCCCCGCCCCGACCTCCGCCACCGCCCGCTCCAGATGGGCCTGATAATCTACGCCCGCCTGGCGGACGTGCGCCTGGGCGCTCTGCAGCGGCTCGAGCAGGTCGCGGGGCAATGAGCCGGCCTCGGCGGCGTGGCGCAGCGCCGCCTGGAAGAAGCTGGTCGCGGCGCGGACGTCGCCGGCGCGGCGATAGGCGTCGCCACGGGCCAGCAGGTCGCGGATCGCGGCGTCGGTCGAAGGAGCCGGCTCAATCATCGCGATAATCGTCCACCGCCTCGAACATCGCCGCGACCGCGCCGCGCTCCGCCTCGCTCAGCTCGGGCCGCCAGATGTCGAAGATCAGCACGACCCGGTCCTCGTTGCTGTCGTTCCAGGCCTCGTGCTCGATCGTGTCGTCGAAGATGAGGAGCTTGCCTTGCTCCCATTGCCGCACCTCGTTGCCGACCCGGAAGCCGCAGCCGGGCGGCACGATCAAGGGCAAATGGCAAATCAGGCGGGCGTTGAGCATCCCGGTGTGCGGCGGGATCCGCGCGCCGGGCGCGAGGCGCGAGAACATGACGACCGGCGCCCGGATGCTGATATGCGGCAGCGGCGCTTGGCCGAGCGCCTCGAATGCGGCCGGGCAGCGGGCCGCGTTCGCCTCGACCGGCTTGCCATCCTCCCAGAGGTAGAGGCTCGACCATTCCGGATTGTCGAGCAGGCCGTGGAAGTCCGCGCGGGGGCGGTCGGGATCGGCGACCATGTAGGGCCGGAACGCGTCCGTATCGGCCATGAGCGCCAGCAGCTCCGCGCGGATCGCGTCGGTAGCCGCCTCGACCCGCTCCGCCCAGTCGAACCGCTCGCGCTCGTAGAACTGGATGTTGGGAAGCCCGGGAAAATAATAAGCGGTCGGCTGCTGGACGAAAATCTCTTTCTCGCCGGCAAGGATGTCGAGCGACTGCTGGAAGCGGGCGCTGCGGGCGGAAGCGCCGAAGCCGCGCTCGGCGAGCGCCGAATCGAGATGCGTCTTGTAGCCGCGCTCGAAGTCGGCGAGGGCGCGCTCAGCCCTCGCCATCTCCACCGCGAGGTCCGGCGGCAGATCACCCACCATGCCGGCGACCTGCCGCGCGCGCCGGTAAAAGCTGGTCGCCGCGCGCCGCTCGCCCGCCCGGGCCCGGCAGTCGCCCTTCAGGACCAGCCCGCGCAGGTTCTGAGGATCGGCGGCAAGCAGCGAATCGAGCGCGGCTTCCTCCCCCGCCGCATCCCCCGCCTTCGCGCTTGCATGGGCGAGGAGCAGCCAGACCTGGGCGTTGGCGATTCCGGCGGCGGTGACCTCGCCGAGCAGGCGCGCCGCTTCCTCCGGCCGGCCCCGCTGGAGCGCCGCGGCGCCGGCCCGCACCTTCGCTTCGGCTTCCTGGACGCTCATGCGCATAAGGAGGGGTTCTAGGAAGGCCGGCGGCGCTCCGCCAGCGCCCTTTCCCAGGCGAGGGCGTCGGCGACGATCGTGTCGAGGTCATCGCGCTTCGGGCGCCACGGCAGCGCCGCGAGAATCCGGCGATTGTCGGCCACCAGGGCGTCGGGATCGCCTGGCCTTCGCGGCTCCAGTCGCCGCTCGACCTTGATGTTGGTGACCCGATCCACCGCGTCGAGAACTTCGAGCACGGAGAAGCCGCGCCCGTAGCCGCAATTCATGATGTGGCTGGTCGCGGGGTCGGCGATCAGCTTCTCCAGGGCATCGACATGCGCCGCGGCGAGGTCGCTGACGTGGATATAGTCGCGCACCCCGGTGCCGTCCGGCGTCTCGTAGTCGGTGCCGTAGACCGAGACATGGCCCCGCTTGCCGGTCGCCGCCTCGACCGCGACCTTGATGAGGTGGGTGGCGCCGGCGGTGGATTGGCCCGAGCGACCCTTCGGGTCCGCGCCGGCGACGTTGAAATAACGCAGGGCGCAGAAGTTGAGCCGATGGGCGGCGGAAGCGTCGATCAGCATCCGCTCGGTCATCAGCTTCGACCAGCCATAGGGGTTGATCGGCTGGGTGCGGGTTTCCTCGTCGATCGGCACCCGCTCGGGGATGCCGTAGGTCGCCGCCGTCGAGGAGAAGATGAAGTGGCGGACTCCGCCGGTCACCGCGCTCTCGATCAGCGACCGGCTCTTCACCGTGTTGTTCTCATAATATTTGAGCGGCTTTTCGACCGACTCGGGGACGACGATCGAGCCGGCGAAGTGGATGATCGCGCCGATCCGGTGGTCGGCGATCAGCCGTCCGACGAGGGCCTGGTCGGCGATGTCGCCCTCGGCGAATGCGGCCTCCTCCGGAACCGCCCAGCGGAAGCCGGTCGAGAGATTGTCGATCACCACCACCGGCCAGCCGCCGTCGAGCAGGGCGAGGACGGCGTGGCTGCCGATATAGCCGGCGCCTCCGGTGACGAGGACGGCGGGACGGTCGTTCATCTGGACTCCTGCGTCGGGACGGCCAATAGGGCCGGGAGCGAAACGGCCGCGAGGATCGTTGGAGCCGCAAGGCCGCCGCTAGACGAAGAGGTAGGGGCATGAAAACAGCTTTTCTGCGCAGCGGCGCTCTCGCCCTCGCGGCGGCGCTCGCCGCCTGCACGACCGGAGGCGGCGGCGGGACGAACGTCCGCATGGGCGGGGTCGAGGTCGGGCGCTTCCATCTCGGCGAGCCGATCGCCCACGCCCAGATCGCCGTCGAGCCGTTCGACCGCGCGGACGCCGCCAGCCCCGATTTCGCCGCCGCCTCGGCCGCCGTCGCCCGCCAGCTCCAGCGGCTCGGCTGGACGGTGGTCAACACCACCGGCCAGTCCGAGCAGATCGCCCTCGTCGCGCTCCAGTCCGGAAGCCGCGAGGCGATCGCGGCACGGAGCGCCGCCCGAGTCGGCCGCGGCTTCGCCTCGGGCCCGGCCAGCACCGCGCCGGGCGGCAACGCCACCCTGCTCGAAGTCGCCATCCGCCGCCGTTCCGACGGCACCGTCTTCTGGGAAGGCCGCGCCCTTTCGGACGCCCGGCCGGGCAGCTCGGAGCCGGTCGGCGCCGCCGCCGCGGAGCGGCTGGCCGCCGCTCTGTTTCGAGACTTCCCCGGCGAGTCCGGCCGGATTATCAGGGTCAAATGAGCCTCAACGTTTCGGCTGCCTTCGACGGCGGCAATATTCGCGTCGTCGGCACCGACGGCAATCGCATCGACCTCGAGATCGAGAGGGACAACCAGTCCGACTTCTACCAATGGTTCTATTTCCGACTGACCGGCGCGAAGGGCCAGGAGGTCGAGCTCAGGATCATGAATTGCGCGGGCGCGGCCTATCCGCTCGGCTGGGAGGACTACCGCGCCTGCGTCTCCTACGACCGCGAGGAATGGGTCCGCGCCGACACCGGCTATGAGGGCGGCATCCTCTCCATCCGCGTGACGCCGCATTCGGACAGCCTGTGGGTCGCCTATTTCGCCCCCTACACGATGGAGCGGCACCACGATCTCGTCGCCGAGGCCGCCTCGGCGCCGGGGGTCGAATACAAGTCCCTCGGGCGAACGCTCGACGGCCAGGAAATGGATTGCCTCACGCTCGGCGAAGGGCCGCTGCAGGTCTGGCTCTACGCCCGCCAGCATCCGGGCGAGACGATGGCCGAATGGTGGATGGAAGGCGCGCTCGAGCGGCTGATCGACGAGGCCGATCCGGTGGCCCGGGTCCTGCGCCGCCGGGCGACCTTCCATGTCGTGCCCAACATGAACCCGGACGGGTCGCGGCGCGGCCACCTTCGCACCAACGCCGTCGGCGCCAACCTCAACCGCGAATGGCACGATCCTTCCGCCGAGCGCAGCCCGGAAGTGCTGTGCGTGCGCGGCGAGATGGACCGGACCGGAGTCGATTTCGCGATGGACGTCCATGGCGACGAGGCGATCGCCGCCAACTTCCTCGCCGGCTTCGAGGGGATTCCGGGCTGGAACGAGGGCCAGCAGAAAGTGTTCGACGCCTTCGCGGAGGCGCTCGAGCGCCTGTCCCCGGATTTCCAGACCAGCCGGGGCTACGAGGTCGCCAAGCCCGGCCAGGCCAACATGTCGATGTCCACCGCCCAGCTCGCCGAGCGCTACGGCGCGGTCTCGATGACCCTCGAAATGCCGTTCAAGGACAATGCCGATTTGCCCGACGAGACCTACGGCTGGTCGCCGGACCGGTGCAGGCTCCTCGCCCGCGCATGCCTCGACGCCCTCCACGCCATCCTCCCTGAGCTCGAGGCGCGGAAGAAGGGCTGACACGCATGCCCCTTCTGGTCCTCATCCGCCACGGCCAGTCGGCGTGGAACCTCGAGAATCGATTCACCGGCTGGTGGGACGTCGACATCACCGAGAAGGGCGCGGAGGAAGCGCGGCTGGCCGGCGAGCTGATGGCGGCGAAAGGGCTCGACTTCGATCTCTGCTTCACCTCGGTGCAGACCCGCGCGATCAAGACTTTGAACCTGGCGCTCGAGGCGATGGGCCGCCTGTGGCTGCCGGCCGAGAAGGACTGGCGCCTCAACGAGCGCCATTATGGCGGCCTCACCGGCCTCAACAAGGCCGAGACGGCGGCGAAGCACGGCGATGAGCAGGTGCGGATCTGGCGGCGCGCGTTCGACGTGCCGCCGCCGCCGCTCGCGCCGGGCAGCCCCTACGATCTCTCCGGCGATCGCCGCTATGCGGGCGTCGACGTGCCCAGCACCGAGAGCCTCAAGGACACGATCGCTCGCGTCCTGCCTTATTGGGAAGGCCGGATCGCCCCGGCGCTACGGGAGGGGCGAAGGGTTCTCATCTCCGCCCACGGCAATTCGCTGAGGGCGCTGGTCAAGCATCTGTCGAACATCCCGGACGACGAGATTACCGGCCTCGAAATCCCGACGGGGCAGCCGATCGTCTACGAGCTCGACGAGGGGCTGCAGGCGGTGGACCGCTATTATCTCAGCGAGCGATAGAGGGACGGTCGGCCAAGACCCGTTCGGGCTGAGCCTGTCGAAGCCCGTTCCTACTTCTGAAAAGGGAAGAAAAGCCCTTCGACAGGCTCAGGGCGAACGGTGGGAATTTAGCCTTCGCTCTTCGCCCGCTCCAGGTTCTTCGCCGCCCGGGCCAGCACGTCGTCCGCCGTGTCGCCGGCGAGGATGCCGGTGGTGGCGACGGCGCAGGCGAGCGGGACTCGGACGTGGCCGAGATCGAGCGGATTGGCTTCGACGCAGCGCGCCAGCCGCTCGGCGGCGTCGATCGCGCTGTCGAGGTCGAGATGATCGAGGATCAACCCGAATTCCGCGTCGCTCACCCGGGCGAGGACGTCGGTCGAGCGGATCAGGCCGCAGAGCAGGCGGGCGACGTGGACCAAGGCGGCGTCGGAGGCGAAATGGCCGTGAGTCTCGTGGATCTGCGCGAGCGCGGTGAGCTCCAAGTGGACGACGGCGCCGGGCGTGCCGTGCCGCGCCACCAGGCCGACGACCCGCTCCAGCTCGGTGCGGAAGCGCTTGGCGCCCGGAAGCGGAGTGAGGTCGTCCGCCTCGATATTGCGCTCGAGGTCGCGGATCCGCTGCCGCGCCTCGATCAGCGCGGCGCGGAGCAGGCTGTTCTCGCCCTCGGCGTCGACGGGGAGGCCGGTGAAGTCGGTGCTATGCTTGGACATGTCGCCGACTGTAGCGCGGCGAGGTTAAGCAAAAACGAACCACTGGCCTCGCCGCGGCCCGGCCGATAGAGGGAAAAGGATGGCCGAGGTCGGGATCATCATGGGCAGCCGCTCGGACTGGGAGACGATGCGCCATGCCGCCGAGACGCTCGAGGCGCTCGGCGTCGCCTGCGAGACGAAGGTGGTCTCCGCGCACCGCACGCCGCAGCGGCTCTACGATTACGCGTCCGGAGCGGCGGCGCGCGGCCTCAAGGTGATCGTCGCGGGCGCGGGCGGGGCGGCGCACCTGCCCGGCATGGCCGCCTCGATGACCGCGCTCCCCGTGCTCGGCGTTCCGGTCGAGAGCAAGGCGCTGGCCGGCCTCGACAGCCTGCTCTCGATCGTCCAGATGCCCGCCGGAGTCCCGGTCGGAACGCTCGCCATCGGCAAGGCCGGGGCGGTCAATGCCGGCCTTCTCGCGGCCTCCATCCTGGCGCTGGGCGACGCGGCGCTCGCGCAGCGGCTCGCGGCATGGCGTCAGCGCCAGACGGACGAGGTCGGCGAAAGGCCCGAATGAGTCCCGTCGCGCCCGGCTCCACCCTCGGCATCGTCGGCGGCGGCCAGCTCGGGCGGATGCTGGCGATGGCGGCGGCCCGGCTCGGCTACAATTGCCACGTCTACGCGCCGGACGAGGCGCCGCCGGCGGCCGAGGTCGCGGCGC
The DNA here is from genome assembly GCA_034668685.1 of Sphingomonadales bacterium. Lineage (GTDB taxonomy): Bacteria > Pseudomonadota > Alphaproteobacteria > Sphingomonadales > Sphingomonadaceae > Allosphingosinicella. Next base: position 10,861 of record JAXDPA010000064.1, on the reverse strand, counting down.
GTTTCACCCGCGGCGAGTGGCGCGACGCGGAGGCGCTGCGCCGGTTCGCGAGCCAGGTCGACGTCGTCACCTACGAATTCGAGAATGTCGACCGGCACGCCTTGGCGGCCTGCGTGTCGGGCGTCCCGCTTTTCCCGAGCGTCTTCTCGCTCGACATTTCGGCCTACCGCCCCAACGAGAAGGAGATGGTCGAGACGCTCGGCGGCGCCTGCGCGCCCTGGCGGCTGGTCGAAAGCGAGGAAGATGTCCGCCGGGGCCTGGCGGCCATAGGAACGCCGGCGATCCTCAAGACCTGTGCGTTCGGCTATGACGGTAAGGGTCAGGCCCGGATCGACTCGCCGGGGCAGGCGGAGGCGGCGTGGGACGCGATCGAACGCACCGCGGCCATCCTCGAGCGGCGCGTCGACTTTCTCGCCGAATTCTCGGTGCCGCTGTGCCGTGGCCGCGATGGCGAGGTCGTGTTCTGGGACAGCCCCGAGAATGTTCATCGCGACGGCATATTGAGCCGCTCAACGGTGCCGGCCGGGCCGCACGCCGCCGCGCAGATCGAAGAGGCCCGCGGCCTTTCGGCGAAGGTCGCCGAGCGGCTCGGCCATGTCGGCGTGCTCACCCTCGAATTTTTCGCGACTCGCGAGGGCCCGCTGTTCAACGAGATGGCGCCCAGGGTTCACAACAGCGCGCACTGGACGATCGAGGGATCGGTCACCTCCCAGTTCGAGAATCATGTTCGAGCGGTGTGCGGCCTTCCGCACGGTGACACGGCGCTGACCGGGGCGCGCGTCGAAATGGTCAATTTGATCGGCGACGAGGCGAACGGCTGGGCCGAGATCCTCAGCGAGCCCGGCGCCCACCTCCATCTCTATGGCAAGGACGCGCCGCGGCCCGGCCGCAAGATGGGCCATGTGACGCGGGTGTTCCGCTAGGCATCAGCCACGATCCGTTCGTGTCGAGCGAAGTCGAGACACCCCTTCGAGCGTAGCCGAGATCAGCGCCTCGGCTTCGCTCGGCAGGACCCCTCGACTTCGATCGGGGCGAACGGAAACCAACCCACGCCGACGTGCACCTACTTGCCCAGCGGCGTCACCGTCTCGATCGGCATTCCGAGCTTATCGAGCTGCGGGCGGATCTTGGATGCATCGCCGACCACCACCCAGACGAACTTGCCCGGATCGATGACCCGGCGGACGGCGGCGTCGAGCTCCGGCGCGGTCATCGCCTTGTAGCGGGCGGCGAGCGTCTCGTAATAATTGTCCGGAAAGCCGAACTGCTCGATCGTCTGGATGCCGCCGAGCACGTCCTCGGACGTCTCGAAATTTCCGGCGAGGCCGCGCACGCGGTTGTTGATGGTCCGCTGAAGCTCCGCCTGGGTGATGCCGTGGACGGTGAGGAAGTCGGTCATGTCCTCGCGCAACGCAGCCAGCGACGGCCCGGTCTGGTTGGCCTGGACCGGCGCCGAGACGATGTAGGGCACGGTCCCGAGCAGTCGGTTGACCCGGCCGTTCACGCCATAGGACCAGCCCTTCTTCTCGCGGATGTCCATGTTGAGGCGCGACAGGAAGGTGCCGCCGAGCACGTCGTTGGCGACCTGCACCGGCTCGATCGGATCGCGGCCGGTATAAGGCAGCAGGAGGCCGCCGAGGATCACCGACTGGGGCGATTGCGGCCGGTCGATGAGCAGGATTCGCTCGCGCGGCGCGGGGGTCGCCGCCTGCAGGTTCTTGGTTCCCCTGGGCGAGGCCGGAGCGCGCCAGTCGCCGAAGCTGCGCTCGAGCAAGGGCTGGATGGCGGCGAGCGGCCGGTCGCTGACCACGAAGATCTTGGCGTTGTCGGGCCGGATCCAGGCGTCGTGGAAGGCGACGAGGTCGGCGCGGGTGAGGCGCTTCACCACCGCCGGATCGCCGGTGCCGGTGAACGGCACGCCATAAGGGTGGTCGGGCCCGTAGAGCGCGGCCGGGAAGGTGCGCAGCGCCAGGCCCTGCGGCTGGGTGAGCTCGGATTCGATCCGGGCCAGCTGCTGGCCGCGCAGACGTTCCACCTCGGCCGGATCGAAGGCCGGGTTGCGGACGATGTCGGCGAGCAGGTCGAGCGACGGCGCGAGGTTGGGAGTCAGAGCGAACAGGCCGACGGCGGTGCGGTCCATCGACGGCGAGGTGCTGATATTGGCGCCGAGCCGCTCCTGCTCCTCGGCGATCTGGACCGAGCTGCGGGTCCTGGTGCCCTCGTCGATCAGCGCCAGCATCAGCGAATGGGTGCCGAGCGCATTGTGCGGATCGGCCGCGTTGCCGGCGTCGAAGCTGACCGCCACCCGGGTGACCGGCACCGCCGCGCGGCGGGCATAGACGACCTCGATGCCGTTGGAGAGCCGGGCGCGCTGGATGTCCGGGAAGACGATGTTGGCGACGTCGCCGACCGGCGGGAAGTGGGAGCGGTCGACTCCGGCGGGGCGAGCGGCGGCACCGGCCGGCTGGCGAGACGCCGGAGCGTAGGTGAGCGGCGGCATCGGGGCGAGCGGGTGCTCGCCGGCGGCCGGCGTGCGGTAATAAGCCGGGTGGTGGAACGAACCGCCGCCGGCGGGAGCCTCCTCATAGGGCTCGCGCTCGCCCGGGGCGACCGTCAAGGCATAGACAGGCCGCGACAGCCAGCGCTGGGCGGCGGCGCGGACGCTCGCCGGGGTCGCCGTCGCATAGGCCTGGAGCTGCTTCTTGTAGAAGCCGGCGTCGCCCGCATAGAGCGCGCCCTCGGCCAAAGCGACGGCCTTGCCGCCGAAGCCGCCGACCGATTCGAGCCCGCTGATCCGTCCGGCTACCTCCTTGGTGGCGACCCGGCGGACCTCGTCGGCGGTCGGGCCGGTGCGCAGGAAATCGGCGACGATCTGGTCGAGACGCGCCGCGACCCGGGCCGGATCGACCCCGTTCTTCACGTCGGCGCTGACCTCGAACAGGCTGACCCGCTCGAACGGCTCCACGCCGGCCGAGACGTTGGTGGCGATCTTCTCGCCGCGCACCAGGGCATTGTCGAGCCGCGAGCTGGAGAGGCCCCCGAGCACCGAGGCGGCGACGTCGAGCGGGACGGTGTCGGCATTGGTGAGGCCGGGGACGACCCACATGCGGTAGATGCGGGTGTGGGCGACGCGGTCGTGCATCACCTCGCTCTTGGCCAAAGCGAGGGTCGGCACGTCGGCCGAGGCCGGGGTCACGGCCGGGCCGCGAGGGATGTCGCCGAAATATTTGGCGACCAGCATCTTCGCCTTGGCAAGGGTCACGTCGCCGGCGAGGACGAGCACCGCATTGTTCGGGCCGTAGCGCGAGCGGAACCAGTTCTTGACGTCCTCGATGCTGGCGCCGGTCAGATCCTTCATCGAGCCGATCGTCGAGTGGTGATAGGGGTGGCCGGCCGGGAAGAGCGCGTCGAGCTGGTGATATTCGACGAGGCCGTAAGGCTGGTTGTCACCCTGCCTCTTCTCGTTCTGGACAACATTGATCTGGTTGGTCAGATTCTCCTGATTGATGGCGCCGAGGAGGTGGCCCATCCGGTCGCTCTCGAGGAACAAGGCGAGGTCGAGCGCCGGGGTCGGCACCGTCTCGAAATAATTGGTCCGGTCGAACCAGGTGGTGCCGTTATAGTCGGTCGCGCCGACCTGTTGCAGCGGCTCGAAGAAGTCGCCCGGCGCGTTCTCGGAGCCGTTGAACATGAGGTGCTCGAACAGGTGGGCAAAGCCGGTCTTGCCGGCGGTCTCGTCCTTGGAGCCGACATGGTACCAGACCGACACCGCGACGACCGGGGCCTTGTGATCCTCGTGGACGAAGACGCGCAGGCCGTTGGGAAGCGTGAAGGCCTGGTAGGGGATGTTGACCTGGGCGACGAGCTGCGAGAGGGGCGCCGCGGGCGCCTCGGCGACATGGACGGCCGCGGCGGGCAAGGGCGAGAAAGCGAGCGGCGCGGCGGCGGCCGCGAGCAGGGTGAACGGAAGCAGCCTGGAGCGCATGTCTTGTCCCTTTGCAGAGTCGGGTGCGGCGCGCACCATAGCGGCGGGATCGCGCCGCGCAATGGGGTGTTAAGTGGCTGATTTTTCTTGGTTTCCACTTTGTCCGATAGCGGACGCGTCAACCCCCTTGTGTTGCACAATGGCAACACCATATCGGCACCAAGCAAGTTTGAGGGGCTGAGATGAACCTGGAGAAATTCACCGACCGGGCGCGGGGCTTCCTGCAGGCGGCGCAAACCGTGGCGCTGCGCATGAACCATCAGCGGATCGGGGCGGTCCACCTGTTGAAGGCTCTGCTCGAGGACGAACAGGGCATGGCGGCGGGGCTGATCGCCCGCGCCGGCGGCAGCGCCGAGGCGGCGCGGCGGGAGACGGACGAGGCGCTCGCCAAGGTGCCGGCGGTGACCGGCGGCGGCGCCAACCAGACGCCGGGGCTCGACGCCGAGGCTTTGCGGGTCCTGGATAGCGCCGAGCAGATCGCCCAGAAGGCGGGCGATTCCTACGTCACCGTCGAGCGGATGCTGCTCGCGCTGGTGCTGGCGAAGAGCACCGACGCCGGCAAGGCGCTCGCCGATGCGGGACTCAAGGCGGAAGCGCTGAACGCGGCGATCAACCAGCTGCGCGGCGGGCGGACCGCCGACACCCAGTCGGCCGAGGACCGCTTCGACGCGCTGAAGAAGTTCGCCCGCGACCTGACCGAGGCGGCGCGCGAGGGCAAGCTCGATCCGGTGATCGGCCGCGACGAGGAGATCCGCCGGACCGTCCAGATCCTCGCCCGGCGGACCAAGAACAACCCGGTGCTGATCGGCGACCCCGGAGTCGGCAAGACGGCGATCGCCGAAGGGCTGGCGCTGCGCATTGCCAACGGCGACGTGCCCGACAGCCTCAAGGACCGGCGGCTGATGGCGCTCGACATGGGCAGCCTGATCGCCGGCGCCAAATATCGCGGCGAGTTCGAGGAAAGGCTCAAGGGAGTTCTCGACGAGGTCAAGCAGGCCGAGGGGGACATCATCCTGTTCATCGACGAGATGCACACGCTGATCGGCGCGGGCAAGAGCGAGGGCGCGATGGACGCGTCGAACCTGTTGAAGCCGGCGCTGGCCCGCGGCGAACTGCACTGCATCGGCGCGACCACGCTCGACGAGTACAGGAAGCATGTCGAGAAGGACCCGGCGCTGCAGCGGCGCTTCCAGCCGGTGTTCATCGGCGAGCCGACGGTCGAGGACACGATCTCGATCCTGCGCGGGCTCAAGGAGAAATACGAGCTTCACCACGGCGTCCGCATCACCGACGGCGCGCTCGTCTCGGCGGCGACGCTCAGCAACCGTTACATCACCGACCGCTTCCTGCCGGACAAGGCGATCGACCTGATGGACGAGGCCGCCTCGCGCCTGCGCATGGAAGTGGAGTCGAAGCCCGAGGAGATCGAGAACCTCGACCGGCGCATCATCCAGCTGAAGATCGAGCGCGAGGCGCTGAAGAAGGAGAGCGACAAGGCCTCCAAGGAGCGCTTGTCGAACCTCGAAGGCGAGCTCGCCAATCTCGAGCAGCAGTCGGCCGAGCTGACCCAGCGCTGGCAGGCGGAGAAGGAGAAGATCGCCGCCGAGGGCAAATTGAAGGAGCAATTGGACTCGGCGCGGCTCGAGCTCGAGCAGGCGCAGCGCGCCGGCGATCTCGCCAAGGCCGGCGAGCTTCAATACGGGCGCATCCCCGGCCTCGAGAAGCAGCTCGCCGAGGCGCAGGCGGTCAGCCAGTCGGCGATGCTGCGCGAGGAGGTGACCAGCGAGGACATCGCCGGGGTCGTCGCGCGCTGGACCGGAATCCCGGTCGAGCGGATGCTCGAGGGCGAGCGCGAGAAATTGCTCCAGATGGAGGATCAGATCGGCAAGCGCGTGATCGGCCAGCAACAGGCCGTCGCCGCGGTCAGCCGCGCCATCCGCCGCGCCCGCGCCGGCCTCCAGGATCCGAACCGGCCCTTGGGCTCGTTCCTGTTCCTCGGGCCCACCGGCGTCGGCAAGACCGAGCTCACCAAGGCGCTCGCCGAATTCCTGTTCGACGATTCGACCGCGATGGTGCGGATCGACATGTCGGAGTTCATGGAGAAGCACAGCGTCGCCCGCCTGATCGGCGCGCCGCCGGGCTATGTCGGCTACGAGGAAGGCGGCGTGCTGACCGAGGCAGTGCGGCGGCGGCCCTACCAGGTCGTGCTGTTCGACGAGGTCGAGAAGGCGCATGGCGACGTGTTCAACGTCCTCCTCCAGGTCCTCGACGACGGGCGCCTCACCGACGGCCAGGGCCGCACGGTGGACTTCACCAACACGATCATCATCCTGACCTCCAACCTCGGCAGCCAATATCTCTCCAGCCTCACCGACGACGAGAACGTCGAGAAGGTCGAGCCGCAGGTGATGGAGGTGGTCCGCGGCCATTTCCGGCCGGAATTCTTGAACCGGCTGGACGAGATCATTCTGTTCCACCGCCTGGCCGCCGAGCATATGGGCCCGATCGTCGACATCCAGGTCGCGCGCCTCGGCAAGCTGCTCGCCGACCGCAAGATCCGGCTCGACCTCACCGACGCGGCGCGCGCCTGGCTGGGCCGGGTCGGCTATGATCCGGTCTACGGTGCCCGTCCGCTGAAGCGCGCGGTCCAGAAATACCTCCAGGACCCGCTCGCCGACGCGATCCTGCGCGGGGAGATAAGCGACGGCCAGACGGTCAGGGTCGAGGAAGGCGATGGCGCCCTGCTGCTCAAGCCGGAAGGCGAGGAAAGGGCGGCGGCGTAGAATTTTCAGCCGCGCGAAAGGCTTTCCCGGATAGAAGCGCCCGATGCGCGTCCTCGTCCCGCTCCTCCTCGCCCTCGCTTCCCCCGCCGCGGCGCAGGCGCTGCAGACGCCGGCGGAGGCGCTGGCCCAGGACGCGGCGGAATATGCCCGGCAGCACCATGTCGAGCCCGACGAGGCGCTGCGCCGCCTGCACGCCCAGGAGGAGACGGTCGCCGCGACCGACCGGCTGCGCGCGACCTATGCGAAGCGCCTGGCAGGGATGTTCATCGAGCATGAGCCCGCTTACCGGATCGTCGTCCTGCTGAAGGGCGGCAAGGCGGTTCCGGACGAGGCGATCGAAGCCGCGGGCATGATCGTGCCGATCGTCTTCCGCACCGGCGCCCCGGCGACCCGCGATAAGATCCTCAAGGCCATCGCCAAGCGCGGCGACCGGCTTCGCGCCGCCTTCCCCGACGCCCGCGGCATGGGCGCCGACCCGCGCACCGGCGAGCTGGTGCTGATGGTCGGCGACACCGGCAAGAGCGCCGAGGACCTGGCCGACATGGCTGGGCGGGCCAGCGACATCGCCGGCGTCCGGGCGCGCATCCGGCCGATCGAGGCGGCGGCCGATCTCGCTGCCGTCGAGGGGGGTGCCCGGGTGGAGGGCGCCGACGCGGTGACCGGCCGCCACGCCGTCTGCACCGCCGGCTTCGTGGTGACCGACGGCGCCCGCACCGGGCTCGTCACCGCCGCCCATTGCCCCGACGTGCTGACCTACATCGAGCCCGACGGCGCCAAGGTCGAGCTCCCCTTCGTCGGCCAGTGGGGCTGGAGCTTCCAGGACGTGCAGGTGAACGTCGCCGACGGCGGCGGCGAGCCGCTCTTCTACGTCGACGCGAAGAAGAGCGCGGCGCGCGTGCCCGAAGGCGTCCGGCCGCGGGCGAGCACCCGGGCCGGCGACTTCGTCTGCCACCGCGGCGAGCGGACCGGCTATACGTGCGGGGAGGTCGAGCTGACCGATTTCGCCCCTCCGGGCGCGCTGTGCGGCGGCCCCTGCGCGGCCTCCTGGGTCACCGTCGCCGGACCCGGCTGCGGCGGCGGCGACAGCGGCGGCCCGGTCTTCGCCGGCGACACCGCGTTCGGGATCATGAAGGGCGGCACCTGGACGAAGGACGGCCGCTGCGCCTTCTATTACTACATGTCGCTCGATTACCTGCCGGACGGCTGGCGGCTGGCGACCCGGGCGGATTCCCGGGCGGCCCCGGAAACGGAACCGACGCCCCGCCCGTGATCGCGCTCGCAATCCGCGCCTTTAGCTGCTAGGCTCCTCGCATCACCTGATCGTCCCGCAAGCATCCTGTGACAGAGAGACTTCGCGCGCTCCCGCTTGCTCGACAAAGGTGATTTCCATGGAACAGGCCGAGCATTACCAGAGGCTCGAGACCGGCGCCCGCTGGCTGGCCTCGCGCAGCGAGGCGCAGAGCGAACGCGATGAGCACCTCGGAATGGCGAACCTTTATGCCCGGCTCCGGCTCGCCGCGTCGGAGGAGCGTTGAGATGAGCGGCGATACGCCCCGTGCGCCCACTCCCGTGCCGACCCGGCCGACGACCGTCGAGCGGGCCTTCGAGCTCGCTCGCCTGGGCGCCTATGAGAGCCTGCCCGAGCTCGCCGCCATGCTGAAGAGCGAACGGCACGAGGCGGTCGACGCCCACCTCGCCGGCCCTTCGATCCGCCGCGACCTCCGCCGGTCGTGGCAGGAAGGCCGAGCTGCCGCTGAGGCCAAGGGCTGAGCGGCGGCTTTCGCCTCTATTCCGCGGCTTCGATCCAGAGGCCGCCGCCGTTCGACGCCGCCTCAGTCTCGACCCGCGCCTTGAGGCGGCGGAAGGCGGCGAGGGCCTGGCCGACGACCTGGTCCATATTGTAATAGCGGTAGGTCGCGAGCCGCCCGACGAAGGTGACGCCCTCGGTCGAATCGGCGAGGGCCTCATACTTCTTGTAGAGCGACTGATTCTCCGCGCGCGGGATGGGGTAATAGGGATCCCCTTCCGCCGACGGATATTCGTAGGTGATGCTCGTTTTGGCATGCGCCTGGCCGGTCAGGTGCTTGTACTCGGTGATCCGCGTGTAAGGCACCTGCGGATCGGGGTAATTGACCGTCGCGACCGGCTGGAAATTCTCCTTGTCGAGGATCTTATGCTCGAAGCGCAGGCTCCGATAAGGGAGCTTGCCGAACCGGAAGCCGAAATATTCGTCGACGGGCCCGGTAAAGACGATGTGGCCGGCATCGACCTCGTCGACGATGTCCCTGTAGTCGGTCGAGAGCAGCACATCGATGTTCGGATGGTCGAGCATCCGGTTGAACATCGCGGTGTAGCCATGCTTCGGCATGATCTGGTGCTTGTCGCCGAAATAGCGGTCGTCGGTGTTCGTGCGGGTCGGGATTCGCGCGGTCACCGACTTGTCGAGGCCCGAGGGGTCGATACCCCATTGCTTGCGCGTATAGCCCTGGAAGAACAGCTCGTAGAGCTCGCGGCCGACCGCGTTGATGACGACGTCCTCCGAGGTCCTGATCTCCTCCACCGTCTCCGCACGCGAGGCGAGGTAGGCGGCCGCCTCCTCGTCGGTCTGGAGGTTCAGCCCGAACAGCTTGTTGAGCGTCGTCCGGTTGATCGGGATCGGCACCAGCTGGCCGCGGACCTGGGCGAGCACGCGGTGCTCGTACGGCCGCCACTGGGTGAATTGCGACAGATAGTCGACGATCTCGTCCGAGTTGGTGTGGAAGATGTGCGGGCCGTATTGGTGGATGAGCACGCCCGCCTCGTCGAGATGATCGTAGGCGTTGCCGGCGACGTGCGGGCGCTTGTCGATGACGAGCACGCGCGCGTCGAGCTGGCTGGCCAGCCGCTCGGCGATCACCGAGCCGGCGAAGCCCGCGCCGACGACCAGATAGTCGTAGCTCTTCTTGGCCGCGCGCTTGACGATGTTCGGGCCGGCGCTCGGCACCTTGATCGCCTCCTGAACAAGGCCGGCCATGCGCGCGTAGGTGATGTCCCAGCTCAAATTGGCGAGCTTGAGGTCGACGTCGGTCAGCCATTCGTCGCCGCCCTTCGCCAGCGCCAGCGCCTGCTCGCACGCCCGGATGAAGGCCTCGGCGCCGTCGGCGATGAACACCGCGTCGAGGTCGCCGTAATGGCGGATGACGTCGGTGATCGGGGTCGAGACGACCGGGCGGCCGCCGGCGAGATATTCGGGGGTCTTGGTCGGCGAGATGAACTTGGTCGAATCGTTGATCGCGAACGGCATCAAAGCGACGTCCCAGCCGCCGAGGTAGAGCGGCAGCTCGTCGTAGCTCTTGCCGCCGACATAATGGATGTTGGCGCGGATCGGCAGGTCGGCGGGATCGATCTTCACCACCGGCCCGACCATCACGATCGACCATTCGGGATGCGCATCGGCGACGGCGGCGATCAGCTCGAGGTCCATCCGCTCGTCGATCACGCCGTAGAAGCCGAAGCGCGGCTTGCCGATCGGCCCCTGGTCGTCCGGCGAGGCGTCGACCCCGCGCGCCTGGGCGAAATGGGCGCGATCGACGCTGGACGGGAAGGGATGGATGTTGGGATGCCGGTCCTTCTTCGCCTCATAGAGCGAATAGCCGCCGGTGAAGACGACGTCGGCCGAATCGAGCAATTCCTGCTCGAGGCCGAGCAGCTGCGGCGGCGCGAAACGGAAATTGGCGAGCTCGTCCATGCAGTCGTAGACGGTGCAGGCGGCCGGCACGTCGCGCGAGAAGGTCAGCATCATCGGCGTGTAGTACCAGCGGATGAACGGTCCCTTCTCGCCGGCGAGGAAGGCGCCGAGCAGGGTCTTGAGCGTCGCCTCGCGCTCCTCCCCGGACAGGGTTTCGGGGAGGGAGGGGGTCACCACGATGACGCCGGTCTCGGCGCAGGTCCTGACGCCGAGCGCGGGCTCGCATTCCGGCAGCGCCGCCTCGGGCTCTTCCCAGAAGATCACCCGCCGCGATTCGGCGAAGCGGCTCATCAGATGCTGGGGCCGCTGGAAGACGAAATTCCACCGCAGATGGGAGAAACAGACGAGCGTGCGGTCGTCGGGCTG
>JAXDPA010000063.1:0-7191 GCA_034668685.1 Sphingomonadales bacterium | reverse complement strand
GATCGAGAAGATCGTCGGCAGCGCCTTCGCCGACAGCTTCACCAACAACACCCTGATCGCGATGACCTTCGAAGGCGGCGCCGGCGACGACGTCTATCGCCTGATCGGCACGACCGACACATTGATCGAGGCGGCGGGCGGCGGCACCGACCGGGTGGAGACCGGGGCTTCGACCTACGCGCTCGGCGCCAATATCGAGAATCTCACCGGCATCGCCGGGATCTATCAGGACCTGCGCGGCAACGCGCTGGACAACGCGCTGTTCGCGGGGCCGGGCGGCGCTCTGCTCCGGCTCCAGGACGGCGGCAGCGACTCCGCGACGGGCGGCGGCGGCTCCGATTCGATCTATTTCGGCGGCGCGTTCGACTCGCTCGATCGGGTCGCGGGCGGCTCCGGCTATGACGCGCTGATCCTCCAGGGAAGCTATTCCGGCCTGACCCTCGGCAGCAACGTCACCGGCATCGAGACGCTCGAGCTGATGAGCCACGGCGACAGCCGGTACGGCGGCGCGACCGCCGGTCCGAACACCTACGAAATCGCCAGCTCGGGCTTCCAGATGTCGGGCCCCTTCCTGTTCGTCGACGGCACCAAGCTCCAGAGCGACGAGAGCTTGAGCTTCGACGGATCGGCCGAGACTTCGGTCGCCTTTGTCCTCGACGGCGGCGCCGGCAGCGACATCCTGAAGGGCGGAGCGCAAGGCGACACGCTCGATGGCCGCGGCGGCGCCGACACGATGGCCGGCGGCCTCGGCAACGATTATTACTGGGTCGACGATGCCGGCGACGTAGTCCAGGAAGCGGCCGACGGCGGCGCCGACACCGTCAAGACCGTGCTCGCCAGCTACACGCTCCCCGACAATGTCGAGACTCTGATCGGCGACCTCGATTCGACCCGCAACCAGATCCTCACCGGCAACCCCGGCGACAACGGCGTCAGCGGGGGCGCGGGCGACGACGTGCTCGACGGCGGCGGCGGCGCCGTCGACTATCTGGACGGTCGCGGCGGCAACGACCGGCTGCTCGTCCACCAGGTCGGCTTCGTCTCGGCCACGGGCGGGACCGGGAACGACACGCTCGTCGTCGATTATTCTGCCTCGACCAGTGCGATCGACGCCAGCGTGCAGGTCTTCACCGACGGCCAGGGCGGCAGCATCCACGACGGCGAGGGCCGCTCGATCGCCTTCAGCTCGATCGAGACGTTCGAGATCACCGCCGGAAGCGGCGACGACCATATCGTCACCGGCTCAGGCAACGACTATATCGATGGCGGCGCGGGAAGCGACGTCCTCGAAGGCGGCGCCGGCAATGACGGCCTGTACGACCTGGCGGGCGCGACCACGGCTCTTCGCGGCGGCGACGGCGACGATTACATCTACTTCCGGCGCTGGTACGACGCGCCCTGGCAGAGCGCCACGATCGAGGCCGGCGACGGCAACGACAAGGTCGCGTTCGCCACGTTCCTCGCCGGCGCCGGCGCGACGATCGATCTCGGCGCGGGCGACGACATCCTCTATCTCGACGAGAAGGTCGGCTCCGAGCTGTTCGTCACCACCGGCACCGGCCGCGACACGCTGCAGATCAGCGGGCTGATGGACGGCCAGTCGGCCGATGTGGTCGTCACCGACTTCCAGACCGGCGCCGGCGGCGATTCGATCGACTGGGCCGCGGCCTTCCCCTTCGCCTTCGGCGGCCACGGCTACCAGGCGGGGACGAACCCGTTCGCCCAGGGCTATGCGCGGCTCGAGCAGGTCGGGTCCGACACGCTGCTTCAGATCAGCTTCAACGCGGACGGCAATTTCCGGACCGTCCTCACCTTCCAGAACACGTCCGCCTCGGCCTTCACCGCCGACAATCTCGGTTGGCCGCCCGTCGCCACCCAGGCCGGGGGCGCCAATCCGGCGGGGACAAGCGGCGATGACTGGCTGGTGGGCTCCAACGCCGCCACTTTCTTCCATCTTCAGCAGGGCGGCGATGACCTGGTCACCGCCGGCAGCGGCAACGACGCTTTCTATTTCGGCGCGGCGCTGACCGCGGGCGACAGGGTCGACGGCGGCGCCGGCGCCGACCAGCTCGCCCTTCAGGGCGATTATGGCAGCGAGCTGACGCTCGGCGCGGGCCAGCTCAGGAATGTCGAGACCCTGGTGGTTCTGCCCCACGACGATTTCCGCTTCGGCGGCGGTGGCGCGGACCCCTATCGCTACAATCTGACGCTGACCGACGACGCGGTCGCGGCCGGCCAGCAGCTCAAGGTCAACGCCTCGACGCTGGAGGCGGGCGAGAGCTTCACCTTCGACGGTCATGCCGAGACCGACGGCAGCTTCTTCATCTACGGCGGCAAGGGCGTCGACATCTTCACCGGCGGGTTGGGCGCCGATGTCTTCTTCTTCGTCGAGGACGGTCGCTACGCCCCCACCGACCATGTCGACGGCAGCGGCGGATCCGACGCCATGGTGCTTCGCGGCGACTACGATCTGACGCTCTCGGCGGATTCGCTGGTCAATGTCGAGACGGTCGTCTTCCTGTCCGGCACCGATGCGCGCTTCTACTCCGCCGGCACCGACTTCCATTACACCATCGCGACCGCCGACAATACGGTCGCCGCCGGCGCGACGATGACCTTCAACGGCGGCGCCCTTCGCGGCACCGAGACGCTGTCGTTCGACGGTTCGGCCGAGACCGACGGCCACATGCGCATCTTCGGCGGAGCGGCGGACGACCATATCACCGGCGGGGCCCAGTCCGATCTCATCTATGGCGGCGACGGCGCGGACGTCCTGACCGGCGGCGGCGGCAACGACGAGTTCCGCTTCCAAGGCATCAGCGAATCCAGGCTCGCGGCGCCCGACCGGATCACCGATTTCACCGCCGGCGACGTCATCAACCTCGGCCGGATCGACGCGGTCGCCGGCGGCGCGGACGACGCCTTCCACCTGGTCGGAGCGTTCGGCGGCCACGCGGGCGAGCTCGAGCTGGTCAACACCGCCGGCAATGCCTGGACGGTTTCGGGCGACGTCGACGGCGACGGTCACGCCGATTTCCAGATCCTGGTCACCGTCGCCGACAATCACCCGCTGGGGACGAGCGACTTCATCCTCTGAGGAGCCCGCGCCGCGGCGCGGGCGGCCCTAGGCCGGCTGGTTCAGCGGTGATGCGACCGTCTCGGTCAGTCGCCGCATCCGCTCGAGGTGGAGCGCCGAAAGGCGCAGATGCGCCTCGGCGGCGCGCATGTCGGCGGAGCGCGAGGCCATGTCGAGCTCGCTCATCGCCCGATCCGAATGGAACTTGATCTCGTCCTGCATCTGACCCCCCGAGTCGGCAGCGGCAAAAAACAATCATGGTAGATTTACGGGGGGGGCCGCTTTTACGTGCATTAATTTCCGGCGGGCAATTGATCCGCTTTGGATTTTCAGTCCTCGACGAGCTGGAGGAGCGGGCGCGGCTCGTCGCTCAAGGTCTTCACCTGCCCCAGATGCAGCTCCGACAGCTCCAGATGCGCGATCGCCGCCTCGGTCGATTCGGCCGCGCGCGCAAGGTCGAGCTCCTGGAAGGCCCGCTCGGCATGGTGGTTGATGCGCTCTTGCCTGGACATCTGGGTCGCCCCGATTCGGGGTGGAACTCTACTGGGGTGGAAGGCGATGATGGGCGAAGAGGGGACGGCTTGCAACTAAATGGATCAGGCACCGGCCCGCTCCGCCACCCCCGCGTCGTGATGGAGGTAGCGTTCGTTGAAGTCGCCGACGTCGCGCAGCCGCGCCCAATCCTCGATGACGATGTGGCGCTTGTCGCGGCTGATCAGTCCTTCCTCGCCCAATTGCCTCAGCACCCGGTTGACGTGGACCGAGGTGAGCCCCACCGCGTCGGCGAGCTGCTCCTGGGTCATCGGCAGCTCGTAGCGGTGGTTGCTGGCGAGGCCGGCCGCTTCGAGCCGAAGCGAGAATTCGCACAATATGTGCCCGATCCGCGCGCGGCTGTCGCGGCGTCCGACATTGACCACCCACTCGCGGAAGATCGATGCGTCGATCAGCGTGTCGATCCACAGCGCGCGTCCGACCGACGGCTGCGACAGCACCAGCTCCTGGATGGCGGTGCGCGGGATCAGCGCGATCTCGCTCTCGGTCAAAGTCTGGACGCTGGTGTCGGCGACCCCGAGGAAGCTGTGCTGCAGATCGACGAACTCGCTCGCCATGTGGATGGAGATGATCTGGCGGCCGCCGTCGCCGGTGATCTTGTAGCGGAAGGCGAAGCCGGAAAGGATGAGCGCGCAATGCTCGGCCTTGTCGCCGTCGCGCACGATATGGGCCCCCGTGGCGAGGCGGCGGACCGTATGCGGGAGCATCCTGACGGCGCGCCTGTCCGCTTCCGAGAGCGGCGAACGGCGTTCCAGCCGGCGCAGAACGGCGTCCCAAATCGTGCCGGGATCGGACACCACTCCTCCGTCATCCACGTCGAGGGTCAGTGCAGCGCTGAACGCGCGCCGGTGCCCCCCGGTTCGATTTGCATAACCGGCGTCGGCGCGGCTGGCGTTTATCTAGATTAGGTGGGCGATTTTCCAACCGCTTTTCCGCAGCTTGACCGGCCGCCGGGCGATTCGGGCGACCGCCGGCGGCGGGCGTTCACCCGGCCGAGCTCGGGGTGGAGAAAGCGGTCGCTGGACTTCACAGTGATCGGCCGGCGCCCCTTCACGCGCGTTGAAATTCGCGTGGGAACCCGCGACGCGGGCTTGGGAATTGATCTGCATCAATGTATCGTGGCGCCCGACTCGCGTGGATTGGGGGGCGCGTGGGTTAGGCTCCGCCGCGCTGCTCCCTGCGCGCGGCGGAGCCGCTCCGCCTTGACTCGAAGCGCCATTTCGGCTTGAGGAACGCGGCACGCGGGGCCCAAAGGCTCCGCGCTCTTTTTTGGGGTTTGGGCGGCGCCCCGTTTTCGCCGCCTGGCCGAAGGTTCCTGACACGGCTTTCGGACGAACGGAAGGATAGACCATGCGTCATCGCGTCGGCGGGCGTAAGCTCCAGCGCACCTCGAGCCACCGCGCGGCCCTGTTCCGCAACATGGCGGCCGCGCTCATCAAGCACGAGCAGATCACCACCACCACCGCCAAGGCGAAGGAGCTTCGCCCCTATGTCGAGAAATTGGTGACCCTCGCCAAGCGCGGCGGCCTCTCCAACCGCCGCCTCGCCCACGCCCGGCTGCTCGACGATACCCAGCTCAGGAAGCTGTTCGACGTGCTGGCGCCGCGCTACGCCGGCCGCGACGGCGGCTATACGCGGATCGTCAAGGCCGGCATCCGCGCGTCGGACGCGGCGCCGATCGCGATCATCGAGTTCGTCGACCGCGACGTCTCCGCCAAGGGCCAGGATTCGGGCCCGGTCGCCGAGGACGCGTTCGAAGCCGAAGCGGCCTAGGCAAGCGCCCTCATCCTCCCTGTCGCCGAAGGCGATGGCGAGGGGGACCGCACGATGTGCGGTGGAGGAGCCCTTCTGACTCAGCAAAGTCCCTCCACCGGCTTTCAGCCGGCCCTCCTCCCCATGCGCTGCGCGCGCAGGGAGGACGGGCTCGGCCGTCCACCGCTCCGTCCACAGCCAATTCGCCCTTATCCCCATGTTTCGCGGCCGAATCGGTGGCCGCGCCGGGGCTTCGCGCCTAGGATGGCGTCCAGGGTCTTCGAGATCGCCGGATGATCGCCTCCCCGAGCGGGGGGAGGGGCCCGCGCCTGGCTCCCTTCGGCGCGGGGTCTGGCGAGGCGGGGAGACGGGCCAGGGCCCGCGCGGGGACCGCGACCCGCGCTCAGGGGCCCCCACGAAGGACGACTTTGTGGGGTGCCCAGCGCCCGCGTTTGCGGCCGCCTCCCCGCCCCGCCTTTTCGCGCGGGCGCCGGTCCGCCCGAAGCGTTCCTGCCCCGTTCCGCGGGCGCAGCATGTTGCGGCTACGTGGCCTTCCGACCCTCTACATCTTCCCTTTATCCCCAGTTTTGCTGGCCCTGTGGACGCTTTTGGTGTAGCCTGCCGGCCGCCTTTCCCCTAGCTTTCGAAGCGGTTTCGGGCGGGGAAGGGGAGGTTTCAAAATGTCCGTGTCGATCGCTCCCGGCGAGGCCTGCTGATGCTCGAGCCCCTGATCATCCTCGGCGGCGCCGCGCTCGTCATCCTCCTCGCCACGATCTCCTACCGGCGCAAGGCGGGAGTCGCCTCGGGCGCCGGCCGCGGCGCTCCGACCAGCCCGGTCATCCCCGCAGTGGCCGCGATCCTCGTCGTCATCGCCGCGATCCTCCTCCTCTATCTCTTGAAGCGGGGCTGAAGGGGTGGACCGCTCCAGACTGCTCGGCCCCGAGGGCGCTTACGAACCCGGCTCGGGCTATCGCCCCGACGGCCTGACGTGGCGCGCAATCGCCCTTGCCCTGGCCGCGCTCGCCATCTTCTTCGCGCTCTATTGGCTCGCCGAGCGCCGCTTCGGCGAGCCGGCGGCCCAAGATCTGATCTGGCTGTTCATGAGCCTCACCTTCGGCTGGACCGGCGTCCGGATGGCCCGCTTCCCCGAGCGCTACGAAACCGACGAGGGGGAGGACCATCGAGTCCGCACCCGCCGGTTGGGCCTTGCCCTGGTCGCCGTCGCCCTGCTGCTCGCCGCCATCGACCTCTACGCCCTTTTCGCCGCCATCATGCTCCCTATGTTGGGCGGAGGCTGAGCGATGGACGGCCGCCTGTTCTTCGCCTTTCTGTTCGTGGTCGGCCTCGCCGACCTGATCATGGGCTGGCGCTGGTCGCAGTTCGACTCGACCGATCTCGAGCCGAATCCGGACGGGTCGCCCCGTTCGCCCGAAGAGATGCGGCGGCTCGGCCGGATCATGATGATCTCCGGGCCCCTCTTCTGGATCCTCGGCGCCGTCGTCGCCTTCGGCCTCATGCCGGTCGACGGAATCGACCCCATTCACTTCAGCCAGGGATAAAGGCCATGTCTCTCCTCACCGCCTCAAAGCAGTACAAGCCGTTCGAATATCCCTGGGCGTTCGAATATTGGAAGCGCCAGCAGCAGATCCACTGGATGCCCGAGGAGGTGCCTCTGGGCGAGGATTGCCGCGACTGGGCGCAGAAGCTGACCGAGCACGAGCGCTCGCTGCTCACCCAGATCTTCCGCTTCTTCACCCAGGCCGACATCGAGGTGCAGGATTGCTACCACGACAAATACGGCCGGGTGTTCA
>JAXDPA010000062.1:0-29058 GCA_034668685.1 Sphingomonadales bacterium | reverse complement strand
TCGCGGTCGGTCGGCACGGTGATCGCGTGGAGGTCGGCGATCATGTAGAAGGTCTCGGCGTCGGTGTCCTGACTCGCCACCCAGCTGCGGATCGCGCCGATATAATTGCCGATATGCGGAACGCCGGTGGCCTGGATGCCCGAGAGATAGCGCTTGGTCATCGGCCGCTCTTTGCCGATCGCTCCTCGTCGCGCAAGGGCGCGGGGATCAGGGCTGGAAGTCGCCGGCCGGGGGCTTCGGGAGGCGCGCGGGGTCGATCGGCTTCCAGACCGGCGCCCGGCCGAGACGCGCGTTGAACAGGGCGTTGAAGGCGAGCGGCGCGGTCTGCGGCCGGTCGAGCGGCGGCCCGTACAGTCGCGCGACCTCGGCTTCGTCATAGCCCATCAGGGTGAGCAGCGTCGGGAAGAGGGCATAATGGCTGGCGCGGCCGCGGTTGGCGGCGGCGGCGGCGACCCAGTCTCGGCCGGGCACGCCGGCGGCGCGGATCAGGACCAGCGGCACGGCGCCTTCCGCCATGCCGGGATCGGGGCTGCAATGGGTGTTGAGACCGGGGCCGCCGGCCTCGTGGAGGTTCTGGCCATGGTCGGAGGTGTAGACGAGGGTGGCCCCCCCGATGCTCCCGCCGAGCAGCCGGTCGAAGAAGGCCCCGACGTTCCAGGCGAGCGTGTTGCGGTAGGCGTTGCGATAGCGCCGCCATTCCTCGGCGCTGCCGCCGAAGCCGGCGCGGCTGCCGGTGTCGCCGACATCGAGGAAATGGCCGCGCGGCAGCGCCGGGCGGTAGCGCAGGTAGGAGTCCGGATATTTGTCGTGGACCGGGAAGTGCGCGCCGACCTTGTTGACGAGGATGAAGTCGCGGCGGCCATCCCTGAGGTAGCGCGAGACGATGGCGGCGGCGGCCTGGTCGCGTTCGACGACGGGGAGGCGGCCGAGGCTGATCACCTTGTCGACCTGCGCGAGCTCGTCCCCGACCAACGGATTGGCGGCCGGATCGGCGCGCTGGGCGTCGATGTAGACGGTGTGGAGTCCGGCCGCCTTGGCGTAGGCGAAGAGCGAGGGACCGGTGGCGTCGATCCGGCGATAGTCGGCGCGGGTGCCGCCGTAGCGCAGGGTCAAATTGCTGCCCCAGCTGCAATCGGTGATCGACGAGGCGATGCCGAAATTGGCGATTGCGAGGCCGGATCGCGGCTCGGCGAGGCCCGAGCGGACTCCGCCCTGCGGGTCGTCGATGTCGAGGTAGGCGGCGGCGACGCTCTCGTCGATCAGGAAGACGAGGTCGCCCGGGGGCGTCGTCCTTGGCCGGAGCCGGACCGGCTGGCGCGGGCCGTAACGCTCGGTGGCCGCCTCATAGAGCGCGAGATCGCCGTATGCGAGGCCGGTGAGGGACGGCGGCAAGCCCCGAGCGCCCTCGCCGCCGCGCGCGTAGAGGATGAGCGACAGCAATGCGACGGCGGCCAGCGGGGCGAAGCCGGCATGACGGATAGGCCGCTTCGGCTTCAGCAGGATCGCGACGGCGAGCAGCAGGGCGAGGATCGCGGGGATGAGGAACGAGCGGCCGTATTGGGCGACGGCATTGTCGGCGTCGCCGGTCGACGAGACCATGTTGATGAAGGCGTCGTAGGTGAGGAACTGGCCGGTCACTCGCTCGAATGCGGCGACGAAGCCCGCGGCGGCGGCGAAGAGCAAAGCCCAGAGCGCTCGGACCGCGAAGCTTTTCGCATAAGCGGCGAGGATCAGACAGGCGGCCATCGCCGCCCAAAGCGCGAAGAACAGGCCCAGGGCCGGCGTGAGGCCGAGCGATCCCGCCCGCTCCGCGACGGCGGGCAGGGTCGCCAAGAGGTAGAGCGCGAGCAGCGCCTCCTTGAGCGTCGGCCGGATCGGCATCGCCGCCGCTTTACCCCCGAGCCGTTAACTATCGCTCTACGGGGGCGGGGGGCGGGTGCGCGCTACCAGATCCGCACCCGGTCCTCGGGGGCGATGTAGAGCCGGTCGCCGGGCTTGACGCCCCACGCCTGGTACCAGGCGTCGACGTTGCGCAGCGGCGCGATGGCGCGGACCTGGCCGGGCGAATGGGGATCGCTGACCAGCTGCTGGCGAAGCGCCTCGGGCCGCTGCATCGTCCGCCACACCTGGCCCCAGCCGAGGAAGAAGCGCTGGTCGCCGGTGAAGCCGCCGATCACGGGCGCCGGCTTGCCGCGCAGCGAGGCGTGATAGGCGTCGAGCGAGATCAAGGTGCCGCCGAGATCGCCGATATTCTCGCCCATCGTCGCCTTGCCGTTGATGTGCATGTCGGGCAGGTTGGCGAAGGTATAGGCTTCATATTGCGCGCCGAGGCGGATCGCCTGGGCCTCGAACTTGCGGGCGTCCTCGGGCGCCCACCAGTCGCGAAGGACGCCGTTGCCGTCCGACTTGCGGCCCTGGTCGTCGAAGCCGTGGCTGATCTCGTGGCCGATCACCCCGCCGATCCCGCCGTAATTGACCGCCATGTCGGCGCGCGGGTCGAAGAAGGGCGGCTGGAGGATGGCGGCGGGGAAGACGATCTCGTTCTTGACGCTGTTATAGTAAGCGTTGACCGTCTGCGGGGTCATTCCCCACTCGGCCTTGTCGACCGGGTTGCCCATCCGGTTGCGGCGATAATCCCATTCGAAGCGGGCGGCGCGCTCGGCATTGCCGACGAGGTCGCCGGGGACGACCCGGAGCGCGGAATAATCCCGCCATTTGGACGGATAGCCGATCTTGACGTTGAAGTGGCTGAGCTTCGCCAGCGCTTCCTGCTTGGTCGCCGGGCCCATCCAGGCGAGGTTGCGGATCCGGCCGCCGAGCGCGGTCCTCAGGTTCGCGACCAGCTGGTCCATCTTCGCCTTCGAGGAGGGCGGGAAATAGAGGGCGACATAGTCGCGGCCGATCGCCTCGCCCATCGCGGCTTCCGCGAAGCCGACCCCGCGCTTCCAGCGGTCGCGCTGCTGCGGCTGCCCGTTGAGGAAGCGGCTTCGGAACTCGAACTGAGCGTCGACGAAACGCTTCGACAGCAGTGGCGCGATGTCGTCGGCGATCCGGAACGCTTCCCAGGCCTTGAGCGTGTCGAGATCGGTGTCGGCGAAGACCTGGGCGATCTTCGGGAAGGCGGTGTTCTGGGCGACGATCGCCCGCTCGGCGCGCGACAGGCCGGCGGCGTTCCAAAAGGTCTGCCAGGGGAAGCCGGGCGCCTGGCGCTGCAGGTCGGCCAGCGTCATCAGATTGTAGGTCTTGTCGCGGTCGCGGCTCTGGGCGCGGGTCCAGTGCGCTTCCGCGACGCGGGTCTCCATGGCGACGACCTTTTCGGCCGCGGCCTCCGGGTTCGGCCAGCCGGCGAGGCCGAGCATCTGGGCGACATATTGACGGTAGCGCTCGACCTGCGGGCGGAACTTGGGGTCGGTATAGAATTCGCGGTCGCCGAGGCCGAGACCCGACTGCCGGAGGTAGAGGGAGTAGATGTCGGGCTGCTTGGCGTCGTCGGAGACGCCCGGACCGAAGAAGCTGGCGCCGAAGCCGCCCATCGACTGGCCCATCAGCCGCGCGATGTCCTCCTTGCCGGCGGCGGCGCGCACCGGCGCGAGGCGTGTGAGCAGGGGCTGGGCGTCGGCGCGCTCGGCCGCCGCCTCGTCCATGAAGCTTCGGTAGAGGGTCGCGACCTTGGCGCGGTCCGGGTTCTTCGCGTCGGCGGGGCCATAGCCCTCGATCAGCCGGTGCAGCCTGGCTTCCGAGAGGTCGCGGAGGAGCGCGAAGCCGCCCCAGGAGGTGCGATCGGCCGGGATCGTCGTGTGCCTGGTCCAGGTGCCGTTGACGAACTCGTACCAGTCGTCGCCGGGCTTCACGGCGCGGTCCATGCCGGCGACGTCGAAGCCCCAGGTGCCGTAATGGATCGGCTTGGAGGGAGCGATCGTGCCCGCGCGGGCGGCGCCGGCGTGCTGGGCCGGGGCGATCAGCGACTGGATGGTGCAGGCCTCGTCGAGACAGTCAGGCTCGTCATGGGCAAGCGCTGGGGCGGCGGCGAAAGCGGCAAGGGAAGCGGCGCAGAGCAGGCTGAGTTTCACTGACGTATCTCCAGGACAAGTCTATGATTTCGCGGCGTTCTCGCCCTTGGGAAGGCGCGCCGAGGCGAATAGGCCCCTGGTGCAGGAAATGCAATCGGGCTGCGGGTTATGCCGAGGTCCCGCCGAGGCGAGCGCGGCAGCGCGCCTGATCGTCGGGCGCCGCGTCGGGAACGAGCCGCTGGACGACAAGCTCGGCCTTCCCTTCGGGCAAATAGCGGATCACCCGTTCGCCATCGCCGTCCGCGACGCGATAGGCGATCTCCACCGTGGAATCGCCGACCTTGCCGGCCTCGCGGCGGATCAGGCGCATCCCGTCGCGCATGCCCGCCGCATAAGCCGGTCCGTCGGGCATCACTCCGGTAATCACTCCGCCCGCCTTGCGCGTCGCCTCCGCATCGTAGCCGCGGTGGAAGGACTTGCGGTGCTCGGTGACGATCGGCGCGCAGTCGCCGAACAGGTCGGCGGGAAGCAGCAAGGGCTCGCCGCGGCGGGCATAGCGCTCGAGGTCGGCCTCCAGGTCGATTCCGGTCATGTCCTTCAAGGTTTTGGCGAACAGGGTCGTGGCGAGCTCGGAATTGTTCTCCGACGCCTTGCGCTGCGCGCGGAGCACGTCGTCGAGGCTGAGCTTGCCGCCGGAGCGCTCGGCGATCTCGGCGTCGAGCTTGGCGGCGAGCAGATGGCCGCGGTCGTAGCTGACCTGCTGCACCGCCGGATCGGTCCAGAACCGGGCGGCGATGTCGGCCCCGTTCGCCGTCTTTGCGGGCGAGCTGCCGTAGCGCAGCAGGGTCTCGTTCTTGTCCGCCGCCCATTGGGCGAACGTCCAGAGGCCGGATCGGAGCAGCACCTTGGTGGCCAGATAGTCGGTGAATCCTTCGCTGAACCAGTAATCGACCGCCTCGTCCTCCTCCGGCATCGCGCCGAGGCCGATCGGCACCCAGGAATGCATGAATTCATGCGCGAGGAAGCGCGGCGCCAGATCGAGGCTGAACGCGCTGGTCGAGGCGATGGAGAAAGCATCGGCGCGGCCGGTGCCGGTGTAGGAAAGCCCGGAGGGGAGATCACCGAGGGGCGCCATGGCGATGAGGAAGGGCCCCGGCCGGTCGCCCCAATAGGCGTTTTCGGCGGCCAGGATGACCGAGGCCGTATCGGCGAGCGCATCGGGCGTGAAGTTCCACTGCCCGAGGAGGGCGACGCGGAATTGGGCGCCCTCGAGGTCGCGCCGCACCATCCTGAGCTTCGCCCCGCCGATCGCCACGCTGTTGATCAGGTTGGCAAGCGTGGTCGGCTCGCCGTTCAGGTGATCGAGGTCGGAAGCGACCGTCCAGCCGTCGGGCAGCTTCCCCCATTTGAACTTCGCCGGCCGGGCGTCGCGACCTTCGGGCCGCGCGAACAAAGTCTCGCCATGGGCGAAGAACCAGTCGGGCCGGACCATGGGCTTCGCCTTCTCGTAGTCGAAGCCGGGATCCTCCTTGTAGGCCGAGACCACGGTGTAGCGGACCTTGAGGCGCTTGCCTGGCGAATGGCGGATGAGCGGCTTGTCGTACGTCCCGCCGAGACTCTTCGCGCCCCGAATCTCGAGCTTCGTGTCGAAGCGCCACAGCTCGGAGGTTCCCGCCCATGTGCCGGGGAGGTCGAGCTCAGTCTCGCCGTCGGAATCGCCGCGGAAGCGCATGTCGACGCGCAAGGCGCGGCTGCCGTCCGGCTCGGTCACCGGAGTGATCTTGTAGGAGATCGGCCGCTCTTCGGGGGGCTTGCCGGCGACGAGGAGGAAGGCGGCCGCGCCGAGCAGCGGATACGCAATCAATTTCAAGCGCGGCCTCCCGAATCTGGCCCCCGACCATAGAGGCCTGGTCAGAGAGGGAAATAGGCCTTCAGCCGCTCGAGCGTCGCTTCGGCATGCTTGTGGTGGACGAAGATCCCGCCGGCGTCCTCCCAGAGGTGGGCGTGGCGGAGCTGGTCGTCGACCAGGACGTCGCCTTCCTTCGCATGGTCGCGCTTGTCGCGGGCCAGGGTGGTGATGATCCGGGTGCCCGGGAAATGCCGCGCCGCCCAGCGGACCTTCTGGTCGGCCGCCCAATTGCCGCGCGGCAGGCCGGTGAGGATGATCGGATCGAGGTGGCGGACGGCCTCGAACAGGCGCATCGCGTCGGGCATCAGGGGCAGGCCGAAATAGAAATCGGGCGCCGAGGCGAGTTTGGCCCAGAAGCGGCCGGCCCCGTGGCGCTGCTCGAACGCGCGCGGCGGCAGGCCGAGCACCGCCGTGGCGCCCGAGTGGAAATCGGCGAGCACGCCGTCGCAGTCGAGGTAGAGCCGGCGCTTCATCGGGGGAAGCCCTCGACCCCCCTCCCGCTGTCGCCGCTGCCGGCCTGCGGGTGCGCTTCCTGGGCCGAAGGTGCCATGAGGTTGAAACCGGAAGGGCTCGGAGCGGGTTCCCTCACCTGAGAGGAGCAATGCCATGGGCCGCCCGGAGGACAGCGAACAGGATCTTCCGTCCGACGACGAGGAGATCGCCCGCGAAGGCGAGGAGAATCGGCGCGAGATGGACGAGGTCCGGCCGCACGGCACCGACCCGCTGCACGAAGGACCCTAGCGGCCCAGATAGGCCGCCAGCGCTTTCGTCTGCGCGGGCGTGAACTGGAGCCCGAGCTTGGTGCGGCGCCAGAGGATATCGTCGGCGGTGCGCGCGAACTCGCGCTCCGTCAGCCAGCGCACTTCGCTCTCGTAGAGACCGGCGCCGAAATGGCGGCCGAGGTCCCCGAGGCTTGACGCGTCGCCGACCAGGTCCTTGAGCCGCGTGCCGTAGGCCTGGGAGAGGCGCGTCGCCATCGGCGGCGGCATCCAGGCGAAGAGCGCGCGCAGCCAGTCGAGGAAGTCGGGATAGAGATCGCCGCCGGGCAGGCTCTTCCACGCGGTCGAGCGGCGGCCTTCGACCTCAAGCCGGTCGAGCGCATGCTCGGCGAGGGCGCGGGCGGTGGTGATCTTCCCGCCGAAGACCGAGAGCAGCTTTGCGCCGGGGCCGGCGTCCAGCTCCAGATGCCAGTCGCGGGTGACGGCGCGGGCGTCCCGGGCGCCGTCGTCGTAGAGCGAGCGCACTCCGGCATAGCTCCAGACGACGTCCGACGGAGCGACCTGCCTGACGAAATAGCGGTCCACCGCCTCGCAGAGATAGCGGATCTCCTCGGCCGAGATCGCCGCGTCGGCGGGCGCCTCGACGGGGATGTCGGTCGTCCCGATCAGAGTCAGGTCCCCGTGGAAGGGGAGCGCGAAGACGACGCGCTTGTCGGGCTGCTGGAGGATGTAGGCGTGATCGCCGTCATACAGCCTGGGCACGGCGATGTGGCTGCCCTTGATCAGCCGGACTCGGCTTTGGGCGGTGCCGTGCAGCCGGGCGAGCGCCTCGGCGACCCAGGGACCTGCGGCATTGACGATCGTCGCCGCCTCGACGGAGCGGCCCCCGGACAGATCGACGCGCCACAGCGCGCCGTCGCGCCGGGCAGAGAGGAATTCCGTGCGGGTGGCGATCTCGGCGCCGTGTTCGGCGGCATCGACCGCGTTGAGCACGGTCAGCCGCGAATCGTCGACGAAGGCGTCCCAATAGGTGAGCAGGCGCCGCCGGTCCTTGAGCGGCGCCTGCAGATCGGGTTGGCTCCGCCAGACCGCCCGCGAGCGCGGCAGGCTGCCCCGCAGCGACAGGAGGTCGTAGAGCCAGAGGCCGGCGCGGATCATCCAGTGCGGTCGCATGCCGCGGCAATGGGGCAGGACGAAGCGGAGAGGGCGGACGATGTGGGGGGCGATGCGCAGCAGGATCTCGCGCTCGCGCAGCGCTTCGTGGACCAGCCGGAGATCGCCATATTCGAGGTAGCGCAGCCCGCCATGGATCAGCTTGGAGGAAGAGGAGCTGGTATGGGCGGCGAGGTCGTCCTTCTCGACGAGCAGCACGCTGGCGCCGCGGATCGCCGCGTCGCGAGCGATCGCCGCCCCGTTGATCCCGCCGCCGATGATGAGGAGGTCGAAGCGTTCCATCGCCCCCCTTATCGTCATTGCGCGCGGAGCGAAGCAATCCAGTACGAGGCTTTGAACTGGATTGCATCGTCGCTACGCTCTTCGCAATGACGGGGCGAGGACATAGAATATGAGGTCGAGGGGTCTCATCCTCGTCATCGACGAAGGCACGACGAGCACCCGGGCGATGCTGTTCGACGAAAGCGGTTCGTGTCTGGGCTGCGAGCAAAGGGAGCTGACCCAGGCCTATCCGCGCTCCGGCTGGGTCGAGCACGACGCGGAGGAGATCTGGCGCGAGAGCCTCGCGTGCGCGCGCGCCTTGGTGGAGGCGGGCGGCGGAGCCGGGAGGATCGCGGCCCTCGGCATCACCAACCAGCGCGAGACGATAATCTTCTGGAGCCGCCGCACCGGCCGAGCCCTCGCGCCTGCCATCGTCTGGCAGGACCGGCGCACGGCCTCGGCCTGCGACGCGCTGCGGGAGGCGGGGCGGGAAGAGTTGGTCCAGGAGCGGACAGGCCTGCTTCTCGATCCCTATTTCAGCGCTTCGAAGATCGCCTGGGCGCTCGAGCATTGGCCGGCGGTTCGCGACGCGGGAGCGGATCTCTGCGTCGGCACGGTCGAATCCTGGCTCGTCTTTCGCCTGACCGGCGGGCTCCACGTCAGCGATGCCACCAACGCCTCGCGCACCGCCCTCATGGACCTTGCGAGCGGCGCTTGGGATCCGGAATTGCTCGACCTCTGGGGCGTGCCGCGCGCGGCGTTGCCCCAGATCGTCGATTGCGCCGGACAATTCGGACCGACGCTGCCCGAGCATTTCGGCGCGGCGATTGCGATCGCCGGCATGGCGGGGGATCAGCAGGCCGCGTCGATCGGCCAGGCCTGCCTTGCCCCCGGCGATACCAAGGCCACCTACGGCACAGGCGCCTTCGTCCTGACCCACACCGGCGACTCGCCAAGGCACAGCCGGCACCGGCTGCTGTCGACCGTGGCCTGCCAGCTTGCGGGCGCCCGGACCTATGCGCTCGAAGGCTCGGTGTTCACCGCGGGCAGCCTGGTCAAATGGCTTCGCGACGAACTCGGCCTGATCTCCAGCGCGGCGGAGACCGAAGCGGTCGCCCGCTCGGTCCCGGACAATGGCGGCGTCTGCATCGTTCCCGCCCATAGCGGGCTCGGCGCGCCGCATTGGCGGGCCGACGTCCGCGGCGCGATCTCGGGCCTCAGCTTCGGCTCCGGCCGCGCCCATATCGTGCGCGCGGCGCTGGAGGCGATGGCGCACCAGACTTATGACCTGATGACCGCCTTCGCCGCCGACGGCGCGCCGTGGGAGGTGCTGAAGGTCGACGGCGGCATGACGTCCAACGACTGGCTGGCGCAGGACCTGGCGGACGTGCTCGGCCTGGCCGTCGAGCGCCCCCGTTTCGTCGAGACGACGGCGCTGGGCGCGGCGATGCTCGCCGGCGTCGGCTGCGGCCTGTTCGGCTCGCTCGACGAGGCGGCGGCGATGCGCGGCGAGGTCGAGCGGTTCGAGCCGGCGATGAGCGCCGATGCGCGGGCCGCGCGGCTGGAAGGGTGGCGGGCGGCACTTCGCGGCGTGCTCGGCTGACCATTGCTATCCCCTTCTCGCGGCGCTAGAAATTCGCGATCGAGCGGCGCCTGCCCGTGCCGCCGAGGAGGGGATGATAATGAGAAAGATCATGATGGCCGCCGCCGCGCTGGCCGTGCTTGGCTCCGCCCCCGTGTCGGCCAAGGATCCGGCCAAGCTCCAGACCTATCCGAACGAGCTCAACATCTATCGCGAGAAGAATTACAGCGGCGACGATTATCTGGTCCGCCGCGCGAATTCCGAGATCGTGCTCGACTGGAACATCGGCAGCTTCGGCGTCAATCCGGGCGACAGCTGGGAAATCTGCGCGATGACCCACTTCCGCAATTGCATCACCATTTCGGAGAGCATCCCGGACGCTTCGACCATCGGCATCACCGGCCAGATCGCGTCGGCGCATCTGGTGAAGAAAAAAGACAAATAGCCTCGGCGCCGCTTCGGCGCTGACGCGATATTAACGGCTCGGCGGCTATCCCGGCCGCCATGGCCCAGCGCATTCACCTGATCGCCGCCGCGCGCCCCAATTTCATGAAGGTGGCGCCGCTCTGGCACGCGCTCGCCGGGGCGCCGGGCTTCGAGCCGGTCCTGGTCCATACCGGCCAGCATTACGACGCCAACATGTCGGACGCTTTCTTCGCCGACTTGAAGCTGCCGGTGCCGGACCACCACCTCGGCATCGGCTCGGGCAGCCACGCCGAGCAGACCGGCGGCGTGATGATCGCCTACGAAAAAGTGGCGCTTGCCGACCGGCCCGACTGGATCGTCGTCGTCGGCGACGTCAACTCGACCGTCGCCTGCGCCCTCGCCGGCGCCAAGCTGGGCGTGCGCGTCGCCCATCTCGAGGCGGGCCTCAGGAGCGGCGACCGGACGATGCCGGAGGAGCTCAACCGGCTCGTCACCGATACGCTCGCCGACCTGCTCTGGACCCCGTCGCGCGACGCCGACGAGAATTTGCGCCGCGAGGGCATATCCGACAGCCGGATCAGCCGGGTCGGCAATATCATGATCGACAGCTTCGAGCTGGTGCGCCCCGCGATCGAGATGGAAGCGCTGCCGGCCGAGCTCGGGCTGGAGCCCGGCGGTTACGGCGTGGTGACTTTGCATCGCCCGTCCAACGTCGACGAGCCCGAGCAACTGTTCCGGCTGGTCGATGCGCTGATCGAGGCGCAGCGGCGCCTGCCGCTCGTCTTCCCGGTCCATCCGCGCACCGCGAAGCAGCTGCGCGCCAGCCTGCTCGACGGACGGCTGCAGCGGGCGGGGGTGCGGCTTCTCGAGCCGCTTTCCTATGTCCGCTTCATGAGCCTGGTGACCGGCGCCGCGGCGGCGATCACCGATTCCGGCGGAATCCAGGAGGAGACGACCTATCTCGGCATCCCTTGCCTGACGCTGCGCGAGAATACCGAGCGGCCGGTGACGATTACGGAGGGGACGAACCGGCTGGTCCTGCCGGAAACCTTGCTGCTCGAGCTCGATCGCGCCCTGTCGTCTCCCCGCGAGGTGAGGCGGCCCGACCTTTGGGACGGCCATACCGCCCGGCGTTGCGTCGAGGACCTTCGCCGCCGCTCGCCGCCGGCGCGACTGCCGCTGCCGGAGCGCAGCCCCGCCGAGCTCGCCCGCGCTTATTCGGGGGGCGAGCGGCGGGTCAGCGGCTCCAGCTATCGTCGATCATCTTGATGATGCCGGAAAAGTCCTTGCTCCCGCCGCCCAGCGCCTCGGCGAAGCGGGTGTAGAGCTCCTCGGCGGCTGCCCCCATCGGCGTATAGCTGTCCACGCTCTGCGCGGCCTCCATGGCGAGACGGAGGTCCTTCAGCATCAGCGTCGCCGCGAAGCCGCCCTCATAATCGCGGTCGGCCGGCGTCTGCGGACCGACGCCGGGAACCGGGCAATAAGTGGTCATCGACCAGCACTGGCCCGACGCCTTCGAGGCGATGTCGAAGAAGGTCTGCGGATCGAGCCCGAGCTTCTGCGCCAGCACGAATGTTTCGCAGGTCGCGATCATCGAGGCGCCGAGCAGCATGTTGTTGCAGATCTTCGCCGCCTGGCCCGATCCCGGACCGCCTGCGTGGATCACCGCCTTGCCCATCTTCTCCAGATAAAGGCGGGCCGCTTCGAACGCCTCGTCGGCGCCTCCGACCATGAAGGTGAGGGTGCCCGCGTCGGCGGCGGCGATGCCGCCCGAGACAGGGGCGTCAACCATGCGGTAACCGGCCTTTTCAGCCTTCTCGATCTCCTCGCGGGCGGTGGCGACGTCGATGGTGGAGCAGTCGATCAGGATCGCCGAGGTCGGCGCCTCTCCGATCACGCTCGTCTCGTAGACGTCGCGGACGTGCTTTCCGGCCGGAAGCATCGTCACCACCGCCTCGGCATCGCGCACCGACTCGACCGCGGAGCCCATTGCCAGGCAGCCGCTCTTCCGGGCCTTGTCCAGCGCGGCTTCCGACAGGTCGAACGCTTTGACCTCGTGTCCCGCCTTGACGAGGTTCGCGGCCATCCCGCCGCCCATGTTGCCGAGACCGATGAAAGCGATGCGTGCCATGTGCTGCTCCGATGGATTGTTGCCCCGTCATTGCGAGGAGCGAAGCGACGAAGCAATCCAGTAAGCGGAGGCGCCGCGCTGGATTGCTTCGCTACGCTCGCAATGACGGGGGAGGGGCAACGCTCACCGTCCCTTCCACTCCGCCTTCCGCTTGTCGACGAACGCCGACATGCCTTCCTTTTGGTCGTCGCTTCCGAACAGGCCGTGGAACAGGCGGCGCTCGAAGAGGATGCCCTGGGCGAGGCCCGTCTCGAATGCGGCGTTGACCTGCTCCTTGGTGGCGATCGCGGCGAGCGGGGCCATGCCGGCGATCGCCTCGGCGGTCTTGAGCGCCTCGTCGAGCAGGTCCGCGGCGGGCACGACGCGCGCGACCAGTCCGGAGCGTTCGGCTTCCTCCGCGCCCATCATCCGTCCCGTGAGGCACATCTCCATCGCCTTGGCCTTGCCGACGGCGCGGGTGAGGCGCTGAGAGCCCCCCATCCCGGGCGTGACTCCGAGCTTGATCTCCGGCTGGCCGAACTGAGCGGTATCGGCGGCGATGATGAAATCGGCCATCATCGCGACTTCGCAGCCGCCACCCAGGGCGTAGCCGGCGACCGCGGCGATCCACGGCTTGCGGGTCGCGGTTACCCGCTCCCAGCCGGCGAAGAAATTGGACGAATACATCTGGGCGAAGCCCTGGCTCGACATCTCCTTGATGTCGGCGCCGGCGGCGAAGGCGCGTTCGTTGCCGGTGAGGACCAGGCAGCGTTGCGAGTCGTCTGAGTCGTAGGCCGCGAAGGCCCCGATCAGCTCGGCGAGGACCTGGCTGTTGAGCGCGTTGAGCGCCTTGGGGCGGTTGAGCGTGACGAGCGTCACCGCCCCGCGCTGCTCCACCAGGATGGTTTCGTAGGTCATCGGCTTCTCCAGATCGTCATGCCGTACTTGATCCGGCATCCATCTTCTTCGTGCACCGGCGCCGTAAAGAAGGTGGACCCCGGATCAAGTCCGGGGTGACGGCCTCGTGGATCAAGTCCGGGGTGACGATCCAAGGTCACAGCGGCGTCCATTCCTCTCCCTCGGGCATCGGCGCGAAGATGGTGTCGATCAAGTGCTGGGTGACCGCCTCGGGCGTCGGCGGATTCCAACGGGGCTTGTTGTCCTTGTCGACCAGCAGGGCGCGGACGCCCTCGACGAAATCGTGGCGCTGAACGACACGGGTGGCGACCGCATATTCCTGCTTCATCTCGTGGGCGAAATCCTGGACGCGCGCGCCGTCATAGACGACGCGCAGCGAGACCTTGCAGGCCTGGGGGCTCTTGGTGCGCAAAGTCTCCAGCTCCGTCCGCGCCCAGTCGGAGCCGTCGGCCTCCAAGGCGGCGAGGATCTCCTCGTAATCGTCCGAGGCGAAGAGACGGTCGATCCGCTCCCGGTTCGCGGCGATCCGAGGCTCCGGGGCCGGGACGCTCGATTCCGCCAGCAAGTCCTCGAGCCGCTCCGGCTCGGCGGCGATCCGGGCCTTGAGATCGTCGAGCGCGAGCGACGGGACATAATGGGTGGCGAGGCCGAGGTGGAGGCATTCGGCGCCGTCGAGGCGGGCGCCGGTGAGCGCGACGAAGGCGCCGGTGCGGCCCGGAAGCCGGGGCAGGTACCAGCCGCCGCCGACGTCGGGGAAGAGGCCGATCGCCGTCTCGGGCATGGCGAAGCGCGTGTTTTCGGTGGCGATCCGGTATTTGCAGGGCTGGGAGATGCCGACGCCGCCGCCCATGGTGATCCCGTCCATGAACGCGACGGTCGGCTTGGCGTAGGTGAAGAGGAGGTGGTTGAGCCGATATTCCTCGTGGAAGAAGGCGCGCGCCTCGCTGCCGTCGCCGGCGCCGCTGCGGGCGAGCATCACCACGTCGCCGCCGGCGCAAAACCCTCGCCCCTG
Organism: Sphingomonadales bacterium; assembly: GCA_034668685.1. GTDB lineage: Bacteria > Pseudomonadota > Alphaproteobacteria > Sphingomonadales > Sphingomonadaceae > Allosphingosinicella. The sequence goes on along the minus strand of JAXDPA010000062.1, from coordinate 14,938 downwards.
CGCATGGTCGATGAGCACGGCCTGCACGGCCGTATCTTCGCGCCATTCGACCAGTGCGGCGATCATGGCCGAGCACATGTCGCGAGTGAGGGCGTGGATCGCCTGCGGTCGGTCGAGGCGAAGGCGGCCGACCTTGCCTTCGATGCGGGTGATGACGTCGGTCATGGCTCAGCCGTCATTGCGAGCGAAGCGAAGCAATCCAGTCTGCGGCGGTGGGGGCGCGTAGATTGCTTCGTCGCTGCGCTCCTCGCAATGACGGGAATCACTGCCTCATCATGTCCCGGGCGACGATGACGCGCATGATCTGGTTGGTGCCCTCGAGGATCGAATGGACCCTGAGGTCGCGCCAGAAGCGCTCGATCGGATAGTCCATCAGATAGCCGTAGCCGCCGTGCAGCTGCAGGGCGCGGTCGACGATCGAGGAACCGGTGTCGGTGGCGAGCCGCTTGGCCATGGCCGCGAAGCGGGTCTTGTCGGGGGCATTCTCGGTGACCTTTACGGCGGCCGCATAGAGCAGGGTGCGTGCCGCCTGAAGCTCGGTCTCCATGTCGGCAAGAGTGAACTGGGTCGCCTGGAAATCGGCGATCGGGTTGCCGAACTGCTTGCGTTCCTTGGTGTAGTTGACCGCCTCGTCGAGGCAGCGCTGCGCGCCGCCCAATGAGCAGGCGCCGATATTGAGGCGGCCGCCGTCGAGGCCCATCATCGCGATCCGGAAGCCTTCGCCCTCGCCGCCGACGAGGTTCTCGGCCGGCACTCGGACTTCGTCGAAATTGACCTGGGCGGTCGGCTGAGAATGCCAGCCGAGCTTCTTCTCCTGGGCGCCGAAGCTGACGCCCGGCATGTCCTTCTCGATGACCAGGCAGGAAATGCCTTTCGGTCCCTCCTGCCCGGTGCGGACCATGGTGACGTAGACCTCGTTCTCGCCGCCGCCGGAGATGAAGGCCTTGGAGCCCGAGACGACGTAGCAATCGCCGTCCTTCACCGCCCTGGTCTTGAGCGCGGCGGCGTCGGAGCCCGAGGAGGGCTCGGTGAGGCAGTAGCTCGCCATGCGCTCCATCGGGATCAGCGAGGGAAGGTATTTCTCCTTCACGGCGGGTGAGCCGAACCGGTCGATCATCCAGCTCGCCATGTTGTGGATCGAGATGAAGGCGGAGGTGGAGGGGCAGCCATAGGCCATCGCCTCCATGATCAACGCCGCCTCCAGCCGCCCGAGCCCGATGCCGCCCGATTCCTCGCTGACGTAGATCGAACCGAAACCGAGCTCGGCCGCCTGGCGGATCGTGTCGCGCGGAAAGACATGCTTCTCGTCCCACTCGGCCGCGTGGGGCGTGATGGCGTCCGCGGTGAACTGCCGCGCCATCTCCTGGATCTGGCGCTGCTCGTCGGTGAGGTCGAACTGGCTCATGCGCGCGCTCTAGCGGACGGCGCGGAAATCGCAATCCGCAGGCTCAGTGGAGGGTGATCAGCGCCCCAAGAATGGTGATCGTTGCCGCGGCCAAGACGCCCATGCGCACGGTCAGACGAAGTTCGAGCTTATCTAGCGCACTCTGAAGATGCTCTTTCGTCACGAGTTCGTCGAAGGCGTGTGCGGTCAGGGCTTCCGCCAGCGCCTCAGCCTGACGAGCCTCCATACCCGCCGCCGAGAGTCGCTTTACGAAAGCGAGGGTGTCGAAAGCGAACTGCGCAGTCATTCTACCAACTTAGCCTGTTTTCATTTCCGCGCAAGCGCTGCGAGACGTCCAACGCTTTACGTGCATCAGTGATCGACTGGCTCATCGTCCGCTTCTTTGCTGAGGGCATAACGCAGCGCTGCGCGATCCGGTCAGCAGTCGGTCCCTGATCCGGCTGCGCGCCTTTGCAGCTGCGCCGCGGTTGTCGTGGATCGCGATCACGCTGGGGAAGGATAGAGAGGTCTTGATCTCGTCATCGTGCGGCTGGGCATAATTCCCTTCGTAGAGCAGGAAGGGGCCGTCCAGGGCCTTCACGTAATAGAGCAGGAAGTCGATTCCGGGGTCGCGGCGAACCATGGTTTCACCGCGGCGCAGGCGGAGGGCGAAGGCCTCTCCGCAAACCAATGCTGGGCCGACGACTTTCTGCTCCGACGCGCGCTGTGCGCCGACGGGTGGCGATGCCGCGCCGACGATCGCCCCGACTAAGCCTAAGAGGATGGCGCGCCTCCGCATGCGTCAGCCCATCGTCGGGATGACGAAGGCGTTCTCGCCCGTCGCGCTGCCGTCCGGCCAGCGCTGGGTGACCTTCTTGAGCTTGGTCCAGAAGCGCACGCCCTCCGGGCCGTGCTGGTCGATGTCGCCGAAGCCCGAGCGCTTCCAGCCGCCGAACGTGTGGTAGGCGACCGGCACCGGGATCGGCACGTTGATCCCGACCATCCCGACATTGACCCGGGCGGCGAACTCGCGGGCGGCGTGGCCGTTCCTCGTGAAGATGGCGACGCCGTTGCCATATTCGTGCTCGCTCGGCAGCCGGACCGCTTCCTCGAAGCTGTCGGCGCGCACCATCTGGAGGACCGGGCCGAAAATCTCCTCCTTGTAGGAGCGGAAGCTCGGCTTAACATGGTCGAAGAAGGTGGGGCCGATGAAGAAGCCCTCTTCGTGGCCCTGGAGGGTGAAGCCGCGGCCGTCGACGACCAGCTCGCCGCCCTCGTCGGCGCACATCTGGATGTAGCTCTCGATCTTCGCCTTGTGCGCCGCGGTGACGACCGGGCCGTAATGGGCGTCGGAGTCGGTCGAGACTCCGACCCTCAGGCCCTCGATGGCGGGAATGAGCTTCTCGCGAAGGGCATTGGCGGTCTTGTCGCCGACCGGCACCACGACGGGAAGCGCCATGCAGCGCTCGCCGGCCGAGCCGAAGGCGGCCCCGGCGAGGTCGTTCACCACCATGTCGAGATCGGCGTCGGGCATGACGATGCCGTGGTTCTTGGCGCCCCCGAAGGCCTGGACCCGCTTCCCGTTCGCGGTTCCGCGGGAATAGATGTACTGGGCGATGTCGGAGGAGCCGACGAAGCTTATCGCCTTGATCTCCTCATGGTCGAGGATGGCGTCGACCATCTCCTTGTCGCCCTGGACGACCTGGAGGATGCCGTCGGGCAGCCCCGCTTCCTTCATCAGCTCGGCGAGGCGGACGGGGACGCTGGGATCGCGCTCGGAGGGCTTCAGGATGAAGGCGTTGCCGCAGGCGATGGCGACGCCGAACATCCACATCGGGATCATCGCCGGGAAGTTGAACGGGGTGATCCCGGCGACGATTCCGAGCGGCTGGCGCATCGAATAGACGTCGATGCCCGGCCCGGCGCCCTGGGTATATTCGCCCTTCAGCGCATGGGGGATGCCGCAGGCATATTCGATCACCTCGAGGCCGCGCTGGACGTCGCCGCGGGCGTCGGCGACCACCTTGCCGTGCTCGGAGGCGAGGAGGAGCGCGAGGTCCTCCATGTTCTTCTCGACCAGCGCCTTGAAGTTGAACATCACGCGGGCGCGGCGTTGCGGGTTGGTCGCGACCCAGCCGGGGAGCGCCTCGCGGGCGGCGGCCACCGCCCTGTCGAGGTCCGCGGCGGTGCCGAGCCGGACCCTGGCCTGGACGCCGCCATTGTTGGGATCGAAGACGTCGCCCTGGCGCTCGCCGGACGCATAGGCGCCGCCGCCGATGAAATGATCGATGTTACGCATGGAATGGTTCTCGAATGAATCGGGGGAATGGCCGAGCCCCTAGCCAAGCGCCGGCCGAAATGCCAGTGACCCAGCGCCTCGAGGAGATGCGAATGAAGCTGGGTACCCTTCCCGGACACGGGCGCGACGGGCGGCTGGTGGTGGTGAGCCGCGACCTCGCCTGGTGCGCGGACGCGAGCCATATCGCGCCGACGCTTCAGGCCGCGCTCGACGATTGGGATCGTATCGCCCCGCAGCTCGAGTTGCTCGCGACCGACGTCGAGCATGGCGTCGTGCCGCGCGAGCGCTTTCACGAGCGAGAGGCGCTGGCGCCGCTCCCGCGGGCTTACCAATGGGCCGACGGCTCGGCCTATGTGAACCACGTCCAGCTGGTCCGAAAGGCGCGCGGCGCCGAGATGCCGGAGAGCTTCTGGACCGACCCCTTGATGTACCAGGGCGCCAGCGACGAGATGCTGCCGCCGCGCGGCGCGATCCCGCTGGCCGACGAGGCCTGGGGCTGCGACCTCGAGGCGGAGATCGTCGTGGTCACCGGCGACGTGCCGCGCGGCGCCAGCCGGGAGGAGGCGCTGGAACGGATTCGCCTCGTCGGCCTGGTCAACGACGTTTCGCTGCGCAATCTGATCCCCGCCGAGCTCGGCAAGGGCTTCGGTTTCCTCCAGTCCAAGCCGGCCTCGGCGCTCTCGCCGGTCCTGGTCACGCCCGACGAGCTCGGCGAGCGCTGGCGGGACGGCAAGCTCCACGGCCCGCTCAACGTCGATCTCAACGGCAAGCCATTCGGCCGCGCCGACGCCGGAACCGACATGACGTTCGACTTTGGAACCCTCGTCGCGCACCTCGCCAAGACCCGCAATATCGGCGCCGGCTCGATCGTCGGCTCCGGCACGGTCTCGAACCGCGACTCGGACGGCGGCCCTGGGAGGCCGATCGCCGACGGCGGCCTCGGCTATTCGTGCATCGCTGAGGTGCGCACCGTCGAGACGATCCTCGAGGGTAAGCCCAAGACCCCGTTCCTGAAGCGCGGCGACACGGTGCGCATCTGGATGGACGACGACAAGGGCCACCCGATCTTCGGGGTCATCGAGCAGACCGTCGCCTAGGCTTGCGACTCGCCAGGCGAGCGCGCAGAGGCGGGAGCCATGAGAAAGACCGCCCTGCTCGCCGCCGCCGCTCTCCTTTCCACCGCCGCCGCTCCACCGCCGCCTCCCGGGCCCGAGGCCGCGCTTCGCGTCCCTCGCGCCGTGGCGGCCGACGTGAGCGAGGCGCGGCTGCGCGCGACTGTCGAGAAGCTGGTGAGCTTCGGCACTCGTCACACTCTGTCGTCGATGACCGACCCGCGGCGCGGCATCGGCGCGGCGGAGCACTGGGTGCAGGAGGAATTCGGCCGCTATTCGGCAGCCTGCGGCGGGTGCCTGCAGATCGTCACGCCCGAGGAGGATTTCAAAGGCACGCGCTCCCCCGCCGGAGTCCGGGTTCGCGACGTCGTGGCGATCCAGCGCGGGACCGGCGATCCGAACCGGGTCGTCATCATCACCGGCCATATCGACAGCCGGGTCACCGACGTGATGAACGCGACGGCCGACGCTCCCGGCGCCAATGACGACGGCTCCGGCACGGCGGCGGTGATCGAGGCCGCGCGGGTGCTTTCGAAGCACAAATTCGCGGGCACCATCGTCTACGGCGTGCTGATGGGCGAGGAGCAGGGCCTCTACGGCGGCAAGACTCTGGCCGATTACGCCAAGGCGGAAGGCTGGCAGGTCGAAGCCGACCTCAACAACGACATCGTCGGCAACACATTGGGCTCCGACGGGATGCGCGACGCCGCCCACGTCCGCATCTTCTCGGAAGGGCCGCGCTGGCAGGGGCACGAGGACCTCGCCGCCCGCCAGCGCAGCCTCGGCGGAGAGAATGACGCGCCCGGACGCAACATCTCGCGCTGGCTCGACACGCTCGCCGACCGCCTGAAGCTCGGCCTCGACGTCCGCCAGGTCTGGCGCAACGACCGCTTCGGCCGCGGCGGCGACCATAGCGAGTTCCTGAACCTCGGCTTCCCGGCGGTGCGGTTCACCGTCGCCCTCGAAAATTACAACTGGCAGCACCAGGACCTCAGGACCGAGAACGGCATCCGCTACGGCGACACGATCGACAACATGGACTTCCCCTATCTGCGCAAGGTGACCCAGCTCAACGTCGCCGCCCTCGCGACTCTGGCCGCGGCGCCGATGCCGCCGGAGCCGAAGGTGGAGGGCGCGGTGTCGACGGATACGACGATAAGCTGGGCGGCCGTGCCCGGCGCCGTGGCCTATGTGGTGCGCTGGAGGCCGACGGACGCGCAGAATTGGACGCAGAGCCTGCGCGTCGACGGCTCGACCTTCGTGGAGGTGGTCGATCGACCGCTCGAGAAAGCCGGCGGTTACTACCGGTCCGTGCTGCCGCACATCCGCGTCGACGACTGGGTCTTTGGCGTCTCCTCCGTGGCGGCCGACGGCAGCGAGTCGCCGGTTGCATCCGCCGTGCCGGGCGGGGCGTTTCGGCCCTACACACCTCCGCCCGCGACGCAGCGATAGTGGCAAAGAGACAGCGGACAGGGCTTCCCACCCGCGCGAAGATTCTCGACTTCATCGCGTCGTCGGACCAGCCGGCGGGGAAGCGCGAGATCTCGCGCGCCTTCGGGCTTTCCGGGCAGGACAAGGTGGCGCTGAAGGCTTTGCTCCGCGACATGGCGGACGAGGGGCTGATCGATGCTTCGCCCGGCCGTGCCTTTCACCAGGCCGGCGGAGTCCCGAAGGTGACGGTGCTGCGCGTGACCGACATCGACGACAGCGGCCAAGCCTGGGCGGTGCCTGAGCGCTGGGAATCGGACGCGCCGGAGCCGCGCCTCAGGGTGCTCGAGCGCAAGGGGAGGGGCTCGGCGCTGGGCGTCGGCGACCGCCTGCTCGCCCGCACCGAAGCGCGCGGCAACGGCTATGCCGCCCACCCGATGAAGAAGCTGATGAAGGGCAGCGAGCTCGTCCTCGGAGTCGTCCACCGCGAGGCGCAGGGCCTGTGGCTTCGCCCCGTGGAGAAGAAGGAACGGCGCGAGCTGCCCATTTCCGACGTCGGCCCGGCCGAGCCGGGCGACCTCGTCCTCGCCGAGAAGGTCGGCCGCCCGCCGCGGCTCAGCGCCCGGGTCAGCCAGGTGCTCGGCGACCCGTTCGCGCCGCGCAGCTTCAGCCTCATCGCCATCCACAAGCACGGCATCCCCCACGAATTCCCCGAAGCCGTGCTGGAGGAAGCGGAGCGTGTGGCGAGGCAAGAGCTCGGCGAGCGCGAGGACCTCACCCTCATCCCGATCGTCGCCATCGACCCGGCCGACGCGCGCGACCATGACGACGCGGTCTGGGCCGCCGAGGACGACGATCCGGCCAATCCCGGCGGCTGGAAGGCGATCGTCGCCATCGCCGATGTCAGCTTCTACGTCCGCCCGGGGTCGGCCCTGGACAAGGAGGCGAGGAAGCGCGGCAACAGCGTCTATTTCCCCGACCGGGTGGTGCCGATGCTGCCGGAGACGCTGTCGGCGGAGATCTGCTCATTGAAGGAGGGCGAGGATCGCGCGGCGCTCGCCTGCCACCTCCAGGTGACGACGGACGGCCGGCTCAAGTCGTGGCGCTTCACCCGTGCCCGGGTCCGGATCGCCGCCAACATCGCCTACGAGGATGCCCAGGCGGCGATCGATGCGTCGCGGGGACAGGATCGGGTCGAGGTCGCTTCGCCCGTCTGCTTCATGCCGGAGATAGAAGCGAAGGCCTCGCCGGTGTCGCCGGAGCTGGTCGAATCGACGCTGAAGCCGCTCTGGGCCTGCTGGCGTGCGCTGTACAAGGCGCGGGAGAAGAGAGGGCCGCTCGAGCTCGACCTTCCCGAGCGGCAGGTGATGCTCGACGAGAAGGGCCGCATCACCTCGGTCGCGCCGCGCGAGCGGCTCGACGCACACAAGCTGATCGAGGATTACATGATCGCCGCCAACGTCGCGGCGGCCAAGGCGCTGGAGGCGAAGAAGGCGCCGGTCATGTACCGCGTCCACGAGCCGCCCGGGCGCGAGAAGCTGGTCGCCTTGAAGGATTATCTCGCGACCTTCGGGGTGGAGTTCGCGCTCGGCCAGGTGGTCCGTCCCGCGACCTTCAACCGCCTGATCGAACGAGTCCGTTCGATCGGGCGCCCCGGCGAAGGCCGGGGCCCAGCACAGGCTGAGCAACTGGACCCCGGCTTTCGCCGGGGAACGGAAGAGGCGGAGGCGGAATCCGCTATCCTGCCGCAGGTGATGGAGCAGATCCTGCGCACCCAGACCCAGGCTTATTACGCCCCGCAAAATGCCGGCCATTTCGGCCTGGCGCTCGGCTCCTATGCCCATTTCACCAGCCCGATCCGGCGCTATGCCGACCTTATCGTCCACCGCGCCCTGGTCCGCGCCTATCGGCTCGGCCAAGGAGGACTGAGCGACGGCGAGGCTGAGGCGATGGAGGTGACCGGCGAGCTGATCTCCCAGCTCGAGCGGCGGGCGATGGAGGCGGAGCGCGAGACTCTCGATCGCTACGTCGCGGCCTATCTTTCGGAGCGGGTCGGCGACCTCGTCGACTGCCGGATCACCGGCGTCCAGCCGTTCGGCTTCTTCGCGACGGTCGAGGGCCTGGGCGGCGACGGTCTGGTGCCGGTCTCGACGCTCGGCCGCGAATATTTCCGCTACGACGAAGCGAGCCAGAGCCTGGTCGGCGAGGAGAGCGACGAGCGGTTCGCGCCCGGCCGGCGCCTCAAGCTGAGGCTGGCCGAGGCCAATCCCGTTTCCGGCGGCCTGCGCTTCGAATTGCCCGACGCCGGCGGCTATACGCCGGCCCGCCCGCAGCGGGCGCGGGACGGGAGGCGCGGCGACGGGGATGGCCCGCGACGTCAGGGCCGCCGCGGCCGCCCCGGCAACATCCGCCACCAGGGACGGCGCTAGCTCCGGTCAGGCGCCGGCGCGACGGTAGACGGAGATCACCTCGTCGAGGATGGCGGGCCAATTGTAGGCAAGGCTGGCGTTCGAGGCCGCAGAGGCGAGGCGGGCGCGACGGGCGGGGTTGCGGATCAGGGTCTCGACCGCATCGGCATAGGCGGCGGGGTCCTTGGGCGGGACGAGCAGGCCATGGCGCTGGTCCTCGATCAGCGCCTGGGCGCTGCCGACGTCGGCGCTCACCACCGCGAGGCCGGCCGCCATCGCCTCGAGGTTCACGTTGCCGAACGCCTCGGTCACGCTGGGGTTGACCAGGATGTCGGCGCTGGCGACGGCCCGGCCGAGCGCCTCGCCGTCGAGATGGCCGGTGAACAGGGCTTCGGGCAATCTCCCCTCGAGCCACGGCCGCGCCGGCCCGTCGCCGACGACCAGCGGGCGGAGCCTGTGTCCCCGCGCCCTCAGCGCCGCCATCGTGTCGGCGAAAATGTCGAGTCCCTTCTCGTGCACCAGCCGGCCGAAGAACAGGACGATGGGGTCCTTGTCGCCATAGCCGTGGGCGATCCGCCAGGCGCCGCTGCGCCGCTCGGGCGAGAAGACGTTCCGATCGACGCCCCGGCCCCAGATGTGAGTGCGCTCGGGAGTTACCCCGAACTCGCCGAGGCTCTCGGCCATTTGCGGATTGGGGGCGAGGACGTGGTCGCAGCGCGAGTAGAAGCTCCTGAGGCGCCGCTTGATCGGGGGCACCAGGAAATCGAGGCCGTAATAGGCCGGATAGGTCTCGAATCGCGTGTGCATGCTGGCGATCACCGGCACGCCGAGCTGGCGGGCGAGGCCGATGGCTCGGCCGCCGGCATAATCGGGGCAGGACAAATGAAAATGGGTCGGCGCGAAGGCGGCGATGTCGTCGCGGATCCGGCGCGGGAAGCGCACCGAAAACCGATATTCCTTGCGCCTCGGAATGCCGACTGACGGCAATGAGACAAGATCGCCGGCGGGCGGGAAGGCCGGCTCGTCTACGGTCGGCGAATAGACACGAACTGCGGTGCCGCGGGCGATGAGGTGGGCGACGAGGCGGTTGAGCGCCCGGTTGGCGCCGTCCCGGACGCAATTGTAATTGCCGGAGAAGAGGGCGATGCGCAGCCCCTCGCCCGAGACGGGCGGGGCGTCTGTGGCCCAATGGCGTTCGGCAAGACGGAGAGCGCTCATAGCTGGAAAATCGCGTTTCGGGGGCTGAATGCCAGATTAACGCACGACCTTTTCGCCGTCACCTCAACAAGATGTAACGAAGCGGAAAGGCATTCGGCCGCCCTTCGGCGGTGCGGCTTGCAGTTGGTCCCAACCCCCTCAATTCCCGTGGATTTCCGCTCCATAGCGCAAAGCGGCGGCAATTTCCAGTATCGGGCTCGGGCGGGAGCGGCTCGCCGCTGGAGCCGGATCGGTCGGCGGAATGCCCTCGCGGAGCCCGGTTTTCGACCAAGCGCCACCGTCTTTCTGCGAGCGACCCGTCGGTCCGTAGCGGGGCGCGGGGCAGTCCGCGTACAAATGTAGTCGGGGATTTCGACCCCTGGAGGACCCGAAGATGATCAGGATCGCTTTCGCATCGGCGGCCGCGGCCGCCCTTATCGCCGCCGCCCCGGCTTCGGCCGAGCGCACTCCCGTCGAGGCGGCCAACGCGGCCGCCACGGCCGAGGCCGGCAGCCCGGCCGCCGTCTCGGCCGACCGCGACAAAGGCGAGCGCAAGATCTGCAAGACGTTCGAATACAGCGCGTCGCGGCTCAAGCGCGAGAAGCTCTGCCTCACCCGCGACGAGTGGAAGAAGTTCGAGGCCGACCAGATGTGAGCCGGGCGGGCCGCGCCTTCCGGCGCGGCCCCTTTAGGACTAAGCGGCGCGTTTCCACACTGGCGGAGGCGAGTCGATGGGCGATATTCTCAAGGTCGCGACGGTGGTCGGCAGCCTCCGCGACGGCAGCCTCAACCGCAAGATCGCCCGCTCGCTTTGCGCCCTGGAGAAGGGCCGGCTCGATTGCGGAATCGTCGAGATCCGCGACTTGCCCCTCTACAACCAGGACTATGACGGCGGGGAGCAGCCGCCCGCCTACACCACGTTCCGCGACGCGATCCGCGGCGCCGACGGCATCCTGTTCGTCACGCCCGAATATAATCGCGGCGTGCCGGGCGTCCTCAAGAACGCGATCGACGTCGGCTCCCGGCCCTACGGCCAGAGCGTCTGGAACCAGAAGCCGGCCGCGATCGTCAGCGCCTCGCCGGGCGCGATCGGCGGCTTCGGCGCCAACCACCAGCTGCGCCAGGCCTGCGTGTTCCTCAACATGCCGGTGATGCAGCACCCCGAAGCCTATCTCGGGCACGTCTCCGACGACAGCTTCGACGCCGACGGGCTATTGAAGGACGGCCCGCTCAAGGATTTGGTCGCCGGCCTCGCCAAGGCCTTCGCCGACTGGGTGCACCTGATCCACGAGGCGAGGGCGCTGCTCGCGGCGAAATAGTCTTCGTCATGCCGGACTTGATCCGGCATCCACCTTCTTGTCGATGACTCTCAAGGTGGACCCCGGATCAAGTCCGGGGTGACGTTCCGCTCAGAGCTTCGGAAGCGTGACCCCGCGCTGGCCCATATATTTGCCGGCGCGGTCCGCGTAGCTCGTCTCGCAGGGCTCGTTGCCCAGCAGGAAGAGGAACTGGCAGGCGCCCTCGTTGGCGTAGACCCGGGCCGGCAGCGGGGTCGTGTTGGAGAATTCGAGGGTGACGTGGCCCTCCCAGCCCGGCTCGAGCGGCGTCACGTTGACGATGATTCCGCAGCGCGCATAGGTCGACTTGCCGAGGCAAATGACCAGAACGTCACGGGGAACGCGGAAATATTCGATCGTCCGGGCGAGGGCGAAGCTGTTGGGCGGGATGATGCAGCAATCGGTCTTGCGGTCGACGAAGCTGTTCGACGCGAAGTCCTTGGGGTCGACGATGGCGTTATCGACGTTGGTGAAGATCTTGAACTCGTCGGCGACTCGGGCGTCGTAGCCGTAGGAGGAGAGGCCGTAGCTGATCGTCCCCTCGCGCCTCTGTCCGTCCTCGAACGGCTCGATCATCCCGTCGTTCAGCGCGCGCTCGCGAATCCAGCGGTCGGACATGATGCTCATCAGCGATGTTTCCGGGGGGCGGGCACGCTGCCGCAGCCTTCCAGCGTCCGCTGCCTGAAGCGGACGGTGACGCGGTACGCGCCCGCCGCGCCGGCGGCATCGGTGCAGGCGCCGGCCCGGGCCTCGACCGAGAGAGCCATCGCATCCTTCGCGGCGTCCCAATAGAGGATGCCGCCCTCGTCCCGGTGCCGAACGCCGCCGAGAAGATAGGCTTCGCCGGTCGTGCCCGGCGGCGATCCGTCCGGGCCGAAGCTGATGGCGAGGTCCGATTCGAAGACTTCCAGCTGCCAGGCGGGCCCCGTGCTGGAGGCCTGGAAGGCGGGAAGGGGAGGCCGCGCGGCCGCGGGAGCCGCCGCGCAGACGGCGATGAGAAAGAGGGCGATCGGCATTTTCATGACGCTGCGTGTCTCGCCTGAATGCCGCCCGCGAGCAAGACCGTGAACGTCACTTGATGTGCAGCACGCAGATCAGGGTGAAGAGGCGGCGGGCGGTGTCGAAGTCCATCTCCACCTTGTCCGCCAGGCATTCGCGGAGCAGTTCGGCGGCCTGGTTGTGGATCGCTCGGCGGGCCATGTCGATCGTTTCCAGCCCGTGCGGCGCGTCGGAGCGCACCGCTTTGAAATAGCTCTCGCAGATGGCGAAATAGTCCCTGACCGGCCGCTTGAAGCGGGCGAGGCCGAGACGGATGGTGTCGAGCGGCGCCCCCTCCTCGCTCCGAAGCTCGATGACGAGGCGGCCGTCTTCGATTCGAAGGCGCAGGCGGAATGGGCCGTCGTGCCCGGCGGGCTGGAATCGGTTCTGCTCGAGCAGGTCGAAGACGGCGACCTTCTTCTCCCGCTCGATATCGTCGCTGCGGCGAATGATGGTGCGCTCGTCGAGCTCGATATCGATGATCCTTGCGTCCGCCATCGCGGGGCCTGTTAGCGGCCTTTCCCACGCCGCGTCCACACACGGCGCTCTCCGGCCGGATCGGCCGCCGCTGCGTCCCGAGCCGCGGCTCGGCGGGGGAACCCCGGCGGCGTCCGGCCATTGACGAGGCGAACGATCAACCGCGGAGGCCGTCATGGACGATGACAAGAAGCGCGAGGCGCGCGCACCGATGCACGGCCGATCCGGCGGCGGCGATTCGGGCGGCGGCGCCTATCCCAATCCCCACACCGGCGACGAGGGGGAAGCCGGCTCCGACGGCTTCCTCGGCCATGGCGGCCAGTCCGGGATGGAATATTACGGCCACGGACGGCTCGGCGGAAAGGAAGTCGGCGGCAACGCCAACGCCCCGGCGGAGGATGGCGACCCCGATCCGGAATAGGTTAGGGGCCGGAGGCGCGAACCTCCGGCCCCTCCCTCACTACGCGACACGAGGGGCCAACCCGCGCGGGTTGACGACAAGGCTTATGCCTTGATTCGGTTGAGGAAAGGCTGAATGACCTTGTCAGCGGCCGTTCACCTCCCGCTCGTTTTTCCGCCCTATTTCGAAGCCGTGTTCGACGTCGCCGTGGCGGCGCCGTCAGTCTTAACCTCGATCTTCGAGGGCATTTTCACGTTCACGTTCGGCACCTCGATCTTGGATGGCAGGTTCACATTGAGGCCGACCTGATCGGCGGTCCGGTTGAAGCTGCCGCGGAAGAACAGGAAGCCCATAACCAGCAGGACGAGGATCAGCACCACGACGGCGATGAGGCCGCCGCCTCCGCCGCCGCTATCGGTGTGGACGACGGTGGTGCGCTCCTCGCGCACGGTTTCGCGGTCGGGATCGGTCATGGCTCGAACTCCTCCGCCTCAGCCGGTCTTGGCCGGAGCGTCGACGTGGACATTGACGTCGGTCTTCTTGCCGCCGAGCAGCTGGCCGCCGAACAGGTAGAAGAGCAGTGCCAGCACGGCGATCAGCAGCACCACGGCGATGACGGTCCCGCCGCCCCCGCCGCCATTGTCGGTGTGGATGACGGTCGTCTCGCGCTCGCGATCGGGGTCGGTCATGGAGGTGTCTCCCTTTGTTTCGGAGGCTCAACGCTGTTCGGCGCGCGGCGGTTCCTCAATCGCGCGACAGCGCCAGGCGGGCGGCGAAGGCGAGGAAGACGGCGCCGGTCGCCCGGTCGAGCCAGCCGATCACGCGCGGCCGCCTCAGCGCGGCGGCGAGCGGGCGGGTCGCCGCGACGAGCGCGACGAACCAGGCGAGGCCGAGCGCGGAGTGGATCGCCGCGAGCAGCAAGGTCCAGCCGGCGACGTCGCTCCCGGCGGGGATGAATTGCGGCAGGAACGACAGGTAGAATACCCCCACTTTGGGGTTCAGCAGGTTGGTGAGGAAGCCGCGGCGCAGCCAGGCCGGGCCCGAGGCTTCCCGCCGAGGCGCGGCGCCGCCCAGCTCCGACCGCGGCGCGCGGAGGAGCTGGAAGCCGAGCCAGAGGAGATAGGCCGCGCCGGCCCATTTGAGCGCGGTGTAAGCGAGGAGCGACGCCTGCAGCAGCAGGCCGAGGCCGAAGGCGACGACGGCGCCCCAGGCGAGGCAGCCGAGGCAGATGCCGAGCCCGGCCAGCAACGCCCGCCGCGGCCCCTCGACCGCCGCCGTCCTGAGGACCAGGGCGGTATCCAGCCCCGGACTTACCGTCAGCAGCGCGGCCGCGCCGGTGAAGGCGAGCAAGGCGGGGAGGGGAGTCATGAGCTTATTTCCCCTCCCCTTGAGGGGGAGGGGCAGGGGAGGGGCGGCGTAGTCGGAGAGGCGCCTCGCTTCATTGACTCCACCCCCACCCTAACCCTCCCCCCTCAAGGGGAGGGGGCTAAAGGCGAGCCCGATCCTCACCCTTCCTCGGGCAGGAAATCCGGGACCGAGAGATAGCGCTCGCCGGTGTCGTAGTTGAACCCGAGAACGCGCGGATTGTCGCCGAGCTCGGGCAACTTCTGCGCGATCGCCGCGAGCGTCGCGCCGGAGGAAATGCCGACCAGCATCCCTTCCTCGCGGGCGGCGCGCCGCGCCATTTCCTTGGCGTCACCCGGATCGACCTCGATCACGCCGTCGAGCAGGCTGACGTCCATGATCTTGGGAATGAAGCCGGCGCCGATCCCTTGGATCGGGTGCGGGCCGGGCTGGCCGCCGGACAGGACTGGCGACAGCGTCGGCTCGACCGCGAACACCTTGAGGTTCGGCCAGG
>JAXDPA010000061.1:0-8459 GCA_034668685.1 Sphingomonadales bacterium | reverse complement strand
GGCCGTGTAGGTCAGCACCTTCTCGTTGCCCTGCCAGCCGGTCCCCCAGCCTTCGGCGACCGCGGTCAGCCGACCGTCGGCAGCGTCGCTGTTGTGGATGATCCGGTCCGGGCCGAAGCTCCCGCTCGTCCCGAGCGCGCAGGCGTCGGAGGTCACCGAGGCGAAGACGGCGCTGTTCATCCGCACGGCGGTGCAGGCCAGCCGTCCCGCATTGTCGTAGCTCGACTGGGTGAGGGTGAAGGTGGTGGCGCCCGCCGACACGCTCTCCCGGGTCTTGCGGTCGAGCGCGTCGTAGGCGGTGTCGATCGTCTGAAGCACGGTGAAGGCGCTTCCCCATGCCGCCGGCGCGACGCTCGCGTCGGGGACCGAGCTCAGCTCGCCTTTCTCGACCTTGGTGAGGCGCCCCGCGCCGTCATAGGTGTTGCGCACCGCCATATAGTGGAGCGGCCCCGCGCCGTCCGGGTCGGGCGCGATGCTTCCGGTCAGCCGGTGCATCGCGTCGTAGCGGAAATAGGTGGTGAACGGCGCGCCGCTCTGCGCGTGCGCCGCGGCGGGAAGGCCGGCGGCGAGGATGGTGGCGGCGAGAAGGGCGGATTTGCGGAAGGCCATGGCCGTTTTCCTTGTCGGTCGGATAGGGTTCTTAGGATCGTTCGCGCGGGCTCAAGGGCAGCTGGTCAGCCCGGCGCGCGGCCTGGTCTCGCTCAGCTTGTTGCCGGCGGCGTCGAAGGCGGCGCAGGTCCTCAGGTTCAGGCCGCCCTGGTCGACGACACTGCCCCTCAGCTCGAGGTTGTTCGGGCCGCTGTCCGGGCCGTAATCGTAGGTGGTGATCACCTCGTCGCCGGGGGTCGCGCAGCCGTCGCCGGAGGCGGCGCCGGTCTTGCACAGGCTGGTCTTGGTCAGCACGTAGACCGGTGCGAGCACCTGGACGTAGCCGCCGGCGCCGTTCGAGATCCAGGCGTGGCGCGCCTCGTAGAAATAGCGGGTCTGGGGCCGCGGCGCGCCGGGCGTCGGCGCCGGCAGGGTCTCGGTCCGCACCCCGCCATGGATGGGATCGTAGTAATAGTCGGTGGTGTTGCCGCGCTCGTCGGTGACTGAGGTCGGCTTGGTGCAGTGGGTGAATTCGGCGGGCGTGCAATAATAAGTCGCGCTTCGCACCAGGTCGGGAAGCGCCGGCTGGCCGGCGGCCGGCGGCCGCGCCACCTGGCGGGTGGCGAGCAGGTTGCGGGTGACATAATCCCAGGTGAGATAGGTGGTGATCCCGCCCGGATCGGTGGTCGAGACCGGCGCCGGCGCGACCAGGCAGCGGTCATGCTCCTGCGGCGGCAAATTGGCCATCGCGTTGGGGTCGCAATAATCGTTCGTCGTGGTGTGGCCGAGCGGGTCGATGATCGCGGTCGGGCCGGGCGTGATCTGGTAGGCGCCGGTATATTGCGGCGTGTCCTCGAAATTATAGAAGGGACAGCCGGTGTGGGTGCACGCGCTTTGCTGCGAGTGCGGCGCGATGGGCGCCTCGTAGACGAGCGAAGTGGTCTCGCCCTTGGCGTTGGTGAAGCTGCCGCCGGCGATCTGCGAGATATGGCCCTCGACGAACGGCGCCTCGTTGAACGAGTAGGTGTAGCTCTGGCCATCGGCGAAATCCTGGCGGCTGGCGATCTGCTCGTAGAGTCCGTCGTCATTGGGGCGGTTGTAGAAGGAGAGGGTCTGCCAGGGCGTCGTCTGGCCGGGCTTGACGAAGCCGGTCGAGTTCGGCGCGTTGACGAAGCCCCAGGTGCCGCCGGCGGCGTCGACGGCGCTCGCCAGCCGGGTCTCGCCGGCCGCATTGTCATAGCCGTAGGTCGCGCTCGCCGCACCGGCCGGGCAGACATTGTTCGACGGCTTCACACTCTGGGTGAGGTTGAGGACGCACGCCTTGCTGACCAGCGCGCCCGAATATTCGAGCAGCAGCGCGTAGCCGCGGTTGCTGGTGATGCTCCTCAGGCGGGTCGTGTTGGCGGAGCCGAGATTGTCGTACTCGAACGTCAGGGTCGTGCCGTCCGCCTGGACGATATGGTCGACATAGGCGCAGCGCATCAGGGTCGAGCAGTCGGCGCTTCCGATCGGCCTGAAGACCGCCATCGTGCCGTCGCCGGACTTGAAGGTGTAGACGGTCGTGCCGCTCGAGCGGTTGGCGCCCAGCGGCGCCGACAGGTCCCCGTAACCGGAGCGGGAGATCAGATCGAAGCCGCCCTGTGTGCCATAGGCCCGGAAGGTCTGCGAGCGGCCGCCGAAATTGATCTCCATCTGGTAATCGGGGTGGCCTTCGATGTGCTTGAAGTCGCCATGCTCGATGTCGACCCGCTTCTCGCTGATCAGCACGTCCCAATTGTGCGAGAAGGTGGCGAACGGGTTGGTATGGCCGGCGACCTGCTGGGTCAGGGTCCGGGTGAGGGCGAGGCCGGTCGCCTCGCCGCCAATCGAGACGTCGGTCTGGTTGTAGACGTAGCGGCCGCTGCGCATGTCGACTCCGCCGGGCGAGATCGCGAACTTCTCGGGCGGCGGAGAAAGGCTGGCGGTCGCGGCCGCCGGCTGGGCGGCGAAGCCGCAGCTCGCCGTCGCCAGCACCGCGGCGAGCGGCAGGACGCCCCCGGAGAGGCGGGAACGAAGGGTTCGGCGGCCGGCCGGTGGGGTGAGCGCGATCATGTCTTGGTCTCCAGACGGGTGGAATCGGGGCGGAAGGGATCGGGCGGTCATTGGCCGCCGACCTCGCATTCGCTGTTGCCGCTGCTGCCGATGTTGACGAACAGCTTGCCGGGGTTGGCGCCGCCGAGACTGTCCTCGACCATGTAGTCGATCGCTTCGGCCTGGCCGGGGCTGTTGCCGGAGGTGTAGGTCACATTGCCGTCCGGCCCGTAGGTCAGCGTGCCGATCAGCGGGTCAGCCATCCAGACGACTGCCAGCGGCAGGTTCCCATCCGGGTCGCTGTCGTTCGCCAGCACGTTGATCGACGCGGTCGCGCAGGGCGCCAGGTTCAAAGTCTCGTTCTGCACCTGCGGCGGCGCGTTCGGCGGCGGCGGGGGCGGCGGGGGCGGCGGCGGAGGCGGCGGCGGAGGCGGAGGCGGCGGAGGTGGCGGCGGCGGAGCCGGGGGGACCGGCACGCCCGCGCCCGTGGTCATCGCGCCGCGATTGTCGGCCTTGTCGAGATTGTAGGCGGTGGCGAGCCCGGCATTGGGCCCGCCGGCATGGGCGGCGTGGATCAGCCGGCCCCGCGAATCGTAGCTGTAGGTCACCGTCTCGCTCGCCGCGGCGAGGGCGGGGACGGCGGCGGTCGCCAGCAGCAGGGCATAACGGCGGTAGGTCATCGATCTTCCCTCGTTGCGGGCGGCGCCGGCGATCGCCGCGCACCCTGAACGAAAGAAGAACTAGCGCACGCCTTGCAGGAAAACTCCTACAAAATGAAGTCCCGCGATTTTGTAGGGTTTTCTGCTACAAGTATCTGAGGATAGCCGAGATTTTCAACGCACGGGAGCCCGCTGTCGAACCCGCTTTGCAGGGTTTTTCCTAGACAACCGACCGCGGGATGGGACAGTAAGGGCGTGCGAATCGCCGGGAGAGGACCATGCTGATCGAACGGATCGAGGCCCATATGCGGGCGCTGAAGATGAGCCCGTCGCGCTTCGGGCGTGAGGCGGTGGGCGATCCGAGGTTCGTGTTCAGCCTGTGGGAAGGCCGGGTGCCGCGGCGGGCGACGGTGGCCCGGGTGCTCGCCTACCTCGCCGGTCCCCCGTTCGAGCGCCGGCGCCGGGAGGCGCGGCGGACGGGCTGAAGGGGGAAATGGTGGGCGTGGCAAGGATTGAACTTGCGACCCCTGCGATGTCAACACAGTGCTCTACCACTGAGCTACACGCCCACCGGACCCCCTGGCGGGAGCCCGAGGCGCGCATGTAGCGAGGCTCCCTGCCCCGCGCAACCCGCGCCTCAATAGGCCGCGGCCCGCATCGGCAGGACCATGACCAGCCGGTGCGCCTCGTCCTCGACCTGGACCTCGCCGCTGCAGCTCCCTTCGAGCCGGTCGAGCTGCTCGCGCACCACTTCGCCGGCCACTTCCATCGCCAGCGCGAGGGCGGCGACGTCGTCGGCACAGGGCCGGCCGGAAATGTCGATCTCCTCGAAGGCGGGCGTCCGGACGTTGAAGAAATAGCGCGGCATGAAGGATTCAACGAGCGCGGCGCGGACCGGTGCCATGTACCAATCCTCCCCGTCCGCGTAGCCGATGGGGAGGACTGAAAAATGGCGCCGGCCCTACAGCCGCCCGTGCCGGTCCTCGGTCTGGAACAGGCGGTCGACCTCGGCGACCAGGTCGCGCAGGTGGAACGGCTTGGAGAGGACCTTGGCGGAAGGCGCGCTCTTGCCGGCCTTCAGCGCCACCGCGGCGAAGCCGGTGATGAACATCACCCGCATGTCGGGCGCCGCCGCGGCCGCCTTCTGGGCGAGCTCGATCCCGTCCATCTCGGGCATGACGATGTCGGTCAGCAGCAGGTCGAAGGGCTGGCTCTCGATCAGCGGCAGGGCCGCGGTGCCGCGGTCGACCGAAACCACCTCGTAGCCCGAGCGCTCGAGCGCCCGCGCCAGGTAGGTCCGCATCGACGGATCGTCCTCTGCGAGCAGGATCCTGATCATCGGCGCTCCCGGAACCCTCGCGCGCCATGCGCGTAGCAGCACGACCATGCTATGCCGGAAGCGGCGGTGCTTTGCCAGCGC
Organism: Sphingomonadales bacterium; assembly: GCA_034668685.1. Taxonomy (GTDB): domain Bacteria; phylum Pseudomonadota; class Alphaproteobacteria; order Sphingomonadales; family Sphingomonadaceae; genus Allosphingosinicella. The sequence goes on along the minus strand of JAXDPA010000061.1, from coordinate 3,722 downwards.
GCCGGGCGCCCGGATTGGGGCGAACGGCGCGCAAGGGCGATTGCGTGCCGAAATCGGACTATCTACCGTTGAAAGGCGAATGGCCGACTCCTCCCCTCCCCCGTTCCGCCGCCTCGGGCCCGCGACTCCGGCCAGTCCGGTCGTGCTCTCGGTGCCCCATGCCGGCCGCCACTATTCGGCGGCCCTGCTCGGCGCTTCGCGGCTTCCGCGCAGCCGGCTCGAGGCGCTCGAGGACCGGCTGGTCGACCGGCTCGTCTGGCGGGCCGTCGCGGAAGGCGCCGGCGCGATCGTCGCCGACGTGCCGCGCGCGGAGATCGATCTGAACCGCGACGAGCGCGAGATCGACCCGGCACTGGTCGTGCCGCGGCCGCACCCGGCCGAGCTTTCGGAATCGCCCAGGACCCGAGGCGGGCTCGGCCTGGTTCCGGCGCGCATCGCCGGCGCCGGCGCGATCTGGCGGCAGCGAATCCCGGCGCCCGAGCTGTCGCGCCGGATCGAGTCGGTCTACCGGCCCTATCACGCCGCTTTGGCCGACGCGCTCGCCGCGGCCCGGGCCCGCTTCGGCGTCGCCGTCCTGCTCGACTGCCACTCGATGCCGCCCCGCGCCGATCCGGCGCGCGAGCCTCCGATCGTGCTCGGCGACCGCTATGGAACGAGCATTGCGCCGGCCCTCGCCGACGCCGCCGAGGCGGCGGTTCGGCGGTGCGGCTATGCCGTCGCGCGCAACGCCCCTTATGCCGGCGGTCACATCACCGATCGCCACGGCCGTCCGGCCGAGGGCATCCACGCTTTGCAGGTCGAGATCGACCGCTCGGTCTATCTCGATTTCGCGCTTCGCGCGCCCGGGCCCGGCTTCGACTCCGCGGCCGCTCTGATCGCCGAACTCGCCCGCGCCTTGGCCGCGGAGGCGCTGGCGCCGCCCAACGCGATCGCGGCGGAATGAAAAAGACCAGCTGGCGGGATCGCCAGCTGGCCCAGGTTCAGGGAGGAACGCTCCCGAAAGAGCGTCACACGCCGCCGAAAAGGGGGGAAACGACGGCGCGCTGAGTAAAATGTAGGAAAAGCCGCTTTTGTTTCAAGCGCCTGCGAAAATCCACAGCGGCTCCTCGCCGCGAATTCATCTTCGGTTTATCGCGCGTTCATGCGCGGCGCTTAAGCAGGCGCGGCATGCGCGTTTCCGCCCTCCTGCTCGCCCCGCTGGTCGCCCTCGCCGCTCCGGCCGTCGCCCAGGCCGACGGCCAGTGCACCGGCCATCCGAGCGACACCAGGCTGTTCGTCCGAGTCGAAGGCGTCCGAGCCAGCCAGGGCCTGATCGCGGTCACCCTCTACGCCGACGACGCCAACCGTTTCCTCGCGCATCATGGATCGCTCTACGTCGGGCGCTCGCCGGCCCATGCCGGGACGTCCCGGACCTGCATCTACGTGCCCAAGCCCGGAATCTACGCGATCGCCGTCTATCACGACGCCAATTCCAACCGGAAGCTGGACCGCAACGTCATCGGCTTCCCGGTCGAAGCCGGCGGCTTCTCCAACAACCCGAACACCTTCCTCGGCCTGCCGAGCTTCCATTCCGTCCGCTTCCGGGTGCGCGAATCGGGCGACGAGATCACCGTCCGCCTCCACTACCCCTGAGGCGCCCTCACCCCCGCCAGTCGACGGCGCTGCGCGGCATACGGCCCATCACGGAGACAATGCCGCGGCCCATCTGCAGGATGAGGTTGCTCCGCGTCCGGTGCCACCAGGCGGAACGCGGCGGATCGCCGGCCACGGCGCCGGCGACGAGCGGTTCCAGCACGTCGGCGCGGAAAGCGGCGATCAGCGCGGGGTCGGTGAGGAAGGCGAGGAACTCCTCCATCGAATAATAGCTCGGAAAGTCGAAATTGCTCGATCCGAGCACGAGCAGCCGGTCGTCGATCAGCATCGCCTTCAGGTGGAACATGCCCGGGCTGAGCCGCAGGCGAATGCCCGCCTTCGGCGCCGCCTGGAACAGGTAATGGCGGACCATCGGCTTGTTGTTGCCGAGCGGCGCGATCAGCTCGACCTCCACGCCCCGCGCCGCCGCCTCGCCGAGCCGATCGAGGAAGGGGAAGGAGAGATAGGGGCTGACGATCTCGATCCGCGATCTCGCCGTGGCGATGGCGGCGAACAGGTCAGCGAACCCTTCGCGATTCGTCCGCCCGTCGAGCGCGTAGAGCGTGAGCGGCCCGAATTCCGCCTTTCGGAAGGCGCTTCGGCTCTCCCAGGTCGCATCGAAGTCGGCGGCGAGGAAATCGGCCGCCGCCGGGTCGTCGATCCTCAGCATGAGGTCGTGCCAGGCGAAATTATGGTCGCTGAAATTGACTCCGCCGACATAGGCGACGCCGTCGGCGACGATCAGCTTCTTGTGGTTCCTGACGCCGTAGCGGGGCAGCCGCCCGGCGATCGGGTTGGTGGTGCGGACTCCGACGCCGGCCTCCTTCAGGCCCTGGAACATCGCCCGCGTCGCCCGGACCTCGTCGCGGAAGCCGCGGTCGGCGAGATAGCGCGGGGATTGGACGAAGCAGTCGCTGACCACGACGCGGGTATAATCGTCGACCAGCACACGCCGCTCGGTCGCCCGGCTGCCGCGAACGGCGGCCGCGACCGCCTGCCCGGCCGCGTCGCCTTCGAAGGTCATCGCCTGGACGAGCACGCGCTCATGGGCCCCCTCGATGTCCGAGGCGGCACGGGCCCAGAAGGCGTCGGAACCGGCGAGAAGCTGATACGCTGCCAAAACAAATTCCGTGGGCCCTTGGCGCCGCGATTGCCACAGGTGGCGCAAGGCGGCAAGAAGCCGCCGATGGGCCCCGATGCTCTCCCGACGGCCGGCAGGGGCCCGCGGCTGCGCGTTCTGCTGCTGCTCAGCTGGCTGAACGGCGGCGGCGCCGAGCGTGTGGCGCTCCACCTCCTCAACACGCAGGCGCTCGGAGCGCTGGACGTCGACATGGGCGTGCTCCGCCGGGAGGGCGACTATCTCGGCCAGGCCGATCTCAGCCGGGTCCATCACCGCGGCTGGGGCGAGCGGCTGTTCCCGACCGGAAGCGACACCAGCTTCTACCACCTCCACCGCCTCGCGCTCGGCGCGCTGGTCGCGCCCCGAATCTTCCGCTCGATCGTCGAGGAGCTTCGGCCGGACGTGGTGATGAGCTTCGCCAAGGGCACCAACCTCGTCGCCCACCGCGCGCTCGCGGGCATGGGCCGGCACCGGCCGGTGTGGATCGCGCGCGAGGGCAACAATTTGGTCCGCGCCACCGGCGACGAGGCGACCGGCGCGTTCGGCCGGAGAGTGGCGATGGCGCTCACCCGCAAGGCCTATCGCGCCGCCGACTGCGTGCTGGTCAATTCGGAACAGCTCGCCGGCAGCCTCGCCGACTGGCTCGGCCTCGAGCCGGGACGGGTGCGCGTGATCAACAACCCGATCGACATCGAGCGGATCCGGCGCCAGGCGGCCGAACCGCTGGCCGCCGAGCCCACCCGGCCGTTCATCGTCTCGGTCGGGCGCCTGCAATACCAGAAGGGGCACGACCTTCTGCTTCGCGCCTTCGCCGGCAGCGCGTTCCGCGACAGCCACGACGTGGTGCTGGTCGGGCGCGGCTCGGAAGAGGGGCGGCTGCGGGCGCTGGCGGGCGAGCTGGGACTCGTGGACCGGGTGCGGTTCGAATCCTTCGCCGACAATCCCTGGAACTGGGTCGCGCGCGCCGAGC
>JAXDPA010000060.1:0-51480 GCA_034668685.1 Sphingomonadales bacterium | reverse complement strand
AGGAACTCCTGCTGCGGATGTTTGCGCCCGCCCTGCGGCGGGACCGACGCAACCGTACCCTCCATGATTTTCAGCAATGCCTGCTGCACGCCTTCACCGGAAACGTCCCGGGTGATCGAGGGATTGTCCGACTTGCGGCTGATCTTGTCGATCTCGTCGATATAGACGATGCCCCGTTGCGCCCGCTCGACATTGTAGTCGCTGGCCTGGAGCAATTTCAGGATGATGTTCTCGACGTCCTCGCCGACATAGCCGGCCTCGGTCAGCGTCGTCGCGTCGGCCATGGTGAACGGCACGTCGAGAAGCCGCGCCAGGGTCTGGGCTAGCAACGTCTTGCCGCAGCCCGTGGGGCCGATCAGCAGGATGTTCGACTTGGAAAGCTCGACCTCGCCGGACTTGGCGCCGTGGGCGAGCCGCTTGTAATGGTTGTGCACCGCGACCGAGAGGACACGCTTGGCGTGGCTCTGCCCGATGACGTAATCGTCGAGATGCTTGCAGATCTCGAGCGGCGTCGGAACGCCGTCGCGGGTCTTCACCAGCGAGGACTTGGTCTCCTCGCGGATGATGTCGTTGCACAGCTCGACGCACTCGTCGCAGATGAACACGGTCGGCCCGGCGATGAGCTTCCTGACCTCATGCTGGCTCTTTCCGCAGAAGGAGCAATAGAGGGTGCTCTTGGAATCGCTGCCGCTTAGCTTCGTCATAACCTTCCTGACGGGCGCATCGCCTCACGCCCTTTGCTCGAAAGCCATGTTAGCCCGCTCTATCGCACGACCACAATGGCTTATTGATTAACGCCCCCGCCGCCCCCCGCATGTGGCGACCCGGCAGGACCGGCACAACCCCTCCCGGTTGCGCCGGCGGGAGCTTGCACGGATAAAGGTGGCGATGGGTGAGCGGTTGGGAATCGGGCGACGGGCCCTGCTTACTGCGGCGGTGGCGGCGACGTTCGCTCCGGGCAGGGCCGGCGCCTGCGAGCTGACCGGCACCCGCCGGCCGCTCCACTGGCGCGAGGAAGAGTGCGTCGCGGCGATAGAGGACCTGGTGCGGATGCTGAACGAGGCGCCGTCGATGCCGAAGGACGCAGTCGAGGCCTGGTATGCCGACCGCGGCTTCAGCGTCGACGACGAACTCCTGTTCGACGGCAGCGAGCGGGGGGAGCCGGTCCAATTCCTGCGCACCTACCGACTCTCCGACGGCAAGCTCGACAGCCGCCCGATCGGGCTCGCCGAGCTCAAGCGGATCCGCCGCCGCGGCAAACGCACCGCCTTCGCCTTCACCTTGAAGCGCTACAGCTACCATGCCGCCGATCCGGAGGGCTGCAACGGCATGTTCGTCCACGACCAATATTGGGGCGAGGAGCAGGCCGGCTTCATCGCCGCTTTCGAGTACAACCGGATGACCAGCCTTCGCCTCTTCCCCGAATGGTTCGCGGACGGGCCGGGCGCGTGAGGGCGCGGAGGCGATGATCCTCGCCGCCTGGCTCCTTCTCGCGGCCCCGGTTCTGGAAGCGCGGAGCGCCGACGAGGCGGCGCGACAGCTTGCCGCCTGCGGCTTTCCTGAACGCAGCGTGCGGATCGGCGAGGATGCCTTGCTCGAGGAGGAAGTGGTTGCAGTCGGCGCCGGCGCCGCGTCGCCCAGCGAGCGCCAGCTCGGCTGCGCCGCCCGCGCCTCGCTCGCCACCTCCGTGGACCTGCAGTTCGACTCCGCGCGCACCGGCACCCGCTATGGGCGCAGCTACGATGCGCTCAGCCGAGCAAGCGCGCTCGCCGAATCTCGTGGCTGGCTCGCGGAGCGCGGTCTGCTCGGCCGCCTGCCCGCCTGGGACGGCACGCCCGAGGATCTGCCCACGGCGGCCGCCGGGATCGAGCGGCTGTGCGGCCTCGAGCCGGGATCGCGCTTCCTCCTGCGCTTCGGCGTCCTGACCCTCCGGGCCGAGTGGTTCGAAGGCGAGACCGGCTCCGACGAACTCCTCTGCCTGGCCCGCGCCGTCTATGCCGCTGGCCTGCAGTCCGGCTTCATCGGCAACGAGCGTACGGGGCGCACCGTGGCCGCATCGGCAATCATGCCCGCAGCCGCCCGGCCAAACCCTCTCGCGCCGGATAAAGCAGCCCGTCCACCGCCGCACCGCTGCCGGTGCAATTCGCGCCGGCTCGACCCGAGCTTCCTGACGGCGGCGCCGGGTCGAACCTCGGCGCGTCCGGCGCGTTGGTACCGCGGGCGTCAGTGATGGAGGCCGGCATGACCAAGCTCAGCACGAAGCAGCGTGACAAGCTCGACAAGAGCGCTTTCGCTTTTCCCGAGGAGCGCAAGGAGCCGCTCGAGAATGCCGGTCACGTGAGGAACGCCGTCGCGCGCTTCAACCAGGTCGAAGGGGTCAGCGACTCCGAGCGCGACGCCGCCTGGAAGCGTATCGAGAAGGCGGCGAAGAAGTTCGGAGTGGAGCTCGGCGAGAAGAGCTGGCGCGAGATCGGCAAGGACTAGCCTCGCCGGGGCCTATTCATTCATCGCAGGGACGCCGGGCGTGGCGGCGCTCGAGCCCGACGATCGCGGCGAGGATGAGGAACCCGGGCGCGATCAGGCCTTCGAGAGCGCGGTCGTGGGTTATCGCGACATACATCGCTCCGCCGCAAAGCAGCAGCAGGACCGGCCACAACCACCAGGCCAGAGGCGGATCCCGCTCGGGTTCGAGGAAGCTCATCGGTTCTCCGAGGGCTCCGCCGGCTCGGGGGATGGCTGGACCGGGGCTTCGACCAGCGCCCGCGAGTCGACGTGGTAGCCGGCGAGCGCCGCCCGCCCATCGTCGATCCTGAACACGAAATTCTCGTCGGCCGCACCGCGTTCGTAGGTCGCGGTGTAATCGATCGTGACGAAGCGGCCGGAGGTGGTGCGGCTGTCGTTCCAGCTGCGCGTGGTTCCGGCGCGGAACCGGCCCAATCGGCCATGGACCGCCTCGAGAAGGCGGGTGAAGTCCTCGCCCGACGTCGTTCGCCTCATTTCCTCGCTGCTCGCGGAGTAGATCGCGCCATAGCGGCCGGCGTCGAGCGTGGCATGGAAGGCGGCGACGCCCCGCTCGGCGGCGGGCACGTCGCTTCCCGGCGAGCAGGCGGCAAGGCCGGCCAGAGCGGCAACGAGGAACGGGGGGCGGCGCATCGCCGGCGAAACTGCCTTGTTCGGCTTCGCGCCGCAACTCGAAGGATCGAGCTCTATTTCCCCCCGTCCGCGTCGCATTCGTGACGGTGCCGACGGATCAGTTCGTCGGCTTCATCGGCAAGCCGCTTGCTCTCGGCGATGCTGTCGCGCAGCGCCTGCTGGTTGCTCTCCAGCTCGCGCGCCTGCCGTTCCCGGCGGCCCTGGCGATTTTCCTTGTCCCTAATGACGACGAACTCCTTCGCGGCCCAACGGCCGATCCGGCAAGTTGATCCATGTTGGAAAACGATTTTGTTTGATGTGGCGCTCAGACCACCGAGCCGATCTTGCGACCTTCGTGCCAGACCTCGCAGACCGGGCAATCTTCGTCCGCCTCGGCCCGCGCCAGCGCCTCGCTGTGGCCGGCGGCGAGGATGTCCTTCTTCTTGACGACCGCGCCGTCCGGCTTCGTCACCTTGTTGACCCGATAATGCTTCATGCCGCCTCCGCTCGAAGCACGAAACTGCAACAGGAGCGGCGGCGGCGCAAGCGGCGACGGCTTGATCCATGACAGCGGGCCCCTTGCCGCTTCGCTTCCCGCCGCCTACCTCGGCACGACACACCCTAAGCAGGACCCCGTCATGCCCGATCACGCAGACATTCTCGCCGGCCTCGTCCCCATCGTCATCGAGCAGTCGAACCGCGGCGAGCGCAGCTTCGACATCTACTCCCGCCTGCTGCGGGAGCGGATCGTGTTCGTGACCGGCCCGGTCGAGGACCATATGGCGACGCTGATCACCGCCCAGCTGCTCTATCTCGAGAGCGAGAATCCGAAGAAGGACATCTTCATGTACATCAACTCGCCGGGCGGGGTGGTGACGGCGGGCATGGCGATCCACGACACCATGCAGTACATCCGCCCGCGGGTCGGCACCGTCTGCGTCGGCCAGGCCGCCTCGATGGGCGCCTTCCTGCTCTGCGCCGGCGAGCCGGGCATGCGGGTCGCTCTCACCAACGCCCGGATCATGATCCACCAGCCCTCGGGCGGCGCCCAGGGCATGGCCAGCGACATCGAGATCCAGGCCAAGGAGATATTGCGCATCCGTCACCGGATGAACGAGCTGATGGCCAAATATACCGGCCAGCCGATCGAGGCGATCGAGACCGCGGTCGAGCGCGACAAGTTCTTCGGCGCCGACGAAGCCAAGGCCTTCGGCCTGGTCGACGAGGTGTTCGAGAAGCGCCCGGCCCCCGGCGACGAAGACGGCGCCCACCAGGCCGCGGCCGCCTGATCCCCGCAGAAGGACCCGCGCGGTAGACTAGATAAGGCCCGTGTTGACGCTCCTGGCCCTGCTCGCCGCGGTCCCGAGTCCCGCGCCGGCGCCGTCCGCCCGTTGTGCCGGCGACGGCGCCGTCTTCGTCAGCCGCGGCACCCCCGGCGACTGGGACGGCTTCATCACCCGCTCCGACCACGCGTGGCGCGAGGATTCCCGCTGCTACGGCGCCCCCTTGGGCGAGCGTGCCGTCAACTATTACGACTATGGCGACGGCAGCGTCGTCCGTTGGGATTCGACCAAAGGCCGCCCCGCCATCGGCGTGCTGACCCTCGACATCCACTCGCGCCGCGACGGCGGCGCCACGGCCAATTTGACCTGGATGAGGACTCGCGATCGTCCGGACTTCTGCGACTTCTGGCTCGCCGACCCCACCGACGCCGCCCTCGACGCGGCAGTGGCGAGATGCTGGCGCCTGATGCGCCCAAAACCGGCCCCGGCGGGCTGACGGCTCACCGTCAGGGCGAGGGTGCTTCCGCTGAGGGGGACACGTACTTCTTCACCAAAAGGTACGTGTCCCCCCCTCGCCTCACATCTTGTACGTCGCCCTCGCGTAGAAGTAGCGGCCGGGGACGTCGTAGGTGGTCGGGTCCATGTTGTTGAGGCCGCAGCTGATGCAGGCCGGCGGATCGACGTTGAACAGGTTGTTGGCGCCGATCGCGAAGCCGAAGCCCTTGAGGCCCTCCCCTTCCCCGCGCAGCTGGATGTCGGTGTAGAGGCGGTGGCGCATGCGGTTGCCGTTGTCCTCGGTGACCGCGCCGATGTAGCGGCCGGTCAGCGAGGCGGCGAAGGCGCCGAGCGACCAGTCGAGCACCGCCGTCGACTTGAACTTCGGGTAGGCCTGGTCGGGGCTGCCCTGCTCCGTCCCTTCGCGCTTGATCTTGGTGGTGCCGTTGGTGGCCGGCACGGTGATCGCGTAATTGAACAGGAAGGTGCTGGTCCAATAGAGGCCGAAGCGCCCGGCGCCGGTGTCGCCGGTGCGGGCGCTGAAGGTCGCGTCGACCCCGTCCGTCTCGATCGAAGCGATGTTCTGGAGGAGGCCCCGGATCTGGGCAACCGCGCCCGAGGCGGTGCGGGTGATCGCCGCGCAGCTGAACGCGTCGCCGGTGGCGGCGCAGCGGCCGAGCAGCACCTCGGCGTCGATCGCCTGGATTGCGCCCTTGACCTTGTAGTGGAAATAATTGGCTTCGAGCGATACGCGCCGCGCCCAGCGCGGGCTGTAGACTCCGCCGAAGCCGTAGCTTTCCGAGGTCTCGGCCTTGAGATTCTGGTTGCCGCCGGTGATCACGGGAAGCTGCGGGTTGGCCTGGACGTAGCTGCCGTTGGCGGGAACTCCGTGGGCGATGCAATTGGCCTTGACCGCGGCGGGGATCTGGCCGCCGACGGCCGAGCAGGGATCGACGATCTCCTGGTCGAAGCGCGACGGGGTTCCGAACAATTCGCCGATCGACGGGGCCCGGAAGCCCTGGCCCCAGCTGCCGCGGAACAGGAGGTCGGAGACCGGCTTCCAGTCCACCCCCGCCTTCATCGTCGTCTTGGCGCCCGAGGTCGAATAGTCCGAATAGCGGGCGGCGAAGGAGAGCTCGAGCTTCTGGAAGAAGGGCGTGTTCGCGAGGAGCGGCGCGCGAAGCTCGCCATAGACCTCGTTGACGTTGAAATTGCCCTTGGTCGGAAGCGCCGGGATGTCGGAGCCGAGGCCGGCGGCGACGATCGGATCGGGGTCGAAGCGGCCGCGCTGGTCGCGATGCTCGGCGCCGAGCGCGACTCCGAGCGGTCCGCCGGGCAGGTCGAACAGGCCGCCGGTGACGTTGGCGCTGACGTCCCAGACGCGCTGGCTGCTGCTGTCGTGCTGGGTGAAGGCGATATAGTCGATCATCGCCTGGGTGATCGAGCCCTGGCCGCCGAAGATGTTGAACGGAACGCAGGGCGCTGTGCAGAGGGCGACCGGGCCGAGGGCGCGGGCGACGTTGGCGGCGTTGACGTTGCCGAGCACCGTCTGCTTCGCCTTGTTGTGGCCCATCAGGCCATTGATGTCCCAATACCAGTCGTGGCCGGCGAGCTGGAACTTCCCGTCGAGCGTGGCGGCGCCGTAATAGGTGTCGACCCTCTGATTGTAGCGGCGCGGGCCGTTCTCGACGAAGCGGCGGCCGATGAACGAATAATTGGACGCATCGAGGGTCCCGAAGGGGTTGAACGGGTTGGTCCCCGAGATGACGATCGTATCGAGGAGGTTGCCGTTGCCGGCGTCGGGGCCGACGAAGAGCGGCAGCGGCGCCGCCTGGTTCTTCGAGTTGCGGCGGTTGAAGACGCCCTTCAGCGAGAGGTTGAGGTTGTCGCCGAGCCGCTGGTGGAAGTTGACGAAGGCGCCGTAGCGCTCGAGCGGGGTCTGGATGAAATTGAAGGGCGCGAAGTTGAACCGGTCGGCGGTCGTGAAGGCCTTGAAATCGCTGTTCGGGTCGGTCGGGTTGGCCGGGTTGAAGACCGGCTTGCCGGTCAGCACCGGGTGGCGAAGGGTCAGGCTGTTGCCGAGCACGATGAAGCGGCCGAGCGGCGTGCCGGAGCTGCACGAGGAGTCGCAGGCGGTGGTGCCGGGCGTCGGGAACAGCGAGATCGAGCGGGCGCCCGAGCTGATCGAATCCTGGCGGACGTAATTGGCGCCGACGACGAGGTCGCTGCCGCCGCCGAAGCTCGTGCCCCAGCTCGCCTGGAGGTTGGTCGAGGCGCCGTCGCCCTGGCCGTACACCCCTTCCTGCGCGGAGAGCCGAAGGCCCTGCTGCTTCTTGCGGGTGATGATGTTAACGACCCCGGCGATCGCGTCCGAGCCGTAGATGGCCGAGGCGCCGTCCTGCAGAACCTCGACCCGGTCGATCATGCTCTCGGGGATCGAGTTGATGTCCGTGGAGCCCGGCACGCCGCTCGCCGAGGCGCCGTTGACGTAGCGAAGCCCGTCGACGAGCACGAGGACGCGCTTCGAGCCGAGGTAGCGCAGATCGACCTCGGCGGCGCCGGCGCCGACTCCGCCGCCGTCGGGCGGGTTGCCGAAATTGCCCGAATTGTTGAACTTGCTGTTGAGCGCTCCGCCCGAGCTCGGCAGGCGCTGGAGGACGTCGGCGGTCGACGTGAGACCGGTGCGATCGATGTCGGCGCGGTCGACGAAGGTGACCGGCTGGTCCTGGCTCAGCGGATCGCGGCGGATCCGCGAGCCGGTGATGACGATGGCGTCGCCGGTCTGCGTATCCTGCGCCGCGGCGGTCGGCGCGTTGGGGCTCGGCTGGTCGGGCTGGCTCGCAGGCGGCTGGGCCCAGGCGGGGCAAGCGGCGGCAAGCGCCAGGGTAGCGGCTCCGGAGCGGATCGCGCGCGAAAGAACGGCCATGTCATGTCCCCTGTCTGCGTCAGCCGGCCACGGTATCGCGGCTGATCGAGATCGTTATCGCCGGTAACGGGCGCGAAATGAACCTCCCTCGCAGCAGCCGTGGCCGATTTCGTCGCATCGTTGCACCCGCGCGACAGTGAAAGAGGCGCCGCGGCCGGGCCGCGACGCCTCTCGATTGAATGGGGCGCGTCCCTTTCCGGAAGGACGCGTCCTTACCCTCAGCAGGTCGTGCTGTCTTTCATGCAGGTGCTGGTGTTGTTGAAGGTCCCGCCGAGGCTCGTGCCGACATTCTTCAGCGCGGCGATGGCGGCGACCGCGATCAGCGCGGCGATCAGGCCGTATTCGATGGCCGTAGCGCCCTGGTTGTCCCCGATGATCTTACGAATGAATGTGCGCATGACTTTCCCCATGTCCAATCCGGCAAGCGCGCCGGACAGCTCTTGGGTATGGGAGAAAGGTAAACCAAGTCTTTGCGGCGAGGGGTTTTTAATCGTCTCCCCCGGGGGCGGGCAAAGAGAGGTAGGCGAGGCGGCGCATCTCGCGCCGGCCGCGCACGACGGTGTCGAGGATGAGGCCGACTCCGAAGCTGAGGAAGGCGACGATCATCAGCCCGGTGGCGAGGATCGCCGTCGGGAAGCGCGGCACCTTGTGGGTCTCGACGAAGGTGACGACGAGCGGCGCGGCGAGGACCAGCGCAACCAGCGCGAGCAGGGCCGCGAATCCGCCGTAGAACAGCACCGGCCGCTCGATCCGGAACAGGTGGAGGATGGTCCGCGCGATCCGCCAGCCGTCGCGATAGGTGGAGAGCTTGGAATGGGAGCCCTCGGGACGGGCCCCGTAGGCGGTCACCACCTCCGCCACCGGCATGGCGAGCTCGAGGGCGTGCACGCTGATTTCCGTCTCCGTCTCGAAGCCGCGGGACAGGGCCGGAAAGCTCTTGACGAAGCGACGGGAGAACACCCGGTAGCCGGAGAAGATGTCGGTGAAGCTGCGGCCGAACAGACGGGCGAGAAGGCCGGTGAACAGCCGGTTGCCGAGCCGGTGGCCGCGGCGATAAGCCTCCTCCACCTCCGACTTGCGGGCGCCGACCACCATGTCGAGCTGCTCGGCGAGCAGGCGCCGGACCAGCCCCGGCGCGGCCGCGGCGTCGTAAGTCGAGTCGCCGTCGGCCATGACGTAGACGTCGGCTTCGATGTCGGCGAACATGCGGCGGACGACGTTGCCCTTGCCCTGCATGCGCTCGGCGCGGACGATCGCGCCGGCCGCCGCGGCGGCCTCGGCGGTGCGGTCGGTGCTGTTATTGTCGTAGACGTAGATCACCGAGCCCGGGAGCGCGGCGCGGAACTCCGCCACCGTCCGAGCCACCGCCGCCTCCTCGTTGAAGCAGGGGAGCAGGACGGCGATGCGCGCCGGCGATCTCAACTCGGACACCGCACCCCCCGTTCGGCCTGAGCCTGTCGAAGGCCCCTTCCCTTCTTAGTGAAAGAAACCGGGCGCTTCGACAATGGCCAAGTGGGGATGTCCCCCGGACATCCGCGGCCATGCCGGGGGCCTGGCGACTTGGCCATCAGCGCGAACGGAATTAAGCGCCCTTCTTCTTGACGGCCGGTTTCTTCGCGGACTTCCCGGCGGCCGGCGCGTCGGCCTTCGCGGCCTTGGCCTTCTTCGCCGGCTTCTCCTCGGCCTCGGCGGCGGGAGCCGCCTTGGCCTTCTTCGCGGCCGGCTTCTTCGCCTTGGGCTTGGCCTCATGGTCGTGGCCGCAGCCGGGGCCGTGGACGTGGCCGCCCTCGCCGGTGTCGGTCGACTCGATCTCCGCCTCCAGCGCCTCGCGGGTCACCTTGCGGTCGGTCACCTCGGCCCGCGCGAACAGCAGGTCGACCACCTTGTCCTCGAACAGAGGCGCACGCAGCTGGGCGGCGGCCATCGGCTCCTGGCGGACATATTCCACGAACTTCTGGCGGTCCTCGGGGCGGTATTGCTGGGCGGCCTGCATGACGAGCTGGTTCATCTCGTTCTCGCTGACCGTGACATTCTCGCGCTGGCCGATCTCGGAGAGGAGCAGCCCGAGCCGCACCCGCCGCTCGGCGATCTTCCTGTAATCCTCGCGCTCCGCCTCCATCTCGGCGCGCGCCGCGGCCGGATCCGCCTCGCGGTCCGCCTCCTGCCCGAGCTGCTGCCAGATCTGGGCGAACTCGGCCTCGACCATCGAAGGCGGCACCTCGAAATCGTGGCTCGCCGCCAGCTGGTCGAGCAATTTGCGCTTCATGTGGGTGCGGGTGAGGCCGTTCAATTCCTGCTCGACCTGGCCGCGCAGCAGGCCCTTCAGCTGGTCGAGGCTTTCGAGCCCCATCGACTGGGCGAACGCATCGTCGAGCGCCGTCTCCTTCGCCACCTGGACCTCGCCGACGGTGACGTCGAACACCGCCTCGCGGCCCTTCAGATAGGCGACCGGATAATCGGCCGGGAAGGTGACGGTGACGGTGCGCTGGTCGTTGGCCCTGGCGCCGACCAGCTGGTCCTCGAAGCCCGGGATCAGCCGGCCCGAGCCCAATTCGACCCGCATCGCCTCGCCCTTGCCGCCCTCGAACGGCTCGCCGTCGACCTTGCCCTCATAGTCGATGACGACGAGGTCGCCGACCTTCGCGGCGCGATCCTTGCCGGCCGCCTCGAACGCCTTCTGGCCGCCGGCGATCTGGCGCAGCTGCGCGTCGACCTCGGCCTCGGTCGGCTCGGCGGTCAGCCGCTCGAGCCTGAGGGCGTCGATCTTCGGCTCGGGCACTTCGGGCAGCGTCTCGAGCTCGACCTTGATCACCGCGTCCTGGCCGGGGCCGCCTTCCTCGAGCTCGACCGAGGGCTGCATCGCCGGGCGAAGCTTCTGCTCGGCCATCAATTGCTGGACGCCTTCCTGGACGGCGCTGTTCAGCGCCTCCTGCTCGAGCGCCGGCCCGTGCATCTTGCGGACCAGGTTGGGCGGCACCTTGCCGGGGCGGAAGCCGGGCATGCGGATCTGCGGCGCGACCTTCTTCAATTCGCCGTCGACCCGCGCCTCGATGTCGCGGTGGGGAATGGTGATCCGGTAGGCGCGCTTCAGGCCCTGGTTCAACGTCTCGACGGTCTGCATGGGGGGCTTCTTACCTTCGTCTTTTACGGAGTGCGGCCAGCTCGTCGCGGAGCCGCGAAACTGGAGTGCGGGCGGAGGGGCTCGAACCCCCACATCTTTCGATACCAGGACCTAAACCTGGCGCGTCTACCAGTTCCGCCACGCCCGCTTAGGCCGCCGGTCGGCGGCGGATATAGCAGGGTCGGGAGAGAGGGCAAGGGAGGGGTCGGCAAGAGCGCGCTCCAGAGCGAACGGTCCAATGCCTCGGCGTTATGGAGTTCGCGTACCCAAGGGTATGGCAGCGAACGTCCGGCTTCGATCCAAAGCAGATACTCGTCCGAACGGCGGCCAGGCGCCAAGGCCAGCCTTCCCCGCCCTCCACAAAGAGACGCTGACTACGCCTAAGAGCGGACATTGTACGCGGTGAGTCGAAAGCGAATTGCCAGCAACATACGCTATGCTGGTCTTTGACTCGCCCTTATTTCGCTTGGTAGTAGACGAGCTTATAGTGGATTGGTGAAGAGAACCCCGGACTGATGATAGTGGTATCTACCACTAACTGCTCCCCAACTCTGCGAAACACTGTGGTTTGCTCAATGTCAGTCTCACGGAACGTTAGCAAGACAGCTTCACCATTCTCTTTTGCAGACACCTCGAGAACCTGCCCATCATTGAGCTTCCATTTGATCGGCTCTCCGCTTGTCCAAATGTCGATCAATGGCTTGGGACTGTCGTCCTTGACCTGAAATCGACCGGGCATGCTCCAGATTCTAAGCCCGTCTGTAGCCAAACTTGATTTGAGAAGCCAGCTCCGGACTTTATGCCAGTTAACGTTGAAGGGGCTGGGACCGGCGCTATCTATCGCGTGAGCGACGTTGTCGCTCTGTCCAGGGTCCAGGACATACTTTCCTGAAATCAAACGTTGCGCCGAGCTTGGTGGGACAGAGGTCAAGATGGCAATTCCGGCCGCCGCCGACCAAGCCCAATGACCCATCACGATCTCCCTGAATCTCACTGCCCGCGGTGAGCTTGTAGTGCCGATCCGGCTTTCCAGCCAAGCCGTTCTTCGACCTCACGCGCTGCTGAGGAAGCCTGGAACGCGGAAGCTCGCACTCCAAACGGAATGTCGGCTTTCCACTCCAAGCGGACATTCCGCCCGGGCCGCCGCCGTCACCTCCCGGGATGCCGGTGACGGCGGAGGGGCTCGACCCCCACAACTTTCGATAACAGGACCTAAACCCGGCGCGTCTGCCAGTTCCGCCACGCCCGCTCAGGCCGCCGGTCGGCGGCGGATATAGCAGGGTCGGGAGAGAGGGCGAGGGAGGGTTCTTTTCATCGGGCCTGTCGCCGGTCCATCGAATCGCAGCCCTTCAAAGCGTTCACGCCGGACGGCTTGGCCGGTTTAATCGCCTTGCGATGCCGCCACGGCACGAGCCTCCACACGCTTCTTGAGATCAGGATCGCGATAATACGCATAATTGGATAGGACATTAGCGAAGGCCAGGAGCTTTTCAGACCCATCCCGTACCTGTTCGGCGGTCATTCGGGCCGGCTCGATTTGTCCGGTCATCGCCAACGCCCCTGCCAATTTGGGCAAATATTCCGAGGGATCTTGAGTCATGCCTTGCGACAGCTTCGATGCGTCGGCCAAGGCGCCAAGCGCAACCTCATCAGGAGACAGCCGCGCCAGCTCGTCGGCAATTTCGACAAGCATCTCCAGCCTCTGCTTGTCATCGGAGTCGTGTTGAACGGGCCTGAGTGCAGCAAGTGCGTCGACGAGGGCGGATTTCTGCCTCGTCGGGTTCGCCAGTGCCTTATACCCCTGTGCCAAGGCGATCAGCGATTCAGCCCGACTCATCGGATCAGCCGCTCGCCGCGCCCAATACTCCGCCTTTTTCATGAACGTGTCTGCCTCAGCAGAACGGCCGATCCGGGACTCTTCCTCGGCAGCAGAGGTCATTATTTTCACCTTTTCGGGGCCCGCCTCAATTCGGTCCGCCAGCAACAATAGGGTTGCCTCATGTCCGCTGCGTATCAACGATCCGTACAGCGGAGACCCTGAATACCAGGTCGTCGACCCGGCGGCGGTTGCGGCGGCGATGGCCGCGCCGATCTCCGCCTCTTGCCGATCCCGGAGTCCAACCCATCCAAAAACGTCTGCCCGCGCGGCATGAAATTCGACCATCGCGGCGTCGAGATCGTCGTCGACGCTGGGGGGCGTCACACCGGATGCCCAAGCGACGGCCGCTTCATCGTCTCCATTGCGATGGAGCTCTTCAGCTGCTGCAAGTACAGCGCGCCAATTCGCTCCGAACAGATTGCGAGCCTGCTGCAGCGTGCTCAGGGCTTCGTCCTTACGGTCGAGGCGACGAAACGCCTGGGCAAGACGCACGATGACCCTCCCCCTCCCTACGACTGGTGTTTCGGGGCTAAAGAGCTGGCGCCGGGCCTCCCGAAGCACCGCCAACCCCCCTTCCCGGCCCCCCGCCTCCGAAATCGCTATCGAATCGCTAAAGGCATGCGAGCGGAAGCCCGGACTCTCAAAGAGCTTCGCTCCGATCGCCGCGGTCGCCGCTTCGCGCGCCACGACCGACGCCCTTTTCCTATCTTGCAAACCATCCAGCGCTTCGGCGATGCTGGCCAACGCCGAGGCCCGAAGATCCGGGTCTTTGACTGCCCTCACCAGTGCGAGAGCCTCTTCCGTGCGGTGCGACAGCGTCAATGCCCCCGCCCATTCGGCAAGACCGCCACCGGAACCATTACTCGCGATATACGCGGCCTTCGCCCGAATTTGCTGGATTTGGTAACTCGGCGACTGCAGCCATAGGGCCCAGCCGGCCGCGGCGACGACCAGCAGCATCAGCGGCGCGGGTTTCACCAGGCTCAACACCGCAAACCGCCTGTAGGGCTGATAGGTGAAGCGACGCCACGCTCGTAGCTTTGCCCAAACGAGCCGCAATTGGGTTCCGATCGGCAGCAGCGCCCTATAGCGTTGCCAAAGACCCATGCCCGAAGTGCGCTCCCAGGCATCCGCTTTGTCGCGCAACAGCACGGCGCTGGGGTTAGTTAGCCGCTCTTCCGCGAGCACGGCAGCCGCGAGATAGTCGTGGTCGAGGCGCCACCGCGAGCCGCTTGACCCACCCTCGTCAAATTCGCGCACGACTTCATCGCGAGCAAGACGCAATAATGCCTTTTGACGAGCGCCGTCGTCGGGCACCAGACGCGAGAGCTGCGCGTCGCATCTGAGACGGGTCTTTGCGCTATCGGCACCCTCGCGTTCAACAAGCTCGAGCAAGAGGGACCGCACCTGCCGCTCACCCAAGCCGCTGCTCTGAGCCGCCCACTTGATCGAATCTCTTATATACAGCGCCTCGGCCCCGGCTGTCCTGCCGGCGCGGCGATAATCGGCCGGCGTCAGGGCAGGCAGCTCGCGCAGCCCCAATAGAGTGGTACGGACCTGCTGGGGGAGGATGCCGTTGCCCGCATCAAGATCGAGCTGGATCAATCGCTTGAGATCTTCCCATCCATTGTCGGGCTCTCCCACGACCACACCCTTGCCGTCGTCGACCGTCAGTTCATCCAGCAGGCGGGGAAGCCAGGTGGCGGCCAGGCGCAATATCGGCCGTGAGGCAATGTCCTCAGAGAACCTGACGCTGTGCAGGCCGGCACTGGCGTCGGATCGAGTCACTACCATCATCCGCACGTGCCCAGCGTCGAGGGCGGAGTTGACTGTTTTCCAAAAGGCGTTGGTTTCAAGCAACGACTGGGCAGAGATCCAGGCGCGCTGCTCCGTCAGAAAGCGAGCCCGATGGGCCAGCTGGTAATCATCGAACTGATCGAAGATCAACAAGACCGGCCGGCCCAGCTTTTCGGCGATCCCGTCCAGGAGCCGAGCGACTCCGGCAGCATTGACGCTGCCTACCGCAGGGCGGTTGGCGGCGCGCAACCGGATCCGCTCCGCCTCTGTCAGCGCTGCCCATAAGATCCCATAGGTTTGTTGCGACAAACCTACGTCCCAGTCGCCACGATACTGGGAGATGAGGATGGGCAGCAGCTCACCGACATCGACCAGCGCGGGGACGAGCCCATAGCGCACCAACGAGGATTTGCCGGATCCGGACTCGCCATCGATGAATACCAGGCGATGATCTGCGACCAGATCCTGCAGATCGTCGATATCTGCATCGCGACCGAACAGGTCGGCGCGGGTACGCACACGCAAGTCAAAGCGTTCGGGCCGCAGTAGGCGGCTTTTCCGAACTATGATTCGATAGCTGGTCAAGAGCAGCAACAACGCCGCCCCAACCGGCAGTAGAATGGCCAAGAAAGGCGCCCAAAAAGGACCAATCAGATTTACTTTGGCGAGGGGTGCACGAAGAAAAGCTGCTCCGCCCGCCACGGCGCCGACGAGGGTCCCGAGCGCTAGCAAAGGCCCAGTGGCGGTTTTCAGCCATTGCGTCAGCTTATCCGGATTCATGCCGGCCCCCACGCGACTTTGCGTCCGTAGCGCGATCAACACAAGCGAGTCGGCGATGATCTGGCGTCGGCCGCTGGTCGTTGCGGATTGCAGGCCCTCGATCCAACTTGGCCGATCCGCTCTCCATCGGGGGTCCGCGCTGCGGTGACCTGAGTGACAGTCACAAGCCATGCCGGGATGACTCCGTGCTTTTCTCGCGCTCGCGGCAGCGCCAGAGCACAAAGCTCTTGACATGTTCCTATCATTCTAGGTATATTCCTATTTGCCTGGGAGGGTGATTCGGCTTGGCCGCTTGGCCTGGCGCGAGGGCTTCGGGCGGATCGGTGGAGGCGCGCGGCGGGCTTGCCCGGCGCGCTGTTTTTGTCTGCGCGGCCGGGGGGCCGGAGGAGGCGTGGTGAGCGAGCGTGGGATTGCCGGGGAGGAAGACGAAGAAAATTCGTCGGTCGCGCCGCTCGCGCCAGCGCGCGCCCGCGGGGGGCCGGAGCGGCGGGTGGATGCGCTCGCCATGGGGCAGTTCATCCAGGCGCTGAGGCGCGGGGCGACGGTGGAGGCGGCGGCGAAGGCCGCCGGATTTCATGTGCGCAGCTTCTACCGAAAGCGCGATGCCGATCCCGATTTCGCCGCGGCCTGGCAGGAGGCGCTGGAGCTGAGCGACGCGCCCAAGCTGGTGAAGCCCGGCAACAATCGGCGGCTGCAGATGCGGCGCACCCGGCGGCTGCGGTTCACCGAGGCGAAGAAGGAGACATTCCTCGCTCATTTCGCCGGCACGGCGGACCTCGCCGCCTCGGCGGAGGCGGCGGGGGTGTGCGTCGACACGGTTCGCAACCACCGCAACAAGGATTGCGAATTCGACGCGCGCTGCGCGATGGCGCTGGAGCAGAGCTACCGCACCCTCGAGGAGGAGGCGGTGCGCGAGCGGCTCGCGGCGCAGCAGAAGCTGAAGGAAGGAATCCTGCCGGCCGGGCAAGCGGCGGAAGAGTTCGAGCGGCAGATGAAGCTGCTCGCCCAATGGCGGCGGCGCGACGGGACGCTCGGGCCCAGAGGGCGTGCGAAGGCGTCGCAGCAGTCCTGGAACTTCGATGACGCCATCGCCGCGCTCGAGAAGAGGCTGGCGGCGCTCAAAATCCCGCTCGCGGACGGAAGCGACGCTTCGGCCGCCCCATCCGGAACCCCAGACGCGCCTTCCGGCCCCCGGGAGCCATCGTGAACCGCGAGCGGGTGCTTGTCCTGATGCGGACGCTGGCGGGACTGCCGCCGGAGACCCTGCGGCGATTGGTGGCGGGGCTGCCGCCGCCCGCCGTTCGGGCGCTCGTCGAGGAATGGTGGTGGGGCGCCCGCGGCGGCCAGAACGAGCCGCAGGGGGATTGGCGGGTCTGGGCCATCGTCGCCGGCCGCGGCTTCGGCAAGACCCGGGTCGGCGCGGAATGGATCCGGGCCCGCGCCCGGGAACTGGGACCCGAGGGACGGATCGCGCTGGTCGCCGCAAGCCTGGACGAGGTCGAGCGCGTCATGGTGGAGGGAGAGAGCGGCCTCATCGCCTGCCTTCGAAGCGGCGAGCGGGTCGACTGGCAGCGGACCCGAGGCACCCTCCGCTTCGCCAATGGCGCAACCGCCTTTGCTTACTCGGCGGAACGGCCGAGCATGCTGCGCGGGCCCCAGCATCATTTCGCCTGGTGCGACGAGCTGGCGAAATGGCCGCGGGCCGAGGCGGTATGGGACAATCTGATGCTCGGGCTGCGGCTTGAGCCGGTGGGCGGTCGGCCGCGGACGATCGTCACGACGACTCCGAATTCGATGCCGCTGCTGAAGCGGATCGTGGCCTTGCCGCGAACCGCGACGACTCGCGGGCGAACGGCGGACAACCCCTTCTCCGCCGAGGATTTCAGGGAGGCTGTGATGGACATGTACGGCGGCACGCGGCTCGGCCGGCAGGAGCTGGACGGCGAGATGATCGACGAGGCGGAAGGCGCTTTGTGGAGCCGCGAGGTGCTCGATGCGGCGCGGACCGAGGCGGCGCCGGAGCTGGCGCGGGTGGTGATCGGGGTCGACCCGCCGGCGGGCGCTTCCGGCACCTGCGGGATCGTCGCCTGCGGGCTCGGCAAGGACGGCAATGCCTATGTGCTCGGCGACCACAGCGTCTCGGGGATGCGGCCCGAGGGCTGGGCGCGGCGGGTGGCGGTGGCGGCCGAGGCGTGGGACGCGAGCCGGATCGTCGCCGAGAAGAACCAGGGCGGCGACATGGTCGAATCGGTGCTTCGCGCGGTGGAATCGGGGCTTCCGGTCAAGCTGGTGTGCGCGACCCGCGGCAAGGCGGCGCGGGCCGAGCCGGTGGCGCTGCGCTTCGAGACCGGCAAGGCGCGGCTGGCGGGCCGGTTCCCGCAGCTCGAGGACGAGCTGGCCGGGCTGACCTGCGCCGGGTTCGAGGGCCCGGGCGGCTCGCCGGACCGCGCCGACGCGATGGTCTGGGCGATGAGCGAGCTGTTCGAGAAAATGCGGGGAGAGCCGCGGATCCGGCAGCTCTAGCGCCCTTGTCGCGCGAGGACGGCACCGCGACGGGCGCTCGCCCGATATCCGAAACGGCGTCAAAAGCGATCCGAAACGGACCAGTCGCCGGTCTGCAAGCGGCCCTCCGGTGGCCATCATCCGCCGCGTGAAGATCGCCGTCCGAGTGCCGTCCTACGGCTATCCGAAATTCCACTGGGTCGGCTCGCTGGTCGCCGCCGTTCAGCATGCCGGGAAGGCCGGGCACGCGGTCGACTATAACGGGCTCAAGAACACCGCCCTCGCCTGGGCCAGGCAGGCAATGGCGGAGGAGGCGCTGCGCTCGGGCGCCGAGGCTTTGATCTTCTGCGACGACGACCACGTCTTCCCGGAAGACGCCTTCACCCGCCTGGTCGCGCACGAGGCGGACGTCGTCGCCGCCAACTATCCCAACCGGCGCGCGCCCTCGACCGAGCCGACCGCGTACAAGCTGGTCGGCGGGAAGCCCGAGCCGGTCTGGACGACTCCCGAAAAGGCCGCCGCGGGCGAGATCGAGCGGGTGCACGGGATCGGCCTCGGCCTGTGCCGGATCCGCACCCGGGTACTCGAGCGCGTGCCGCGGCCCTGGTTCGGCGGCGACCGCGAGGACGCCTGGTTCTGCCGCCAGCTCGCCGCGGCGGGCGTGCCGATCCATGTCGACCACGCTCTGTCGATCCAGGTCGGCCATATCGACGAAGGGCCGCGCTACTTCCCGCGCTGAGGCTGGAACGAAGCGCCGGCGCCCGGCATTACCCGCCCGACACGCGAGGGAGGATCATCATGCGCTACCGCCGATTGGGTTCGAGCGATCTCGAGGTCTCGGCGATCTCGCTGGGCTCCTGGCTGACCTTCGGAGTGGGAGTCGAGGCGGATCGCGCCCGGGCGGTGGTGGACCGCGCCTTCGGGCTCGGGATCAACTTCATCGACACCGCCAACGTCTACGGGCGCGGCGCCGCGGAGGAATTTCTCGGCGAGGTGCTGAAGGACCGCCCGCGCGAGTCCTACGTGCTCGCGACCAAGGTCTTCTTCCCGATGTCGGACAGCGACCGCGGGCTTTCGGCCACGCAGATCGAGAAGCAGCTCGACGCCTCGCTCAAGCGGCTGCGCACCGACCATGTCGATCTCTACCAATGCCACCGCTACGATTGGGACACGCCGCTCGAGGAGACGATGGAAGCGCTGACCCGCGCGGTCGAGAGCGGCAAGACCCGCTGGATCGGCTTTTCGGAATGGCCGGCGGATCGGATCCGGGCGGCGCTCGACATGGCGGATGTCGCCAAGTTCGTCTCCAGCCAGCCGCAATATTCCCTGCTGTGGCGCGAGCCGGAGCAGGAGGTGATCCCGCTCTGCGCCGCCAACGGCATCTCGCAGGTCGTCTGGTCGCCGCTGGCGCAGGGCGTGCTCACCGGCAAGTACCGGCCCGGCGCGCCGCCGCCGCCCGACAGCCGGGCGACCAGCGAGGCGATGGGCGGCTGGATGGACCGGCTGCTCAAGGACGAAGTGCTCGAAGCGGTTCAGAAGCTGAAGCCGCTCGCCGAAGAGGCCGGCCTCAGCCTCGCCCAATTCGCCCTCGCCTGGGTGCTGCGCGAGCCGAACGTCGCCTCGGCGATCGTCGGCGCCTCGCGGCCCGAGCAGCTCGCCGAGAACGCCGCGGCCGCCGACGCGGACGTCGATCCGTCGCTGTTCGCGCAGGCGGAAGCGATCGTCGCCGGAGCGGGCGCGGCTTGATCATCCCGCCGGTAGCGTGAGCGTGGCGAGGAGGCCGCCGCCTTCGCGGTTGGCGAGGGTCAAGGTGCCGGCGTGGCTTTCGGCGACGGCGTGGGCGATGGCGAGACCGAGGCCGGCGCCGCCGGTCGAGCGGCTGCGCGATTCCTCGGCGCGGTAGAAAGGCTCGGCGGCGCGGGCGAGCTGCGCGGTCGGCAGGCCGGGGCCGCGGTCGGCGACCTCGATCCGGATGGTCCCTCCCTCCCCTTCCGCCACCGCGACCTCGGCGGACCCGCCATATTTGACGGCATTGTCGACGAGGTTGCGAAGCGCCCGCCGAAGCAGGTCGGTGCGGACCCGGGCGACGGCCCGGCCCTCGCTCGCGAAGGTCACGTTCGCGCCGAGCTCTGCAAATTCGTCGGCGACCGTTTCGGCGAGGGCGGCGACGTCGACGAGGCGCGGCGGCTCGCGCAGCCGCCCCGACCGGGCGAGGACCAGGATATCCTCGAGCATCGCATTCATCTCTTCGGTGATCGCGGCGATGCGGTCGCGGGTCTCGCCTTCCTCGATCGCCTCGGCGCGCAGGCGCAGCGAGGCGAGCGGAGTCCTCAGATCGTGGCCGATCGCGCCGAGCATCCGATCCTTCTCGTCGAGCAGCGCGGAGACCCGCGCGTTCATCGCGTTGAACGCCTCGATCGCCCGGCGAAGGTCGCCCGGGCCGCGCGGCTCGACCACCGGCGGCGACGCGCGGCCGCCGAAGCTCTCGGCGGCGCGGGAGAGATCGCGAAGCGGCCGGACGATTCGGGCGGCGAGGAACAAGGTGGCGCCGAGCACGACGAGGTAGAGGATCAGGGTCGCGGCGCCGAGCCGGAAGGCGAGCCAAGGGTCGGGCGCCGGGGTGGCCAGGCCGGCGTTGAGCCATTCGGTCTGAGTGAGATGGGCGGAGAGGAGGAGCGGACGGCCGCCCCGTCCCCGCGGAGGGCCGAAGGCGGCGCGCACTTCGAGCGCGCGGACTCCGGCCGAAGCGAGCGAGTCGGCGAGACGCGCCTCGACGCCCGGCTCACGGACGGCGTCCGCGGCGACCTCGCTGTCAGGGCCGATGCGGAAGCGGGCGCCGCGCCGCGACGCGTCTTCAAGCACCGCCGGGCGGAACTCCTTCGGCGCCTGAAGGAGGTCGGCGGCGGTCTCGGCATAGCGGGAGACCGCCGGTCCCTGGTTCTGCGCCAGGCTCAGTTTCTGCCGCTCGTTGAGAACGAGCGCGAAATTGGCGAGCTGGGCGACGAGCAACGCGGCGCCGATCAAAAGCGCCATCTGGCCTATCAGGCTGCTCGGGATCAGGCGCCTCACAGCTGCCGCACCTCGGCGGCGAGCTGGTAGCCGCCGCCCCACACCGTCCTGAGCAGCTTCGGATCGGCCGGATCCGCCTCGATCTTGCGCCTGAGGCGGCTGATCGCGTTGTCGACGCTGCGCTCGAACGCGGCGAGGTCGCGGCCTTGCGTGAGGTCGAGCAATTGCTCGCGGGTGAGCACGCGCCTCGGATGCGTGACGAAGGCGAGCAGCAGATTGTACTCGCCGGTCGAGAGCGGCACGGCGACGCCGTCCTCGCCGACCAGCTCCCGCTCGCCCGTCCTCAGCACCCAGGGCCCGAAGGCGTAGGCGTCGGCATCGGGCGCGTAGACCGGCCGCGCCGAGCCTTCCGAGCGGCGAAGCACCGCCTTGATCCGGGCGAGCAGCTCGCGCGGGTTGAACGGCTTCACGACATAATCGTCGGCGCCGAGCTCGAGGCCGACGATCCGGTCGGTCTCCTCGGCCCTGGCGGTGAGCAGGATGACCGGCGTGCCGCTGGTCGCGCGGACGAATCCGGCCAGCGACAGCCCGTCCTCGCCCGGCATCATGATGTCGAGCAGGACGAGGTCGACGGCGTGGGCGGCGAGCAGCCGGCGCGCGGCGGCGGAATCCTCCGCCTTGGTGACGCGCAGCCCGTTCTTGGCGAGGTAGGCGGCGAGCGGATCGCGGATGTCGCGTTCGTCGTCGACGACGAGGATGTGGGGAGTTCGGGCCATGGTTGCGCTGGTGAAACGACGAAGGCCCCGGAACGTGCCGTCCCGGGGCCTCCTTCATTCCCACTTCGCTTAGAAGTGGTTGGCGAGCACCGCGCCAATCAGGCCGCTGACGACGGCGACCAGCACCGCGTCGTTGCCCGACTGGACCCAGCGGTAGCCGCGGGGCGCGTTCTGGAGCCGGTAGGCGCGCGGGTTGTCGATCACCCGGTAGCTCTGCGCATAGCGGCTGTCGAAGCGCTGGCCGCGGGCCCATTTGCGGGTCTGGACCTGGCGCACCTCAAACATCCGGCGCCCGTTGTCGCGCTGGACGGTGCGGGTGGTCTGGACCCGCTCGATGCGGCCGCGGTCGCCCGAGTAGCGGCCGAAATCGGCGGCGGAGGCCGGCGCGGCGGCGAGGACCGAAGCGGCGGCGGTGCCCAGGATCAGGGACTTGATCATCGTCTTCATCTTGCTTCTCCTTTGAAACGCCCTTCGTCCGGCGTTGAGAAGCAAATGCGCCCGCGGTGTCCCAGGCCTATCCCGGCAAGGCCGCGAATTTGCACCAAATTGTATCAGCCTCGCCTATATTAATGTTATCCACTAAATAAGAGCCGTGGGCCGGGCGATCACAGCGAGCGAGGCGAAGCAGCGGTTTTCGGAACTGCTGCGGGAGGTGGCCGAGGGCGAGAGCTTCACGGTAACCTCGCGCGGGCGTCCCGTGGCGCGGGTCGTGCCGGTAGACCGCCCGGGCGAAAAGCGGACGGTTAAGGGGCTCGTCGAACGCCTCCGCCGTCTTCCCGTTCGGCATTCGGGTGCGTGGTCGCGCGGCCAGCTTTACGAATGACCCTGGATTTCGCGCGAAATTAGAACCTGTCCCGAATTTTCCAGCCCGGCACCCTACCCTCGCACGCTGGCATCTCTCACCGCAGTTGCTGGGTTCGCGCAGAGACGCAGAGAGGCTTCCGCCTTTCTCGAAGCGAAGCTTCTTTCCTCGGGCCCCTCTTCAAATACGCGCTGCGCGCGAAACACGCACGGACTCTCTGCGTCTCTGCGCGAAAAACCTTCCTGAGCGCCGGCACCGCGTCGCCGTTTGTTGTTCAGGCGAGGTTCGGGTCGAGGGGCGCAGAAGGGCGTTGACAAGGTACGGATACGACGCGAGTTTGTGAGCCGATGGAGAAGATGCGCAGCCTTGCAATTGCCTCCGCCGCCGCCGCGGCCACTTATTATTACGCCCGCTCGCCATACGGACGGGAAACCTAGC
This sequence comes from Sphingomonadales bacterium, assembly GCA_034668685.1. GTDB lineage: Bacteria > Pseudomonadota > Alphaproteobacteria > Sphingomonadales > Sphingomonadaceae > Allosphingosinicella. The sequence continues at coordinate 28,540 of JAXDPA010000060.1, read as the reverse complement.
GCACGCTCTCAAAAGCCAAGCTCGACCGCCCCGTCCGGACCTTCCGGGCGGGGTTTTTCATATGCGAAGGAATTCGAGATGTTCAGGGACTTTGCCGACACGGCGACGCGGGAGGATTGGACGATCCCGCAGAACTGGGCGCATTTCACGCCCGAGGACCACCGCGTGTGGGACCTGCTCTTCGCCCGCCAGCAGAAGAAGCTCGCCGGCCGCGCCGTGCGGGCGTTCGAGGAGGGATTGGACCTGCTCCGGCTCGCCCATCCCGGAATCCCGGATTTCGACGAGCTGAACGAACGCCTGTTCCCACGCACCGGCTGGACGGTGGTTGCGGTGCCGGGGCTGGTGCCCGACGAGGTGTTCTTCCGCCACCTGAGCCGTCGGCAATTCCCGGCCGGCAATTTCATCCGCTCTGCCGCCCAGCTCGACTATCTGGAAGAGCCGGACGTGTTCCACGACGTGTTCGGCCACGTCCCGCTGCTCGCCCAGCCGCGCGTCGCCGACGTGCTCGAGGCGCTCGGCCACCAGGGGCTCGCCGCGCTGGCCTCGGGCAACCTCCACCGGCTGTCGCGGCTCTACTGGTACACGATCGAGTTCGGCCTCGCCCGCGAGGACGGGGCGCTCAAGATCTACGGCGCGGGGCTCGCCTCGAGCTTCGGCGAGGCGGGCTTCGCGCTCGACGACCCGGCGCCGTGGCGGCGGCCGTTCGACCTCGATGCGGTGCTGCGCACGCCCTACCGCTCCGACGCCTTCCAGCGCGGCTATTTCGTCATCGACGGCTTCGAGGCGCTGCTCGACGTTTTGGCGGGGGCGGACCTGGCGAGCACCTATGAGGCGCTGGACGGCCTGCCGGAGCTTGAGGCTTAGCGGCTGGGCGCGCGCCGCCTCTCCATCCATCCGTCCGCTCGCCAGCCCGTTTGAAGGCTGCTATGCCGTTGCCCGCACATCCAGGGGGGAGGGATGCGATGGCGCGCTCGGCCTATTTGCTGTTCGGAATCCTGGCCTATTTCGTCTTCTTCGGGACGTTCCTCTATCTGATCGGGTTCGTCGGCGACCTCACCTGGCTGCCGCACACGGTCGACCGTCCGACCGGCACGACCGGCGCAGCCGGCGCCGCGGCGATCGACGGCGCGCTCGTCGCGCTGTTCGGCGTGCAGCACAGCGTGATGGCGAGGAAGGGCTTCAAGGAAGCGTGGACCCGAATCGTGCCGGAGCCGGTCGAACGCAGCACCTACCTCGTCTTCGCCAGCCTGGCGCTGATCGCGATGTACGCGCTGTGGCAGCCGCTGCCGCAGGTCGTGTGGGCGGTCGGCGGGACCGCCGCGATGCTCCTCTGGGGATTGTTCGCGCTCGGCTGGCTGATCGTGCTGCTCAGCACGTTCCTGATCAATCATTTCGAGCTGTTCGGCCTGCAGCAGGTGTGGAACCATGCGCGAGGCGCCGGCTTGCCGCCGCCGGCCTTCCGCCAGCCCTTCTTCTACCGGCTCGTGCGGCACCCGCTTTATTCGGGCTTCTTCATCGCCTTCTGGGCGATCCCGACGATGACGATGGGGCATTTGCTGCTGGCCGGCGGAATGTCGCTCTACATGCTGGTCGCGATCGAGTTCGAGGAGCGCGACCTCGTCCGCCTGTTCGGCCGCGACTATCAGGAGTATCGCGCCCGCGTCGGCAAGCTGATGCCGAGAGTGCGCCGGGGCTGAACCGCTCGCGAGCGGTGACAGGGTGGCGCGGGCCGAATAAGGCCCCCGCGATGACGCTCCTCCTCGCCTTGCTGCTCGCGGCGCAGGACATGCCGGGAATGGCGATGCCGCCGCCCCCTCCCCCGCCGCCGCGCACCGAACCCGGGCCAGCGGAGCCCTCGGCCGACGACATGGGCGGAATGATCGTGGATCCCCTGGCCGAGCGGCTCAGCCAGGACAGCGACAGCGGGACGGCGTGGCAGCCCTACCTGACTCCCAAGGGGGGCGCGCATCTGAAGGCCGGCGGATGGATGCTGATGGCCCACGCCGGGCTGAACGCGGTCTACGACCGGCAGAGCGGGCCGCGCGGCGGGAGCAAGACCTTCGTCTCGGGAATGGCGATGGCGATGGCGTCCCGGCCGCTCGGCGGAGAGGCGGGCATCGAATTGCGCGCGATGCTGAGTCCCGATCCGCTGATGGGCGCGCGCGGCTATCCCCTGCTGCTCGCCGCCGGCGAGACGGCGGACGGGCGGACCTTGCTGGTCGACCGCCAGCATCCGCACGATCTGCTCGGCGAGCTCTCGGCGCGCTTCGACCTTCGGCTCGGGACGGAGGCGACGCTGTCCGTCTATGCCGGCCTGCCGGGCGCCCCCGCCTTCGGGCCGCCCGCCTATATGCACCGGCCGTCCGCGATGGACGATCCGGCGGCGCCGATCAGCCATCACTGGCTCGATTCCACCCATGTCAGCTTCGGAGTCGTCACCGCGGGCCTGGCGGTGGGCCGGGTGAAGCTGGAGGCGTCGCGGTTCAACGGGCGGGAGCCGGACCAGAATCGCTGGGACGTGGAAACCGGACCGCTCGATTCCACCGCCTTGCGGGTCAGCTGGAACCCGCTTGTCGAGCTGTCGCTGCAGGCGAGCTGGGCGCGGCAGAAGGACGCGGAGCAACTGGAGCCGGGCATCGACGTCACCCGCTGGTCGGCGAGCGCGATGCTGACCAGGCGGGCCGGGAGCGGCCGCATCTTCGCCACCTTAGCCTGGGGCCGGCGCAGCGCCGCGCACGGCCGGTCGCTCGACGCCTGGCTGGGGGAGCTGGCCTGGCGGCCGGGCCGCTGGACCCTGTTCGGCCGCGCCGAGCGGGTGGAGAGCGACGAGCTTCGGCCCGGCTCGGTGTTCGCGGTTGGGAAGCTGAGCCTTGGCGGAGTCCGCGATTTCGAGGTGGCGCCGCATGCCGCGATCGGCCTCGGCGCCTCGGCGAGCCTCAGCCTGGTGCCGGCCGGACTCGCCAAAGCCTATGGCGGCGACCGGCCGGCCGGGATGGCGTTCGTCCGGCTGAAGATCGATTAGGCGGCTTCGTCGAAGGCGGGCTCGGGGTGGCGGAACAGGCCGACGCCGGTCATGCCGGTCTCGGCCAGCGCCAGCGCCGTCCCGCAGAAGGCGCATTCGGCCGACAGGCGGCCGACATGCCAATGGGTGCGGCCGCAGCCGGGGCACCGGTTCACCTCGCCCGCATGATAGAGCATGAGCAGCCCCCGGCGGGCGGGATCGAAAGCGGGTACGGGCCTCAACATCTCTTCTTCCTCGACTCGCCGCGGCGATTGGCTGCGACGAATCGTGTTTTTCCATAGACGAGTTGAATCAAAGATGAATGTCGCGGGCCGGAAACGACGAACGGTTGACGGCGCGGCCGCGCTCGGGGAGAGCCGGCCCATGATCCTCAAGCTCTATTTCCACCCCTTCTCCTCCTACTGCCAGAAGGCGCTGATCGCGCTCTACGAGCGGGGCGTGCCGTTCGAGCCGGTCGAGGTCGACCTCTCCGATCCCGAGCAGAAGGCGGCGCTGGAGGCCTTGTGGCCACTCGGCAAGTTCCCGGTGCTTCGCGACGAGGCGGCCGGGGTAACGATGCCGGAGGCGAGCCTGATCGTCGAATATCTCGACCGGGCGCATCCCGGCCCGCCGCTGGTGCCGGACGAGCCCTCGGCGGCGCTCCAGGCGCGGCTCTGGGACCGATTCTTCGACAATTATGTCGAGACTCCGCTGCAGGGGATCGTCGCCGACCATTTCCGGCCCGAGGGCGCGCGCGACGCATTCGGCGTGGAGCAGAGGAAGGCGCAGCTCGCCAAGGCCTGGGCGATCCTGGAGAGGCATTTGGCGGAGGCCCCGGGCGGCTGGGCCGCCGGGCCGGAGTTCAGCCTCGCCGACTGCGCCGCGGCGCCGGCCTTGTTCTACGCGGCGATGCTGGTGCCGTTCGACGACCGGCCCCTGCTCTCGGCCTATTACGGCCGCCTGCGCGCCCGCCCTTCCTTCGCCCGCGCCGTCGACGAAGCCCGGCCCTACCGCGCGTGGTTCCCGCCCGGGTGGCGGGAGGGCTGGGATTGAGGCGCTCGGCTGCTCACCAAGCGTGAAGCTCAGCCCAGCGCCTTTTTCAGAAGCGCGTTGACGACCTGCGGGTTGGCCTTGCCGGCCATCGCCTTCATCACCTGGCCGACGAAGAAGCCGAACAATTTGTCCTTGCCGGACTTGAACTCGGCGACCTTGTCGGGGTTGGCGGCGAGCACGTCGGCGATGGCCTGGTCGATCGCCCCGGTGTCGCTGGTCTGGCGGAGGCCGCGTTCCTCGACGATCCTGGCCGGATCGGCGCCGGTCTCGAGCATGATCTCGAAGACCTGCTTGGCGAGGGTGCCGGAGAGGGTGCCGTCGGCGGTGAGGCGGAGCAGCTCGGCCGCCTGGGCGGGGCCGACCGGGCTCTCGGCGAGCGGCTTGCCGAGGCGATTGAGGGCGCCGAACAGGTCGGAGATCACCCAGTTGGAGGCGCGGACGGCATGTTCGTCGCCGACCTTCTCCAGCAGGGCCTCGAACCAGCGCGCCGTCTCGACCTCGGCGGTGAGCACGGCGGAATTGTAGGGCGGCAGGCCGAGCGCGGCCTCGTAGCGGCGGCGCTTGGCGTCCGGGAGCTCGGGAAGGCTCTCGCGGCAGGCGCGAAGGAAATCGTCCGAAAGCTCGACCGGAAGCAAATCGGGATCCGGGAAATAGCGGTAATCGTGCGCTTCCTCCTTGGAGCGGAGGCTGCGCGTCTCGACCTTGTCCGGATCGAACAGCCGGGTCTCCTGGACGATCGTTCCGCCGCCCTCCAGCACGTCGACCTGGCGGTTCGCCTCGTGCTCGATCGCCGCCATGATGAAGCGGACCGAATTGACGTTCTTGGTCTCGGTGCGGGTGCCCAAGGGCCCGCCGGGCTTGCGGACCGAGACGTTGACGTCGGCGCGCATCGAGCCCTGCTCCATATTGCCGTCGCACGAGCCGACGTAGCGCAGGATCGCGCGCAGTTTGCGGATATAGGCGCCGGCCTCCTCCGGGCTGCGCATGTCCGGCTTGGAGACGATCTCCATCAAAGCGACGCCCGAGCGGTTGAGGTCGACATAGGACATCGAGGGATGCTGGTCGTGCATCAGCTTGCCGGCGTCCTGCTCGAGGTGGATCCGCTCGATTCCGACCTTCTTCGCCGACCCTTCGTCCTTTTCGTCCAGGACGATCTCGATCTCGCCCTCGCCGACGATCGGGTGGTAGAGCTGGCTGATCTGGTAGCCCTGCGGCAAATCGGCGTAGAAGTAATTCTTGCGATCGAAACGCGACCAGGGGTTGATCCGGGCCTCCAGCGCCATTCCGGTCCGCACCGCCTGGCGAAGGCATTCCTCGTTGGGCACCGGGAGCATGCCCGGCATGGCGGCGTCGACCAGGCTGACCTGGGTGTTGGGCTCCGCCCCGAACTCGGTCGAGGCGCCGGAGAACAGCTTGGCCTTCGAGGTGACCTGGGCGTGCACCTCGAGCCCGATCACCACCTCCCATTCTCCCGTCGCGCCGTGGATGCGATAGCTCACGTCTATTCGTCCTACATCGATGAAGAAAAGGTGTTATAATCTCGAACGTCATATACGAAGACAGCGGAAATGCAGGCCGCAGCTATAGCTAACACTACCCAGGAAACAGCGTAGGCAGACAGTGCCAAGATTGTACCGCATTCTCCGTAAAGGATCATTCGGATACGACGCCTTGGGATTTCGGGATCGTCTTTATTTTTCTTGCTCCGGCGCCGCCAGCTGGTTGCACACCAGATAGAGCAAAGAACAAAGAATAGGACAAGAGCACAGATCGCCTTAAGTCCATCAAAGAGAAGCGTCCCCGCTGCTCCCAAGGTCGTGAATGTCGCGGCGCTGAAGGCCACTGTCGGACCAAGACTGAACCCCTCGTCGTCCCTCCGTGCAAAAGCCTTGAAATCATCGATGAAGTTTTTCGCGTTCCATGCACCTATTGTCACAAGTACAACCAAACCTACCAGGAAGTCGTGCAATTTCCAGGTCTCTTCGTGAAGAAGATAATTGCCGCTCCTCTGAGCGATGCAAATAAAGACGCCCGCAGCCATTGCGGCACTCAAGACCTGCGGAATTTCGACCGCCAGGTCTGCGGATGCCGGACGCTTCACCACCACGCCTCCGGCCTTGCCGTGAAGGCGGCGCGTTCCTCGAGGGCGAGGGCGGCGTTGAGGACGGACTGCTCGTCGAGGGCCTTGCCGACGAGCTGGAGGCCGAGGGGGAGGCCTTCGGCGTCGAGGCCGGCGGGAACGCTCATGGCCGGCAGGCCGGCGAGGCTGGCGGGGACGGCGAAGACGTCGTTCAGATACATGGCGATGGGGTCGTTCGACTTCTCGCCGAGCGCGAAGGCGGCGGAAGGCGCCGTCGGGGTCAGGATCAGGTCGCAGCTCTCCCAGACGCGGTCGAAGTCGCGGGCGATCAGTGCCCTCACCTTCTGCGCCTGGTTGAAATAGGCGTCGTAGAAGCCGGCGGAGAGGACGTAGGTGCCGATCATGATCCGGCGCTTGACCTCGGCTCCGAAGCCGGCAGCGCGGGTCGCCTCGTACATGTCGGAAAGGCCGCCCTGCTCGGGCTGGACCCGAAGGCCGTAGCGCACGCCGTCGTAGCGGGCGAGGTTGGACGAGGCCTCGGCCGGAGCGATGATGTAGTAGGTCGGAAGCGCGTATTTGGTGTGCGGCAGCGAGACCTCGACGATCTCGGCGCCGGCGTCGCGCATCAGCGCGATGCCACTCTCCCAGACCTCGTCGATCTCGGCCGGGACTCCGTCGATCCGATATTCCCTGGGAATGCCGATGCGCCTGCCGCGGACGTCGGAGGAAAGATTCGCCTCCCAGGCCGGCACCGGCAAGTCCAGCGAGGTCGAATCCTTGGGGTCGAAGCCCGCCATCGCCTCGAGCAGGATCGCGCAGTCGCGCACCGAACGCGCCATCGGCCCGGCCTGGTCGAGGCTGGAGGCGAAGGCGACCATGCCCCAGCGCGAGCAGCGGCCGTAGGTGGGCTTGATGCCGGCGATCCCGACGAAGGCGGCGGGCTGGCGGATCGAGCCGCCGGTGTCGGTGCCGGTCGCGCCGGGCGCCAGCCGGGCCGCCACCGCCGCCGCCGAGCCGCCCGAGCTTCCGCCCGGGGTGAGCGGCGCGTTGCCGCCGTCGCCGCGCCGCCAGGGCGAGAGGACCGGCCCCCAGGCGCTGGTCTCGTTCGACGAGCCCATCGCGAACTCGTCCATGTTCAATTTGCCGAGCATCCCGGCGCCGGCGCGCAGCAGGTTGCCGGAGACGGTGGATTCGTAAGGCGGCGTGAAGCCTTCGAGGATCCGGCTGCCGGCGGTGGTCGCGACCCCTTCGGTGGCGAACAGGTCCTTGATCCCCAGCGGCACTCCGGAGAGCGGCTTCAATTCACCGGCGGTGCGCGCCCGATCGGCGTCGTCCGCGGCGGCGAGCGCGCGCTCGGGAGTCTCGACCGTGTAGGCGTTGAGCGCCCTGCCCTTCTCGACCGCCGCGTTGAAGGCCTCGGCGACCTCGCGCGCGGAGAAGGCGCCGTCGCGGACCCCGTCGCGGATCGCGGCGACGCCGAGATCGGTGAGCTGGGTCACAGGTTCCACCACCCGTTCGGGCTGTGCTTGTCGAAGCCCGCTCCTTCAGTCCTACCGCAGGATAACGGGAGGGCTTCGACAGGCTCAGCCCGAACGGTGCTGTGTTCAGCGTAGCGCATCACTCGATCACCTTGGGCACCGCGAAGAAGCCGTGCTCGGCATGGGGGGCGTTGGCGAGGACCTTGTCGCGGATCCCGCCGTCGGTGACGGCGTCGTCGCGCAGGCGGAGCGAGTTGGGTATCACCGCCGTCATCGGCTCGACGCCCGCCACGTCGACCTCCTGGAGCTGCTCGACCCAGCCGAGGATGTTGTTCAGCTCCGGCGCCAGGGCCGCCACCTCCGCGTCGGTGACGGCGATTCGGGCGAGGCGGGCGATGTGGCGCACGGTGGCGGCGTCGACGGACATGGGATTCCTGCTTGTCGGGCCGTGAACGGCCCGGGGGCGGCGCTAGCATCCGTGCTGCGCTGCATCAACCGGGCTAGTCGATCAGCTCGCTCGATTCGCGGCCCCCGAGGAACAGACGCCTGGCGCGGACCTCCCGGACTTCGACCTGGCCGGCGAGGGCGGCGGCGCGGTCGGCGCCCGGGTCGTTGGCCGCCGAGCGGGCCAGCTCGGTCGGCTTCCACCCGCCGTCCTTGCGCTCAAGCAGCGTGACGTTGAGGCCGCACCAGTTCCGGCCGCGCCATTGGGCCTCGGTGCAATCGTCGGCGAAGACCACGGCCTGGTCCGCGCCGGCACGCCAGACGAGGATACATTCCTTCCGGCCGAGGCATGCCCCCGAGTGGCGCTCCCCCGCCTCCGGCGCGAACAGCGCGTCGGACAAATCGGCCGAGGCCGGCGCCGAGCCGGCGGCGAGGCGGATGTTGCGCGGCGCCTGCGCCTCGGCGGCCTGCTCCAGATCGCGGCGCGCGTCCCAGGCCTCCTTCGCGTTCATCGCCCTGGCCGCCAGGGCGCGGACGCGCGGATCGGGATGGGTTCGGGCGAGACGATCCAACGCCCGGCGGCCCGCCGGCCCGAAGTCGAAGCGGAGCGCGACCCAGTCGAACTTGTCGGGCGTGACCCGTCCGGCCTCCAGGCGATGGACCTGGCTGCTCGTCGAGATGGCGCCGAAGCTGAGGATCGGCAGAGCGAGGAACAGCGCAAGGCCGCAGACCGAGATCGCCAGCGCGACGTTGGTGCGCCGCACCGCCTCGTCCCAGCCGCGCCGGCGAAGGATCAGTGCGGCGACGTAGGCGAGCCCCGCGGCGAGCGCGATGGCGACGAACACCATCGCCCACAGCCGCTCGGGCGTGAAGCCGTACTGGCCGATGCGCTTGCCGGTCGACACCGCCCCGACCAGAGCGAGCGGGAGCATGACCGCACCGAGACCGGCGGCCGCCCAGCGCAGGATCCGCCCCCTTCTCTCGTCCTCGGCACCCGTGCCGATGACGGCGTTGGCGAGAACGAAGGCGGCGAAAGCGGCCGCAAGCACGATGGGCGTGGTCGCCTTGGTCTGGCCCCAGAGCGGCGCGAGACCCGTGAAGGCGAGCGCGGCCACGAAGGAAATGAGGCCCGCGGCGAGCGGAAGGGCGAGGACCGAGAGCACGGCCGTCACCACTTTCTGGAGAATCCCGAGCACCCGGTCGCGGTCGCGCAGCAGGCCGATCGCGCCGCCCAGCGAGCAACCCGCGAGAACCCAGCCGAACCATTCCTTCATCAGCAGCTTCTCGAGGAAATGGAGGCCGATCAGCTGGAACAGGGCGGCCACCAGCCAGGACAGGAGGAAGACCGCCCCGACGAAGGCTAGTGCCGCCGCGCCGAGCACGAGGTTGGTCCAGCAATAAGCGTGAACCTGCACGTAGGGCAGACGCCGCCGGCCCGAATCGCGGAGAGTCTGGAACAGGGGCACGCCGATCGCCACGGCGAGCAACGACGAGAAGAATTGCCAGCCTTCGCCCCCGCCCCAATTGTCGCCCCCGTTGTTCCAGGTGACGAGCCCGACGACGGCGCCGGCCACCGCCGCGAAAGCCGCGGACCAGGCCCAGCGCAGCCGTTCCAGAGAAAAAGCGAAGACGATTCCCGAGCTCATCACGAAAGCCGCGGCGCCCCAGCGCGCCGCGCTGTGGGTGTATCGGAAGCTTTCGGGACCGCCCCGGATCAGGCCGTAGAAGGCGATTCCGAACAAGGCGCCGAGCGTCGCGAGCAGGAAAGGCCGCAGCGGCCATGCCGGATGGTCGATCGGCTCATGATCTTCGCTCATGCTCTTCCCCCTCGCCGGGACACACTGCCTTGCGGCATGGCGCCGCGCAATCGCGGCGCTTGCATCGTTGTTTGGCATCGGCTTGTGCAGGCGCGATGCACGAACGGAGGATTGGATGCTCGCTCGCCGTTTCCTGTGGATCGTCGCGGGCCTCACCCTCCTCGTGATGCTCGGCGCGATTGGCTACCGGCTGTTCGAGCGCCAGCTGATGAAGCTGGCGATGGTGCCGACGGCGCGGTTCGAGGTGCCGGCGGGACCGGGAGCGCCGGATTATGCCGGCAAGTCCGGCTGGATCGCCCGGCCCGACATCGGCGGCAACGCCTCGCTTTGGACCCCGCCGGGCGTGTCCCGGCCGGCCGGAGTCCGGGCGGCGGTCTTCTTCCTCCACCCGACCTCCTACCTCGAGAAGGCCCATTGGAACGCCCCGCTCGACGACAGGGAATCGCAGTGGCGGGCGCGGCTGTTCGTCCAGAGCCAGGCGAGCGCGTTCAATTCGGTCGGCGAGGTCTGGGCGCCCAAATACCGGCAGGCGACCTTCGGCGCCTTCCTGACGAGCAAGTCGGACGCGCAAAAGGCGCTGGACTTCGCCTACCGCGACGTGAGGGCGGCGTTCGACTATTTCCTGGCCCATGTGCCGCCGGACCGGCCGATCGTCCTCGCCGCGCACAGCCAGGGCAGCCTTCACCTCGTCCGCCTGCTCGCCGAGCGGGTGGCCGGGACTGCGCTGGCCAGGCGGATCGTCGCGGTCTACGCGGTCGGCTGGCCGATCTCGGTGACGGCCGACCTGCCCCGGCTGGGCCTTCCCGCCTGCAAGGCGCCGGGGCAGCCGCGCTGCATCCTCTCCTGGCAGAGCTTCGCCGAGCCGGCCGACCCCAAGATGATCACCGACGTCTTCGACGCCTCGACCGGCCTGACCGGAGCGCCGCGCCGGGGCTCGCCGATGCTGTGCGTCAACCCGCTGACCGGCACCCGGGACGCCGACGCGCCCGCGAACGCCAATCTCGGCACCCTGGTCCCCAATGCCGACCTCACCGCCGGAACGCTGACGAGGCCGGGCGTCCCGGCGCGCTGCGACGTGCGCGGCTTCCTCCTCATCGGCGACGCTCCGCCGGCGCTCGGCCCCTATGTGCTGCCCGGCAACAATTACCACGTCTACGATTACGCCCTGTTCTGGCCCAACGTCCGCGCCGACGCCGAGGCTCGGCTGGCGGGCTGGGAGAGAGCGAAGTGACGTCCGCTCGTGCCCGTCATGCCAGCGAAGGCTGGCATCCATGCTGCCGACCCAGCGTCGCCGTGGAATCGGCATGGACCCCAGCCTTCGCTGGGGTGACGGGATCATGATCACCGCTTCTGTCTCCGAATTCCGCGATGCTCTGCCCGAAGGCGGCCGGCTCCTCGGGCTCGACGTCGGCACCCGGACGATCGGCGTCGCGCTGTGCGATTCGGGGTGGACGATCGCGACTCCGGCGGAGCTGATCCGGCGCGGCAAGTTCACGGCTGACCTCGCGAAGCTGCGGACCCTTGCGACCGCGCAGCAGGCAACAGGCGCCGTGATCGGCCTGCCGCTCAGCCTGGACGGCAGCGACAGCCCCCGCACCCAGTCGGTCCGAGCCTTCGCCCGCAACCTCGCCCCGCTCGGCCTGCCGATCCTGCTGTGGGACGAACGCTGGTCGACCCAGGCGGTGACCCGCACCCTGCTCGACGCCGACGCCAGCCGCGCCCGCCGCGCCGACCTCGTCGACAAGATGGCCGCCGCCTACATCCTCCAGGGCGCGATCGACGCCCTGACCATGGCCTAGCCGGCGTCTGCCGGGCGGGAAGCGGTCAGCCACCCGCTCACCGCGTAGCGTCGCTTCGGCGCGTGCGGGATGACCGCTTCGACGCTGTGCAGCTGCGGCACCGCGAACAAGGTCATCGCGTTGAAGCGGGGCCGCCACCCCTCGACGACGTCGCCGCGGCGATCGTGGAACAGCAGAAGCCCGCCCCATTCGGTGCGCCACCCTTCGGTGAGGCCGAGAACATAGGCGACCCGGCGATCGTGGGTCTCGTCAATATCGTCGTGGATGCTGAGGAAATGGCCCGCGGCGTAGCGCGTCGCCTGCACGTCGGCATGGACGATGTCGGCGGCGCCGGTGATCCGGCCGAGAAGGTCGAGCACCGGCTCGCCGCGCAGGAATTCGGCGAAGGCGGCGAGCGGGGAGGTCTCTTGCCCGCTCGCCTCGGCCGACGACGCCCAGACTCGCTCGTAGAGGAAGCGGAAGCCGGGGCGGTCGGGCGCCGCCAGCTTTTCCAGCCCCCGCGCATGCTCCGGGCTCATCTCCGTGCGGGCGGCTTCGTCGAACTCGACGACCTTCTCGCCCGGTCCCTTGAGCGAAAGGCGCCAGTCGGCACGCCCGCGCAGATGATCGCGCAGCCGCGCGGCGCTCTCGGCCGAAAGGAAGGGCTCGATTCGGATGCGACCCCTGGCGGTGTATTCCGCCGCCAGCTTTTCGGGCTCGATCCCGGAGTCCAGTGCGAAGCCTTCGGACATTCCTTGCGAACCATCATGTCCCCCGGCGCGCGTCAAGCCGGACGGCTTGAGGCGGCCCGCCGCGCGCCCTAGAGACGGGCCGTGCCCGCCGCCTTTCGCCACCGCCACCTGCTCGGCATCGACGAACTGAGCCGCGCGGACATATGGTTGCTGCTCGACGAGGCGGAGAAATGGGTGGAGTTCAACCGCGGGCGCCGCAAGGCGGACCAGCGGCTCGCCGGCCTCACCCAGTTCAACGTCTTCTTCGAGAATTCGACCCGCACCCTCTTCTCGTTCGAGGTCGCGGGGAAGAGGCTCGGCGCGCAGGTGTCGAACTTCCACACCGCCGGCTCCAGCGTCCACAAGGGCGAGACGCTGATCGACACGGCGCTGACCCTCAACGCGATGCGGCCCGACGTGATGGTGATCCGTCACGGCGAGACCGGGGCGCCGCACCAGGTCGCGGCGGTGGTCGACTGCCCGGTGGTCAATGCCGGCGACGGCACCGGCGAGCACCCGACCCAGGCATTGCTCGACGCGCTCACCATGCGGCGGCGGCTCGGGCGGATCGAGGGGCTCAAGGTGGCGATCTGCGGCGACGTGCGGCACAGCCGGGTGGCGGGCTCCAACCTCAGGCTGCTGCCCAAGCTGGGGGCGGAGGTGCGGGTGGTAGGGCCGCGCGCCCTGCTGCCCGACGACAGGCCCGGCATCCCCGCCTTCACTTCGCTGGACGAGGGCATCGCCGGCTGCGACGTGGTGATGATGCTGAGGATCCAGCGCGAGCGGCTGGAGGCCGGCGTCGCCGGCTCGCTCGAGGATTTCCACGCCCGCTACGGCCTCACGCGCGAGCGGCTCGACCGGACGGCGCCGGACGCGCTGGTCATGCATCCCGGACCGATGAACCGAGGCGTCGAGATCGAAGGCGCGCTCGCCGACGATCCCGAGCGCTCGGCGGTCACCGAGCAGGTCGAGATGGGCGTCGCGGTGCGGATGGCCGTGCTCGACGTGCTGACTCGGGAAGCGCGGGGGTAAGGACCGTCATTGCGAGGAGCGGAGCGACGAAGCAATCCAGCTCGGCGCCTGTGACGTACGCCGTCTAGATTGCTTCGCTGCGCTCGCAATGACGAACTAAGCCCGCGGCGCTCCGCCCATGGCTTTGTAAAGGTCGATCGCGGCGTCGAGTCGGTCCTGGCGGGCGACGGCCTGGGCGTCCTCGAGGTCGAGCAGGCCGCGCTCGGCGTCGAGCACGGTCTGGAGGTCGGCGGCGCCCTCGACATATTGGGCGCGGGCGAGGCGCGCGGTGTGCCGAGCCTCCTCGATCGAGCCGGCGAGCAGGGTGACCCGCTGGCCCGATTCGTCGATCGCGGTCAGAGCGTCCTCGCTTTCCCGTAGCGCGGCGAGCAGCGAGGCCCGATAGGTCTCGACCGCCTCGATCTGGAAGCCGGAAGCGGTCATCAGGTCGCCGCGGAGGCGGCCGCCGTTGAAGATCGGAGCGAGCAGGCTGGCGCCGGCCGAGAGCACGACCGAAAGCGGGCCGCCGCTCAGCGCACTCGAGCCGAGGCCGCTTGCGGAGAGTCGGATCGAGGGCAGGAAGGCGGCGCGGGCGCGGTCGACGTCGCCCTTGGCGGCGCGGATCCCGGCCTCGGCCGCGCGGACGTCCGGACGGCGGACCAGAAGATCGCCGGGCTGCACCGGCTCGAAAGAAGGCAAGGCGAAGTGCGAGAGATCGTCGTCGGCCACGTCGAATCGCGGCGCCTCCTCGCCGACCAGGACTGCGAGCGCGTTGCGGGCGTGGATGCGCGCCTCGGCCATTTGCGAGCGGTCGGTCTCGAAGCGACGCACCTCGATCGTCTGGAGGCCGGAATCGACCCGGGTGGCGGCGCCCTCCCGGACCCGGATGAGAATGATCCGCTCCAGCTCGCGGGCGTTGGCGAGCGCCCGGTCGAGCACGGCGAGCCGCTCGGTGAGCGCGGCATATTGGACATAGGCGCGCGCGACCTCGCTCTCGACCGCCAAAGCGACCGCATCGGCCTGGAAGGCGGCGGCGGCGAGGCGGGCGCGGGCGGCGCGCTTGCCGGCGCGGTTGGCGCCGAACAGGTCGAGGTCCCAGGCGATGTCGAGCCCGGCGCCGGCGCTGTGGCTGAACACCGGCTTGCCGCTGCCGCTGGTCCGCGACCAGGCCGGAGCGCTGGACAGGCCGAAGCTCGGAAGCGTCGCCGAGCGGGCGACGCCGAGCTGGCCGCGCGCCTGGATGATTCGCGCGCGGGCGATGGCGAGGTCGGTGTTCGCGGCCCGCGCGCGAGCGATCAGGCGGTCGAGCTCGGCGGAATGGAAGGCGGTCCAGGAGCCGGCGAGCGGCTCTCCGGCCGAAGCGGGCGCGCGCCAGTCCTGTGAGAGGACGGTGGGGGCGACTGCGAGCTCGGGCACGGGCGCGGCCGCGCAGCCGCAAAGGCTCAGCGCGGCGGCGAGGGTCGCGGGCTTCGAGTATCGCACCATGGCGCCTCACCTAGCGCGGCGCGGTTAACGAACTGCCCATCATGAGCGCGGCCTTAACCCCACTTTGAGGATTGGCGTTTAGGGCGGTCTCCTCGACGCGCTCAGGGATTTCATAGGGCCGGATGGCGACAAAGCTCTTTCGTCAGGAAGTGATCGAGGCGGGACGGGACCGGCTGACCGGCACCGTCGTCGCCGCGACTCCGCCCGGTTCGCGCCTCTACACGTTCGTGCTGGCGGCGGTCGGCGCGGCGTTGGTCGCCCTGCTCGTCCTCGGCCAATATGCGACCCGGGTCAGCGTCAAGGGCGTGGTCGCCAATGGCGGCGGCATCGCCCGGGTCCATCCGCCCGCCGCCGCCGAAGTGCAGGAGGTGCAGGTCACGGAAGGCCAGCGCGTCGCCCGCGGCGCGCCGCTCGTCATCATCTCGCTGACCCAGGGCCGCGACCAGGGCGGCGAAGGAGTCGCCGGTCGGCTCGCCGAGATCGAGCGGCAGGACCAGGAGCTGGCTCGCCAGCAGGGCCTCGCCTCGAGCCTCGGCAGCTGCGATACCAACGCGCTTGAGCAGCAGAAGGCCGCGCTCGCCGATTCGGTCGCGTCGATGGACCGCCAGCGCGGCTTCATCGCCGGCCAGATCAGGCTCGCCCAGTCCGACACCGCGCGCGCGGTGCGGCTGGCCAAGGAAGGCGCCGGCACCCAGCGCCAGGTCGAATCGAGCCGGGCGGGCCTGCTCTCGCTTCAGCTCGACCTCGAGAAATTGAACGAGCGGCTCGCCACCCAGCGCGAGAGCCTTCGCGGCCTCGACGCCCAGATCGCGTCGCGCCGCCTCTCCGCCCAGCAGTCGCAATCCGAGGTCGCCGGCCAGCGCGCCGCGCTCGCCGAGCAGCGCGCCCAATTGCTCCGCCAGGACCGGCTGACCCTCACCGCGCCGGTTGCCGGCGTGATCGGCGACGTCGGCGCCCGCCCCGGCCAGCATGCCGAGCCGGACAGCGCTTTGGTCAGCGTCGTTCCCGACACCCACGTCATCGAGGTCCAGCTCTACGCGCCCTCGCGCGCGATCGGCTTCGTCAAGCCGGGCCAGGAAGTGCGGCTGATGTTCGACGCCTTCCCCTACCAGAAATACGGTGCCGGCAAGGGCCGGGTGACCTGGGTGTCCGACGTTCCGACCGACCCCGCTTCGCTCGACCAGAATCTCGGGATCACCGAGCCCGTCTTCCGGGTCCGCGTGGCGATCGACGCCGGCGGGCTCAAGGGCCCCGCCGCCGAGCATCCGCTCCGGCCGGGAATGACCCTCTCCGCCAACCTGCTGCTCGAGCGCCGCCGCCTCTGGGAGGTGTTCCTCGACCCCGTTCTGAAGGCGCTGAAGCAATGAGCGCGATCGACTGGCCCTGGCTCAATCGGACCCGGCCGATGCTTCAGTCCGAGGCGGCGGAATGCGGCCTCGCCTGCATCGCCATGGTCGCCGCCCATTACGGCCACCGGGTCAATGTCGGCGGCCTCAGGCGCCGATTCCCGACCTCGATGAAGGGGGCGACCCTCGCCTCCCTGATCAACGTCGCTTCGGAGCTGGAGCTGGCGCCCCGAGCGCTCCGCCTCGAGCTCGACGAGCTCGGCCAGCTGCAGACCCCGGCGATCCTGCACTGGGACCTCAACCACTTCGTGGTGCTGGAGAAATATTCGGGCGGCAAGGCGACCCTGCTCGATCCGGCGAGCGGCCGCCGGGTGGTCGGGCCGGAGGAGCTCAGCCGCCATTTCACCGGAGTCGCGCTCGAGCTGACCCCGTCGGCCGAGTTCAAGCCGGTCGACGCGCGGATCAAGACGCGGATGCGCGATCTCTGGTCGAAGCTGGTCAATTACCGCTCGGCCTTCGTCCAGGTGGTGGCGCTGTCGCTGCTGCTCGAATTCACCGCTCTCGCCCTTCCCTTCTTCATGGAGCTCACCGTCGACGAGGCGATCGGCCAGAGCGATTCGAATCTGCTCGCCCTGCTCGTGCTCGGCTTCGGGCTGGTCTACGCCTTGAGCCACATTATCCAGGCGCTGCGCTCCTGGGTGGTGCTGACGCTCGGCCAGTCCATCTCCTTCCAGCTCGCCGGCAACGTCTTCCGCCATTTGATGCGGCTGCCGATGAGCTATTTCGAGAGCCGCCATGTCGGCGATTTGATCAGCCGCATGGGCTCGACCCAGCCGATCCAGACGATCCTCGCCGAGGGCGTGGTCAGCGCGATGGTCGACGCCGTGCTGGCGATCATGACCCTCGCAGTGATGGCTTTGATCAGCGTGCCTCTGATGCTGGTCGTCGCCGGAGCGACCTTCCTCTACATCCTGTTCCGCCTCGCCATCTACCCGCCGCTCCGCCGCCGGACCGAGGAGGAATTGGTCGCCCGCGCCTATGAGGAGACCTACCTGATCGAGAGCATCCGGGCGATGCGGGCGATCAAGCTTCACGTCCACGAGGCGATGCGCGAGAATGGCTGGCGCAACAAATATGCCGACGTCGTCTCCGCCGGCTACCGCACGCGCATCTACAAGATCCTGACCCGGCTGGTGGAGGGCTTGCTCCTGTCGGGCCAGTTCCTCCTCGTCGTCTGGATGGCGGCGAGCCTGGTCATGGCCGACAAGATGACGATCGGCCTGATGCTCGCCTTCATCGCCTACCGCTCCTCGTTCATGTCGAGCGCGACGGCGCTGATCGATCATGCCGAGCGCTGGCGGCTGATCTCGGTGCATCTGGAGCGCCTCTCCGACATCGTCGCCGAGCCGCGCGAGAACCTCGTCCCGGCGCCGCCGCGGACCGAGGTGCAGCCGGCGCCGGCCTTGCGGGCCGAGCGGCTGAGCTTCGCCTACGGGCCGAACGACGCGCCGGTGCTCAAGGAGATGGATTTCGAGATCCCGGCCGGAAGCTACGTTGCGATCATCGGCGCTTCCGGCACCGGCAAGACGACGCTGATGCGGATCATGCTCGGCCTGCTCCAGCCGACCTCGGGCAAGATGCTGGTCGACGGCAAGCCGCTGACCGCGGCGACCACCTCGGAATGGCGCTCGCGCATCGCCGCCGTGCTCCAGGACGACCAGCTGCTGACCGGCACCCTCGCCGACAATATCAGCTTCTTCGATCCGAGGCCCGACGACGCGCGGATCGAGACGGCGGCGCGGCTGGCGCGGATCCACGACACGATCATGGACATGCCGATGGCCTATCAGAGCCTGATCGGCGACATGGGCGCGGCGCTCTCCTCGGGCCAAAGGCAGCGGGTGATGCTGGCGCGCGCGCTCTACCGCGACCCGGACGCCCTCTTCCTCGACGAGGGCACCGCCAATCTCGACGAGGACAATGAGCGGGCGATCGCCGAGACCATCTCGCAGCTGCCGATCACCCGAATCGTCGTCTCGCACCGGCCGATCCTGGTCGAGCGCGCCGAGATCGTGCTGAAGCTGGTCGACGGCAAGCTCGAGCCGGCGGCGAAGCCAGGCGGCGGAGGCGGCGGCTCGGCCTGGGATCGCCTTCGGACGCTGGCGCCGGAGCTCAGGCGCCGTCCTTGACCAGGGTCGCCTGGGCGACGTCGATCCCGCGCCCGCGAAAGCCGCCCTCGCAATACATCAGATAGTAACGCCACAGGCGGTGGAACGGCGCGTCGAAGCCGGCGGGCAGCCGTCCTTCGCTCACCGCCGCCTCGTAGCGGTCGCGCCAACGCTTCAGGGTCTCGGCATAATGGAGGCCGAAGCCCTCGCGGTCGCGCCAATCGAGCCCCGTTCGAGCGGCCAACGCCGCGAACCGCGCCTCGCTGACCAGCATTCCGCCTGGGAAGATATAGGTCTGGATGAAGTCGGCGCTGGCCGCATAGGCGTCGAACAGAGGCTCGCGGATCGAGATGAGCTGGAGCGCCGCTCGCCCGCCCGGCTTCAGCGCCCGGGCGATCGCTCCGAGATAGGCCGGCCAATAATCCTGCCCGACCGCCTCGACCATCTCGACCGAGGCGACCGCGTCGAAGGTCCCGGCGATGTCCCGATAATCCTGCAGGCGGATCTCGACCCGGTCCGAAAGCCCCGCCTTCGCCATCCGCGCCTCGGCGAACGCCTTCTGCTCCTCGGATAGCGTAAGTCCGACGATGTTCGCCCCGTAATCCCGAGCCGCCATCTCGGCGAGCGAGCCCCAGCCGCAGCCGATGTCGAGCAGCCGGTCGCCGGGCTCGAGGTCGAGCCGGTCGAGCAGCAGCCGGAGCTTGCGCTCCTGGGCGCTCTCGAGCGTCTCGCCGGCGTCGATCGGCTCGGCGAATACGGCGCTCGAATAGGTCATCGAGGCATCGAGCCAGGGACGGTAGAAATCGTTGCCGAGGTCGTAATGGTGGGCGATGTTCTCCCGCGCGCGCTTCCTGTCGTTGGCGCGGAAGCGGTGGGCGAGCCGGTTGACCCGCCGAAACAGCCCCTTGGCCCGAGCGGTGTTCCCGAGGCTCTCGCCGTTCAGCATGAACAATTCGAACAGGGGCACCGGATCGGGCGACGACCATTCGCCCCGCTCCCACGCTTTGTACCAGCCGACCGAGCCTGACGCCGCCAGCCGCGCCAGCGAGCGCCAGCTGTGCAGCCGGACGACCGGCACCGGCCCAGGCGCCCGGCCGCCCAGCCTGCGGGTACGCCCGTCCGGCAAGGCAACCTCGATCGCCCCGCGATCCAGCCCCGAGTCGATCCGGTCCAGCACCCGCTCGAACCGCCCGCCGAGCCACCGCGCCAGCAGCCCGCCTCCGGTCGCGAAACCGCGGTCGGCGGAAACGAGATGACGGCCGCGCGGCGCGTGGTTCATGGCGCGGTGAGTGGCGCGAAGTGGGGCGGCGCGCAAGCGGACAGGCATTGCGCAGGGAGGGGAGCCGATCCCGGCCTCAATGCGGCGGGGGCGGCGCGGGAGGCGCGGGAGGCGCGGGCGGGGCAATGAGGACAGGGCGCGGCCCGGGCGGCGGCAGCGGGTCAAGCAGCTTCAGGAATCGCTTTTGCTCCTCGGGCGAAGCAGCCTCCAGATTGGCTATCTTGCACTCCATATCGGCGGCCGAGATGCGCCGCATCAGAGCATCCGAAAGACTCCGGTTCTGCCGAAGCAGCGAAGCGATTCGGACGAGGTCCGGCGGCTCGGCTCGGATGGCATCCGAAAGCTGCTTGTGGAGCGCCTCGATCCGGGCAACCTCCGCGCTGGGCGGCCCAAGCGGCGGGCCGAGCCTGATCGCCGACATGAGGCGGCTGGAATCCTGCATCAACCGCGAAAACTCCACGCAGGCCTGGGGCCGCGCTGCGGCGCTCGCGAGCAGGAGCGGGAGGATCATATGGCGTGCGGTTCCTTGGTCACCATCCAGCTCTGGCCCTTGGAGACCAGGGCCTGGAGGTCGGCCTGCTTGCCGGCGCTGGCCTCGGCGTTCTGGCGCACTACCGCGCTTTCGAAGGTCGGGGCGGGATCCTCGTAGAGGACGCCCAAGGCGGTCGGGAAGGCGCCGAACGGCATTTCGACCAGCATGTGGGCGACCGAGCGGTTCCTCGGATCGTGGACGAGCACCCCGGCCGACTGCCAGTCGCCATCGGCCACGTCGACCGCCTTGAGCGCCAGCGCCTCGCGGTCGAGGGCGATACCCCTGGCGCCGCCGGCGAACAGCATCGGCTCGCCCGCCTTCAGCCACAGCTGGTTGCCGGCATTCTCCTTGGCGGTGAACGGCGCGAAGACGTCGTCATTGTAGACGATGCAATTCTGGTAGATCTCGACGAACGAGGCGCCCTTGTGGGCGTGCGCCGCCTTCAGAACCTCGGGCAGATTCTTGTGGACGTCGATCCCGCGGGCGATGAACCGAGCCCCCGAACCCAGAGCGAAGGCGCAGGGGCTGACCGGCCGGTCGACCGATCCGAACGGGGTCGAGGGCGAGCGCGTTCCGGCCCGGCTGGTCGGCGAGTACTGGCCCTTGGTGAGGCCGTATATCTCGTTGTTGAAGAGCAGGATCTGGCAATCGAGGTTGCGGCGGAGCACGTGCATCGTGTGGTTGCCGCCGATCGACAGGGCGTCGCCGTCGCCGGTGATGATCCAGACGTCGAGCTCGGGGTTGGCGAGCTTGATCCCGGTCGCGAAGCTCGGCGCGCGGCCGTGGATGGTGTGGAAGCCGTAGGTCTCCATGTAATAGGGAAAGCGGCTCGAGCAGCCGATGCCGGAGACGAACACCACGTTCTCCGGCCTGACACCGAGCTCCGGCATCGTCCGCTGCACGGCCTTCAGTACCGCATAATCGCCGCAGCCCGGGCACCAGCGCACCTCCTGGTCGGTGGCGAAATCCTTGGCGGTAAGCGGGGTGAGATCGTTCATGGCTGGTACTCGGAAGAAGGATCAGCGTCATGCCAGCGAAGGCTGGCATCCATGTTGAGTCCGTACGGACCCCAGCCTTCGCTGGGGTGACGGTTAGTGATGACTATGAGCGCGCTCATCTCAACGCCGCCGCGATCGCCGCCTCGATCTCGGCGATCTTGAAGGGCTGGCCGGAGACCTTGTTCACCGGACGCGCGTCGACGAGGAACTGGTCTCGGAGCAGCGTCTTCAATTGGCCCTTGTTCATCTCGGGCACGATGATCCGCTCGTAGGAGCGGAGCAGGTCGCCCAGATTCTTCGGCAGCGGCCAGATGTGGCGGAGATGGATGTGGCTGGCGTCGAGACCCCTGGCCCGAGCCCGCCCGACCGCCTGGTGGATCGGCCCGTAGGTCGAGCCCCAGCCGACAACGGCAAGCTTGCCCCCGGCCTGGCCGAGGCACACGTCCTGCCCGGGCAGCGAGTCCGCGATCCCAAGCACCTTGGCGGCGCGGGTGTCGGTCATCTTCTGGTGGTTGTCGGGGGAATAATCGATGTGGCCGGTGCCTTCATTCTTCTCGATCCCGCCGACCCGGTGGGTGAGGCCGGGAGTCCCGGGCCGGATCCAGATCCGCGCCAGCTTGCCGTCGCGCGCATAGGGGTTGAACCCCTCCCCTTCCTCCGGGACATCCTCGTAAAAGCGCACCGGGAACGGCGCGTAGCCGGCCATGTCAGGCACCCTCCACGGCTCCGCGGCATTGGCGATATAGCCGTCGGTGAGGAGCATCACGGGAGTCATGTACTGGACCGCGATCCGGCACGCCTCGATCGCGCAGTCGAAAGCGTCGGCCGGCGAGCGGGCGGCGATCACCGGCATCGGCGAATCGGCGTTGCGGCCGTAGACCGCCTGGTAGAGGTCGGACTGCTCCGTCTTGGTCGGAAGGCCGGTCGAAGGCCCGCCGCGCTGCGAGTTGACGATGACCAAGGGCAGCTCGGCCATGATCGCGAGCCCCATTGCCTCGGTCTTCAAGGCGATGCCCGGGCCCGAGGACGAGGTGACTCCGAGCGAGCCGGCGTAGCTCGCCCCGATCGCCGAGCCGATCGCGGCGATCTCGTCCTCCGCCTGGAAGGTGGTGACGCCATATTCCTTGAGGCGCGACAGATGGTGGAGGATCGCGCTCGCCGGGGTGATCGGATAGCCCCCGAAGAACATCTTGAGGCCCGCGAGCTGCGCCCCCGCCACCAGCCCGATCGAGATCGCCTCGGCCCCCGTCACGGTGCGGTAGAGGCCCGGCTCGGCCGGCGCCGCCTCGATACGGGTCTGGTGGAGCTGGCCGCCGATCTCGGCCGTCTCGCCGTAGGCGTGGCCGGCGTTGAGCGCGGCGATATTGGCCTCGGCAAGCTCCGGCGCCTTGGCGAACTTGGTTCGGAGCCACTCGACGAGCGGCGCCCGGTCGCGGTCGAACATCCAGAGCGCGAGGCCGAGCGTCCACATGTTCTTGCAGCGCAAGGCCTCCTTGTTGCCGAGGCCGAACGGCTTCACCGCGTCGAGGGTGAGCTGCGAGATGTTGAGGCGGATGACCTGCCAGCGGGCGAGCGAGCCGTCGTCGAGCGGGTTGGCCTCGAAGCCCGCCTTGGCCAGGTTGCGGGCGCCGAACTCGCCCTCGTCGGCGATGATCAGGCCGCCGGGCTTGAGGTCGTCGACGTTCACCTTCAGCGCCGCCGGGTTCATCGCCACCAGCACGTCGGGCGAGTCTCCGGCGGTATCGACCGCGGTCGAGCCGAAATTGATCTGGAAGGCGGAGACCCCGAAGGTCGTGCCCTGCGGCGCGCGGATCTCGGCGGGGAAATCGGGGAAGGTGGCGAGGTCGTTCCCGGCCAGCGCGGTCGACAGGGTGAACTGCCCGCCGGTCAGCTGCATGCCGTCGCCGCTGTCGCCGGCGAACCGGACGACGACCGCCTCCGCCGGCGGGTGCGCGCCCGCTTCTTCGGGAGTGAGGAGATGGGTGGCCGTCGCCAACGGGCTTTTCCTTCGAGCTGAACGCCTTCGTCTCTAGCCCCGTGCGCCTGTGGGGACAACCGCGTGGCGGGGCATCGAGCGTCTGATGGGAACCCCACCCCGTTCGGGCTGAGCTTGTCGAAGCCCTCCCTTTCTGATCTCACCGTAAAACGATGGGTTTCTGGGCTTACATGCTGCATTGCGCCGACCGCAGCTTCTACGTGAGTCACACGGACGATCTCGACGTGAGAATTGCGCAGCACGTGTCTGGAGAGTTCGGCGGCTACACCTCGACACGTTTGCCCATAAAGCTCGTCTGGTGCGACGAATTTCCCTCCCGCTATGAAGCTCTATCCGCCGAGAGACAGATCAAGGGGCGGAGCCGGGCGAAGAAGCTCGCCCTCATTCGGAGCGATTGGAAGCTGATAAGCCATCTCGCCCGCAATCGCGAGGACAGGGAGAAGGAGAGGGCTTCGACAAGCTCAGCCCGAACGGATTAGTGGAACTGCCTTGCCTGATCGACTAGCCGCAGACGTGCCAGATCACGCAACGGAGCCCCACTTGTCCGAGCCTTACGTTCGTCCCGACGTCCGAGCCTTCCTCGATTACCTGAACAACCTGCCGGGTCCGAAGGGGCACGAGGTCGGGCCGGAGGAGGCGCGGCGGCTGATGGTCGCCTCGCGCCACGTCGCCGACGCGCCGGCCGGCGAGCTCGCCTTGGTCCGCGACCTCGCCTGCCCCGGGCCCGACGGCAATTCCATCCCGTTCCGCCTCTACGACGCGCGCGAGAGCCGGGGCCCCGGCCCGCTCTTCCTCTTCCTCCACGGCGGCGGCTTCGTGCTCGGCGACATCGAGACCCACGAACCGTTCTGCGCCGAGATGGCGCGGCAGCTCGACATGCCCGTGCTCGCCGTCGACTATCGCCTCGCGCCCGAGCATCCCTTCCCGGCCGGCGCGGAAGATTGCATCGCCGCCGCGCGCTGGGCCGCCGGAAGCCCGGAGGCGCTCGGCCGAGAGGTCACCGGGCTCGTCGTCTGCGGCGACAGCGCCGGCGGAAATCTCGCCATCGTCGTCAGCCTCGCGCTTCGCGACGCGCCGGCTTCGGTCCCGGTCCTCGCCCAATGGCCGATCTACCCGGCCGCCGACCCGGCCAAGGGCTATCCCTCGTTCGAAGATTTCGCCGAGGGCTATCTGCTCACCCGGGACGCGATGCGCTGGTTCGACGATTGCTACCGCCCCGAGACCGCCGACTGGCGCTATTCGCCTCTGCTCAAGACCCAGGAAGGCATGCCCCCGACCCTCGTCGTCACCGCCTCGCTCGATCCGATCCGCGACCAGGGCCGCGCCTACGCCGCCGCCTGCGCCGAGGCGGGGGTGCCTACCGTCTTCCGCGAGGCGAAAGGCAACATCCACGGCTTCATCAATTTGAGGAAGGCGATCCCCTCGTCCGAGCAGGACCTGCGGGGGTGCGTCGAGGCTCTGAAGCTGATGCTGAAGGAAGCGGGAACGTGATCGACCTCTCCGAATACACCTACCGCCCCGCCGTCGGCGTGATGCTGATCAACGCCGAGCGCAAGGTCTGGGTCGGGCAGCGGCTCGATAGCAGCCTCGAGGCCTGGCAGATGCCGCAGGGCGGCCTCGACCCGGGCGAAAGCCCGCGAGCGGGCGCGCTTCGCGAGCTCGGCGAGGAAACGGGGATCGACCCGGCGCTGGTCGAGATCCTCGCCCAGGCGAAGGAAGAGCTCACCTACGACCTGCCCGAGGACCTGATCGGCAAGATCTGGAAGGAGAAATGGCGCGGCCAGCGCCAGACCTGGTTCCTCGCCCGCTTCCTCGGCAGCGACTCCGACATCCACATCGATACCCCCGATCCGGAATTCCGCGCCTGGCGCTGGGCCGAGCCCGCCGATCTGCCGGCGATGATCGTCCCGTTCAAGAAGCGGCTCTACGAGCAGGTGCTGGAGGCTTTCCGGGAGTGGCTTTGAGGCTGTTCCCCGGCTAGAGCCTCGGCGATGCGGGGCCTCTCGACAGACGAAGCGGCGGCGGCGGAGCAAGCGGCGGGCGAGCCGATGCTGGCGCAGGTCGAGCAATGGGCGCGGGTCAACAGCGGCTCGCGCAACCTCGACGGGCTGGCGGCGATGGCGGGGCTGCTCGCCGACGCCTTCGCCGCGCTCCCCGGCGAGGTTCGGCTTTCCGACCCGGCGCCGGTCGAGGCGATGGAAGCGGACGGCGCGTTGCGGCCCGTGCCGCACGGGCGAAACCTCCACCTCGTCGTCCGGCCCGAGGCCCCGGTCCAGGTCCTGCTCACCGGCCATATGGACACGGTCTACGGCGCCGACCACCCGTTCCGGCGGCTCGAATGGCTCGGGCCCAAGGTGTTGCGTGGCCCGGGAGTCGCCGACATGAAAGGCGGGCTCGCCGTCATGCTCGCCGCGCTGAAGGCGGTCGAGGCGTCGCCGGCGCGCGAGCGGCTCGGCTACGATGTGGTGATCAACTCGGACGAGGAAGTGGGATCGCCGGGCTCGGCGGCGCTCATCGCCGAGGCGGCGCGCGGCAAGGCGGCGGCGCTGACCTATGAACCGTCCGCGCTTCCCGACGGCACGCTCGCCGGCGCCCGGCCGGGCAGCGGCAACTTCTCGCTGCATGTCCGCGGCCGAAGCGCCCATGCCGGCCGCAATCCCGAGGACGGGCGCAACGCCATCGTCGCGGCCGCCGACCTCGCCTTGCGGCTGGCGGCGGCGAGACGGCCCGGCCTGAGCGTGAACCCCGCGCGGATCGACGGCGGCGGTCCCAACAATGTCGTGCCCGATCATGCCGTCTTGCGCGTGAACATGCGGCCCGCGACGCTCGAGGACCAAGCGGCGGCGCAATCCGCTCTGTCGGCGACGGTCGCCGCGGTCGCCGCCGAGCATGACGTCTGCATAAAGATGCACGGCGGCTTCGGGCGGCCGCCGAGGCCGCTCGACGCCAAAGCCGAGCGCCTGTTCGCCCTGGTGCGCGATTGCGGCGCCGATCTCGGCCAGGCGATCGGGTGGCGGGATACCGGCGGCGTGTGCGACGGCAACAACATCGCCGCCTGCGGCGTGCCGGTCGTCGACACGATGGGGGTGAGAGGCGGCGCGATCCATTCGAACGACGAATATCTGATCGTCGAGAGCCTCGCCGAGCGGGCGGCGCTGTCGGCTTTGACGATGATGCGTCTCGCCTCGGGAGAGGCGCTGTGAGCTTCAGGGTCCGGCCGGCGGCGAGCGACGATTTCCAGGCGATCTACGAGATGGCCAAGCTGACCGGCGGCGGCTTCACCAACCTCCCGCCCGACCGCGGCGCGCTGGTCGACAAGATCATCCGCTCCGAGAAAGCGTTCGCCTCGGACGCTGGGGAGCCCTCCGACGACCTCTTCCTGTTCGTGCTCGAGAACGTCGCGACCGGCCAGATCCGCGGCACCTGCCAGGCGTTCGGCCTGGTCGGGACGGAACACCCTTTCTACTCCTACCGCGTCGGCACCCTGACCCAGACCTCGCACGAGCTCGGCAAGACCTTCCGCAACGAGATGCTCAACCTGACCACCGACCTCGAAGGCTCGTCGGAGGTGGGCGGGCTGTTCCTCCATCCCGGAGAGCGGGCCGGCGGGCTCGGCCTGCTGCTGGCGCGCAGCCGCTATTTGTTCATCAAGCTCCACCGCGAGCGCTTCGCCAAACGAGTGATCGCCGAGCTTCGCGGGGTGATCGACGAAAGCGGCGGCTCGCCTTTCTGGGATTCGATCGCCGGGCGCTTCTTCGGCATGAACTTCCAGGAAGCCGACGAATTCAACGCCGCCCACGGCACCCAGTTCATCGCCGACCTGATGCCCAAGACCCCGATCTACACCGCGATGCTTCCGGAGAGCGCCCGGGCGATCATGGGCGTCCCCCACCCGTCGGGGCGCGCCGCGATGAAGATGCTCGAGCGCGAGGGCTTCCACTACGATTGCTACATCGACATTTTCGACGGCGGCCCGACGATGATCGCCGCCACCGACCAAATCCGCACCATCCGCGAATCGCGCGAACTGACGGTCGGGACGGTCGAGGATGAGGCCGGCGGCCCGAGCATGATGCTGGCCGCGGGGCGCCTCTCCGGCTTCGCCGCCTGCTGCGCCCCGGTACGGGTCGACGAGGACGGCAGCGCCGCGCTCGGACGAGCGACGGCGGAGATGCTCGGCCTCGCGGCCGGCGACGCCTTCCTCGCCATGAGCCGCTGATGGTGGAGATCAATTTCGACGGGATCATCGGGCCGAGCCACAATTATTCCGGCCTCAGCCTCGGCAATCTCGCCTCGGCGACCTACCAGGGCCTCGTCTCCCATCCCCGCGCGGCGGCGCTGCTGGGCCTTGCCAAGATGCGGCACAATCTCCGCCTCGGCCTCGCCCAGGGCCTGCTCCTCCCCCACCGCCGTCCGGACCGCGCCTGGCTGGCCGAGCTCGGCACGCGGGTCGAGGCGGTCCCGGCCTCGCTCCGCCCCGCCGCCTTCTCGGCCTCGGCGATGTGGGCCGCCAACGCCGCCACCGTCTCGCCCGCGCCCGACACGGCCGACGGGCGCTGCCACCTCACCGTCGCCAATTTGAGGACGATGGCGCACCGAAGCCACGAATGGCCGGAGACGCTCGCCCAGCTTCGGCTCGCCTTCGCCGACGAGGGCGCGTTCGCCGTGCACCCGCCGGTCCCCGCCACCTTCGGCGATGAAGGCGCGGCCAACCACATGCGCCTCGCGCCGGCCCATGCCGATCCGGGCGTGGAGGTCTTCGTCTACGGCGCGCGCGGCGGCGCGTTCCCGGTCCGCCAGCACGAGGAAGCGAGCCGCGCCGTCGCCCGCCTCCATGGCCTCGATCCGGAGCGCTGCCTGTTCGTCTGCCAGTCGGAAGCGGCGATCGCCGCCGGCGCCTTCCACAACGACGTCGTCGCGGTCGCCAACGAGAACCTCCTCTTCGCCCACGAGCTCGCCTTCGAGGACCGGGCGGGTTTCCACGCCGAGCTGAAAGGGCGCCTGCCTGAGGTGGAGATCGTCGAAGTGCCGGCGAGCGCGGTGAGCCTCGAGGACGCCATCCGTTCCTATCTGTTCAACGCCCAGCTGGTGACCCTGCCCGCCGGCGGAATGGCGCTGATCCTCCCCGAGGAAGCGCGCGAGACTCCGAGCGTCTGGGCGTGGCTCCAGGACCTCGTCGCCGGCAACGGCCCGATCCGCCGGCTGTTCGTCGTCGACGTCCGCCAGTCGATGGCCAATGGCGGCGGACCCGCCTGCCTCCGGCTGCGGGTTGTGGCCGACCCCGCAACCGTCGATCCGCGCTTCCTGATCGACGACGCCGCGCTCGACCGCATAGCCGAGGTC
>JAXDPA010000059.1:0-14224 GCA_034668685.1 Sphingomonadales bacterium | reverse complement strand
CACAGCGGCGATGGCGGCGAGAGCGAGGAGCGGAACGGGCATGACCGAAGGCTAGCGCCGCGGAAGGCTCGAAGCCAGCCGCCGCCGCATTGCCCGCGCCGGCTTCCGCTCCTACATGGCAACGAGCCGTCGGAGGGGTCATGCTGCTAGCCTTGTTCAATATCATCGAATGGGTGCTCGACATCGCCTGGTGGGTCATCGTCATCCAGTTCGTTCTCAGCTGGCTGGTCTATTTCAGGGTGATCAACGTCCACAGCCCGCAGGTGCGCGGCTTCATCCTTGCCATCGACCGGCTCACCGAGCCGCTTTATCGGCCGATACGCCGGGTGCTGCCGGACTTCGGCGGCCTCGATTTCTCGCCGATGGTCGTCCTGCTCGTGATCTCGCTGCTCATGTACAAGGTCGTTCCGCCGATCTTCGCCTCGCTTGGCGCCTTCGCTCCGTGACGGCCGAGATCATCGACGGCCGCGCCTTCGCCGCCCGGCTGCGCGAGCGCATCGCCGCATCGGTCCCCGTCTTCCGGCAGGCGGCGGGCCGCGCGCCGGGGCTCGCCGTCGTGCTGGTCGGCGAGGATCCGGCGAGCCGGATCTACGTCGGCGCCAAGGGCAAGGCGACCCGCGAG
This sequence comes from Sphingomonadales bacterium, assembly GCA_034668685.1. Taxonomy (GTDB): domain Bacteria; phylum Pseudomonadota; class Alphaproteobacteria; order Sphingomonadales; family Sphingomonadaceae; genus Allosphingosinicella. The sequence goes on along the minus strand of JAXDPA010000059.1, from coordinate 13,602 downwards.
GCGGGCTTCGAGAGCTTCGAGCACCGGCTGCCCGCCGACGCGACCCAGGCCGAGCTGCTCGGCCTGGTCCGGGAGCTCAACCGGGACCACCGGGTCGACGGGATCCTCGTCCAGCTGCCGCTACCCAAGGGCCTCGACGACAAGGCGGTGATCGACTCGATCGACCCCAACAAGGACGTCGACGGCTTCCACGTCGTCAACGCGGGCCGCCTCGCGGTCGGCGAGAGCGGATTCGTCTCCTGCACGCCGCTCGGATGCCTGATGCTTCTCAAGGACCGGCTCGGCGACCTTTCCGGTCTCGAGGCGGTGGTGGTCGGCCGCTCCAACATCGTCGGCAAGCCGATGGCGCAGCTCCTCCTTCGCGAGAATTGCACCGTCACCATAGCCCACAGCCGCACCCGCGACCTGCCCGCGGTCGTCGGGCGGGGCGACATCGTCGTCGCCGCCGTCGGAGTGCCGGAGCTGATCAAGGGCGCGTGGCTGAAGCCGGGCGCGACGGTGATCGACGTCGGCATGAACCGCCTCGAGGGCGAAGACGGCAAGACCAAGCTGCTCGGCGACGTCGAGTTCGCCAGCGCCGCCGAGGTCGCCGGCGCGATCACCCCGGTCCCCGGCGGCGTCGGGCCGATGACCATCGCCGTGCTGCTTCGCAATACCCTGACGGCGGCCTGCGCCCGCGCCGGGCTGCAATCGCCGGCGGGGCTGTGATCGAGCTGTTCGCCTCGGCCTTCGCCACCTTCTTCGTGGTGATCGATCCGCCCGGCTGCGCGCCGATCTTCGCCAGCCTGACCCGCGGCATGGCGCCCGGGCAGCGCCTGTCGATGGCGCTGCGCTCGACCGCCGTCGCCGCCGGAATCCTCATTTTCTTCGCCCTGTTCGGCGAGGCTTTGCTCAAGCATCTCGGAATCAGCCTCGCCGCCTTCCGGATCGCCGGCGGGATCATGCTGTTCCTGATCGCTCTCGAGATGGTGTTCGAGCGCCGCACCCAGCGCCGCGAGACCCGTGCCCAGGAGGTCAGCGCCGATCCCGAGCATGACGACATCTCGGTCTTCCCGATGGGCATACCGATGATCGCCGGGCCGGGCTCGATCGCCTCGGCGATGCTTCTGATGGCGAGGACCGACGGGCTTCAGCGCTCGCTGGTCGTGCTCGGCGCGCTGGCGACGGTACTGGTCCTCACCCTCCTCGCTCTGCTCGCGGCCGGGCCGCTGATGCGCCTGCTCGGCCGCAAGTTCGAGGCGATGCTGACCCGGCTGCTCGGAGTCATCCTCGCCGCGCTGGCCGCCCAGTTCGTGATCGACGGTATCTCGGTCAGCTTCCAGGTTTAGGAACGGAGCCTCTGACGACGCGCCACATCATGAACGGCGAGTCCTTGGGCAGCGGCACGCGCTGCAGCCACGGCGGCACCTGGCCGTGGACGAGCTGCATGTAGAAGCCGTTCTTCGCATTGGCCGCATAGACCGTGCTCTCGGAGAGGCCCGGACAGATCAGCACATAATCGACATGCCGCCGCTCGACGACTGCATGGGCGAACTCAGGCGCGCCGCGGAAGGACTTCATCACGTCGACGATGTCCTGCCCGTTGCGATGATAGGGACCGGCGACGGCGTCGTGATGGGTGACGGTGATCAGCCGCGGCCCGAGGTCGACATGGGTCAGCACATAGCCCTTCGGGACCAAGGCGATCGGGCGCATCGCCCAAAGCGTCGGGCAGAGGCCGTTGGCCCGGTCGATCGCCTTCATGACCGGCTTGCGGGGCGGCTGCGGGATCCAGCCGATCGCCTGCTGCTCGGCGATGCCCGAGACGATCAGGAATCCGGCGACGGTGCCGAGCACCCGGACCGCCATCCAGCCGCTCGCCATCGTCCAGACGACGATCAGCCAGGCTAGGCCGGTCGCCCCCGGCACCGCGAGCACCTGCGCCGCGGGACCGGCCCGGCTCTGCCAGAGGAGCAGCAGGGCGGCGAGCAAGGCGGGCGCGCCAACGGCCGCCCAGAGGAATAGTTTCGCCCGGTCGCTGCGGCTGCGCCAGAGAAGCACGAGATAGCCGACGAGGCCGGCGACCGGCAGAGTGCAGACCGCCACGACGGTCTGCCAGCCGTGACGGTAGATCGGCCGCGCCTCTCGCACGTTGCTGAGCCACAAGGCATCCTCCTCGGCCGAGACATGCTCGAGCCGCCCCAGGCAATTCGGCCAGGCCCAGGCGAAGGCCGCCGCGAGCAGCGCCCCCGCCGCCAGCGCCAGAGCGAGCCGCGCCTCCCAGCGCCGCGGCGTCAGCAGGGCCAAAGCGACGGCGATCGCCCCTGCCAGACTCAGCGCCGAAAGCCAGACCGGCGACAGCGCGTCGCAGACCGGCGCGCGATTGGCGTAGGAGGCGAAGAGCAGATAGCCCAGGGCTGTCCCGCCCGCGACCGTGCCCCCGTAGGTGGCCAGCCGCCGCGCCTCGCCGGCGTCGCGAAGCCACATCAGCACGACGATCCCCCCGGCGAGCGCCAGGTACGGCATCATCTCCAGCCCGATCACCACCGAGAGCGACGTGGCGAGGCCGAGGATCGCGCCGCCACGGGCGCGCCTCGAGTCGGTCAGCGCCATCACCGCGGTGAGGAGAAAGGCGAGCTGCCAGCCGTGATGGTCGATCCTGAGCGGCATCCACATGCTCCGGGCCGAGGCGCCGCAGAGCAGGATGGCGATCGCGAGCGGGTAGGCGCGCGGCGAGATCAGCCTGCGGGCGATCACCGTCACCGCGGCGAAGGCGATGGCCATCGGCAGCATCGGCGCGACCGTCACCGCCGCTTTCTCGGCGGCGAGGCCGCCGATGAGCGGCGCCAGCGCCAGCTTGATCCCCGCGAGCGGCACGTCGACCAGCCGCGACCAGTGGATGTCGGCGCCATAGGGCGGGTTGAGGCGATATTGCCTGAGGTCGTACCAGCCCTGGCCCGCCAGCCAGGCGCGGACCTGCATGATCCGCATATTGTCGTCGGTATCGCTGAGGGCGAAGCCGCGAATCTGGGCCCATTGGGTCACCACGAACAGCACGGACGCGACCAGCCAGAGCAGCAGCACGACCAGCCGCCATTGCCGCTCCAGCCGCTCGACCTCGTTCACCCGATGCCCCTTCCCAACCCGGTAAGCCGGCATTAGTCGCCTTTGGACAAAGGGCAAGTTACGAAGGGGTGAGGCGATTTCGAAAGCGCAAGGCTTCCCGCCGGTGCTCGTTCAGCTGGTCCGTTTCGGCCTGGTCGGCGCCTTCTCGACCCTGGTCTACGCCGCCGTCTACTGGCCGCTGGCGACCTTCGTCTTCCCCTATCCGGTGATGGCGGTGCCGATCGCCTTCGGGATCGCGCTCGTCTCGGGATTCCCGCTGCACAGCCGCTGGAGCTTCGAGGGCCACGGCGCCGACGAGCGCTCGCGCGCGACCCAGATCCGCTTCGCCCTCACCCAGACCCTGGGCCTGCTGCTCAACATGGTCTTCACCTGGGTGCTGACCGGCCCGCTGTTCCGCGGCCCGACCTGGTGGCCGCTGGTGCCGGCCGTTCTGATCACGCCGTTCCTCACCTTCCTGATCAACCGCTACTGGGTGTTCGCCTGATGGAGCGGGTGGTCTACGACCGGATGGCGCAATATGCCGACCGCCATTGGTGGTACCGGGCGCGGCGCGAGGTGCTCGCCGACCTCATCTCGCGGCGCATCCGCCCGCCGGCCGGCGCCCGGATCCTCGAGATCGGCTGCGGGACCGGGCCCAACCTCGACATGCTGGGGCGGTTCGGCACGGTCGACGCGGTCGAGATCGACCCGGAGGCGCGGGCGATCGCCAGCCGCCGGCTCGGCCGCCCGGTGCTCGACGCGCCGCTGCCGGAGCTGGCCGGGATCGAGGCGGGCGCCTACGACCTCGTCGCCCTCCTCGACGTGCTCGAGCATGTCGAGCGCGACCGCGAGGCTTTGGTCGCCATCGCCTCGAAGCTGAAGCCCGGCGGGCGGATCCTGATCGCCGTCCCGGCACACCCCTGGATGTGGAGCGCCCACGACGTCGTGAACCACCACAAGCGCCGCTACACCAAGCGGACGCTGAGAGCGGTCGTCGAAGCCGCGGGCCTCAAGCTTCACTGGATGGGCTGGTTCAACTCGATCCTGTTCCCGCGGGCCGCCGGCGCCCGCCTCGCCGGGCGGATGGTGCGCAGCGACGACAGCGGCGACAAGCTTCCCGCCGCGCCGGTCAACGCCTTGTTCGAACGGCTCTTCCGGCTCGAGCGCTACGGGATCGGGCGGCTGCCGTTGCCGCCCGGAGTCTCGATCGCCGCCATCGTCTCGGCTTCGTGAGCGACATGGCCCAGCCGGCCGTGGCCGTCGGTGTGGCCGGCGATGTCCGAGACGATGTAGAGCGGGCGGCGCTTCGCCTCGAGGAACAGCCGGCCGAGATATTCGCCGATGAGGCCGAGCACGAACATCTGCACCGCGCCGAGGATGACGACGACCAGCATCAATGACGTCCAGCCCTGGATCGCCCGGCCGGTGAAGAAGCCGAAGGCGATGTAGAGGACCAGCAGCACCGAGGCCAGGACGAGCCACAGGCCGAAATGGCTGGCGAACCGCAGGGGGGCGGTCGAAAAGCCGGTCACCGCGTCGAGCGCGAACCGGACCATCTTCGACAAGGGATATTTGGTCTCGCCGGCGTGGCGCTCGGCGCGGTCGTAGACGATCGGTACCTGGCGGAAGCCGACCCAGGCGACCATGCCGCGGATGAAGCGCGCCTGCTCGGGGAGGCTGAGCAGCGCGTCGAGCGCTCGCCGGCTCATCAGCCGGAAGTCGCCGGTGTCGCGCGGTATTTCGATCTCGGCGAGCTTGGAGAGGCCGCGGTAGAAGAGCTTGGCCGTGGCGAGCTTGAACGCGGTCTCGCCGGCGCGCGCCCGGCGCACCGCATAGACCACATCCGCCCGCTCCGCCGCCATCCGCGCCACCATGTCGGGGAGCAATTCCGGAGGGTCCTGGAGGTCCGCGTCGATGATCAGGATGCGCTCACCGCGGCAAAGGTCGAGCCCGGCGGTCAGCGCCAGCTGGTGACCGTGGTTGCGCGAGAGGTTGATCGCGACGAGGCGCGGGTCGCGTTCCGCGAGGTCCTTCATCATCGCCCAGCTGCGGTCGCGCGAGCCGTCGTTGACGAGCACGATCTCGAAATCCTCGCCGGCCACCTGGCGCGCCGCCGCGCCGAGCCGGGAATGAAGCTCGGCGAGGCACGCTTCCTCGTTGTAGCAGGGCACGACGATCGAGAGCGCCGGAGCCTTCATCCGATATCCTTCTGCGGCAGCGGCCGGTGGTCGACGATCCTATAGAGGCTGCTGGTCCCGCTCCGCCAGATGGGGACCATGCCCTCGGTCAGGCTCTCGTCGAAGCGCGGCGGCCGGAGCAGCCAGACGAAATCGAACTTGTCGCGCGGGAAGCGCCTCAGGCTCTCGTCGAGGGTCAGCCAGCGTTCGCCCGGGCAGGGCCGGTCGAGCACCTGCTGCGAGGGGTCGCGCGAGAACCAGCCGTCGTCGGGATAGCGCGAGGTGAGGAGCTGCGCCCCGTTCATCGACCATTGGTCGTTCGAGAAAGCGTGGCGGCGGACGATTCCGAGCGCCGGAAGGTGCTCGATCCGGGTCATCGCCCAGCCCTTGCGGCATCTGACCCCGACGAACGAGATCACCTTGGCGTTCTCGGGCAAATATTGGACCGCCGCCAGCTCGCGGCCATAGACCTGGTCGTAGAGAAGGAAGCTCCACGTGTTCCCCGCGATCCGGACCGCGAAGAAGAGCAGGCCGAGCAATGCCAGCGCCGAGCCCGCCGTCGCCACCGCGGCCGGCCGCTGGCGGACCGCGATCACCGCCACCGCGATCGCGTAGGGGACGAGGCGCATGTCGGCGTAATTGGAGCCGAACACGATCCTCGGCAGGCAGATGTAGACGATTCCGAGGAAGATCGCCGACGCGGCGAGGTTGCGCGAATATTGCAGCTTCTTCCACCATAAGAGGCCGAGCAGAAGCACCGCCCAGATCACCCACAGCGAGATCCGGTCGAACTGGTACCAGCGGTCGCGCAGCGTCATCAGCACCCATTGCTTCTTCAGGACCCATTTGAACCATTCGCCGGTCTCGCCGCCGACATGGTCGCCGCTGCGCCACAGCAGCATCAGAAGCACCGGCGGCGCCAGCGACAGGCAATGGGCGACGGTCTTCAATCCCCCCTTCACGAAGGGCCGCCGGAGGTCGATCTGGCGGACCAGCTCGGCCGAGAAGGCCATCACGCCCAGCGTCCCCCAGCCGAACGTGTGGCAGACCCAGATCGCGAACGAGATCGGCACGAAGATGACGGCCCTGAACCCCGTCCGGCCGAGCCGCGCCAGCCTCAGCCAGAGCGCGAAGGCGAGCAGGGCGAGCGCCATGGACAAAGCGAAATTGACGAAGCCGAACATGAAGGGGAAGCAATAAGCCAGCGGCAGCGCGAAGAAGGCGGTCGGCGGCACCCGCAAATGCACCTCGCGCGCCACCCAGAGCAGGCCCGCGACCGTCATCGGCGGGATGGCGACGACGATCATCTTCACCGCCAGCTCGAGCCCGAAGACCTTGGCGAGCGGGATGACCAGCAAATCGACCCCCAGATTGCCGATCAGCTGCCATTTGAAATCGTAGAAGGCCTGAAGCGCCGGCGAGCTTCCGATGTTCAGCTGCACGGCGTACCGCCCCATATGGCCCGGCAAGTCGACGAGCGGCGGGATGTCGGGCCAGAGCAGGGGCAGAGCCGACGCGACGACCACCAAAGCGAGCAAGGCGGGATGCTCCCACCAGCGCCGCGGCGGCGGGTCGCTCTGTGTGTCGGCGGGATCGGTGATCATGCGCTCGGCGTCTTCGCTCTCCGAATGGCCGCTGCGTCCACCGGAACGGCGGAATTTTCAACTCTTTTCCTCCCCTCTCCCCTTGCGGGAGAGGGGCCGGGGGTGAGGGGTTACGGCGCCTGTCGTGGAGGCGCCGATCCCGTGTCTCTTCGAATAGGCCGCACCCCCTCACCCCTAGCCCCTCTCCCGCAAGGGGAGAGGGGGACCGCCCCCAATTCGTTTACGCTCCGTTTACCCTGTCCGGTTACCGCTGGTGAACCACAAGCATAAACGGCGGGGACATGCGCGAGAATTGGCAGATCGGCGGCGGCGCGGAGGTCTTTCCGCTCGACGCTTCGGCGGCGGCGGAGATCGAGAGCGAGCTGGCCGAGCGGCTGGCCCGACGCCCCTCGTCCCGCCACGTTCCACTGCTCCTCTACGGGACGCTCTGCTTCTGCCTCGGCATCGCCTCCTACCTCGTCGGCGTGCTGATGGTCTTCCCGCGCTATCTCGGGCTCGAGCCGTGGCTCGGCCCGGTCAGCCACGCGATCGTCTGGTACAGCGGCATCCCGATCGTCGCCGGCCTCGGCCTGGCGCTGACCGACCTCCTCTTCTTCCTGGACCGCAAGCGGCCGGACCTGCCGGTCCGCTACCGGCCGGTGCGCAACCCGATGGTGACCGTCGCCCTCACCGCCTACAACGACGAAGAGAGCATCGGGCCCGCCGTCGCCGATTTCCTCGCCCACCCGCTGGTCAGGCGAGTCATCGTCGTCTCGAACAACAGCTCGGACGCCACCTTCGAGCGGGCCGAATCCTCCGGCGCGATCACGTTCAACGAGGAACGGCCCGGCTACGGCCGCTGCGTCCACCGCTGCCTGAGCGAAGCCGCCCGCTTCACCGACACCGATTTCGTCGTGCTCTGCGAAGGCGACCTCACCTTCCGCGCCTGGGACATCGACAAGCTCATCGCCTACGCCCCGCACGGCGACATCGTGAACGGCACCCGCACGATCGAGCCGCTCCGCCAGCACCGCACCCAGCTCAGCACCTTCATGTATTACGGCAACATCTTCGTCGGGAAATTGCTGGAGGCCAAGCATCTCGGCCGGGCCACCGTCTCCGACGTCGGCACCACCTACAAGCTGTGCCGGCGCGAGGCCGTCCTGGCTCTGCTCCCCGAGGTGGACCCGGCGATCAATCTCGAATTCAACGCCCATTTCCTCGATCGCGCCCTCGCCGAGGGGCATCTGCTGGTCGAATGCCCGATCACCTTCCACCAGCGGGTCGGGGTCAGCAAGGGCGGCAACGTCAACAATCTGCGCGGCTTCAAGGTGGGGATGCGGATGATCCTCGGCCTGCTGTTCGGCTGGGGCCGGCTCGCATGAGCAATGGCTATCACGACACCCGCCTGGCCTTCGATCCGCGCCGCGAGACGGTGTGGAAGGCGCTCTGGCGCTACCATTTCCGCCATGTCGTTCCCGCCGACGGGTGCGTGCTCGACCTCGGCTGCGGCTACGGCGACTTCATCAACCAGGTCGAGGCGAAGCGCCGTATCGCGCTCGACAGCTGGGAGGGCTTCCCGGCCCATCTCGGTCCGGGCATCGAGCCGATCGTCGGCAGCGTCACCGATCTCGGCGCGATCGACGAGGCCAGCGTCGACTTCGCCTTCGCCAGCAACCTGTTCGAGCATCTCAGCCAGGCCGATTTCGCCGCCGCCCTCGCCGCGCTCCGCCCGAAGATGACGGCGCGCGGCAGCCTCGCCATCCTCCAGCCCAATTGGCGCCATGCTTTCCGCGAATATTTCGACGATTACACCCACGTCTCGGTCTATTCCCACATCAGCCTCGTCGATTTCCTCGAAGCCAATGGCTGGGAGGTGATGGAAGTCCGGCCGCGCTTCCTGCCCCTCACCGTCAAGTCGCGCCTGCCGGTGTGGCCGCCGCTGATCGGCGCTTATCTGAAGTCGCCGGTGAAGCCGCTGGGAAAGCAGATGCTGGTCCGCGCGCGGCCGGCGCGGTGAAGATGGAGGCCGTCCAAGCCGCCGCCGACCGGAGCGGCCCGCGGCGCCTCGCGATGCTGGTCGGCCTCGCCTTGCTCGGCTTCGCGGCGCTTCGCCTGCTGCTCCTCGCCGGAAAGGCGCTCCTCTTCCCGTACGAGCTCGATTATGGCGAAGGCATCGTCTGGCAGCAGATGGTCCTGATCTTCCAGGGGCACGGCTACGGGCCGATCGACGGATTCCCCGCCATCGTCTTTCACTACCCGCCCGTCTTCCACGCCGCCGCTTATGGCTTGTCGGCCACCGGGATCGATCCGCTCGTCGCCGGCCGCCTCGTCTCCCTGCTCGCCACCCTCGCCTGCGCTTGGCTGGTCGGAGGCCTCGCCGCCCGCCTCGCGGAAGGCCGCGCCGCGCGCCTCTGCGGCGCCTTCGCGGCCCTGGTCGCGCTCGCTTTCTGGCCGGTCGGCTATTGGGCGCCGCTGATGCGGGTCGACATGCTCGCCTTCGCGCTCGGGCTCGCCGGGATCCGCTTCGGCCTGGCCAGCCTGCGCCGCGCCGCCTTCATCTACGCCGCCGCCCTGTGCTTCGTCGCCGCGATCTTCACCAAGCAGACCGCGATCGCCGCCCCGGCCGCCACCTTCCTCGTCCTGCTCGTCGTCCGGCCCCGCACGGCCTGGGCGGGCATCGGCGCCTGCGTCTTCCTCGGCACCGCCGTCCTCGCCGCCCTCGCGCTCGCCACCGACGGCGGCTTCCTCCGGCACATCTTCCTCTACAACATCAACCGTGCCGATTATTCGCGGCTCGCCTGGATCGCCCGGCAGGGGCTTCTCCACCTCTTCTTCTTCTCCGCGGCTTTGTTCGCCATCTTCAGGGGACTGGCCGAGCGTCTTCCCGCCTATCGCGGCCTGGGCTGGCGCGCGGCCCGCGACACGCTTCGCGAGCGCGACGGCGACGCTGCCTTCCTCCTGCTGCTCGCCTTTCTCGCCGGCACGAGCCTGATGCTTGCGCTCGTCGCCAAATCGGGCTCGAACCTCAATTACTTCATCGAGTGGATGCTGGCCGCGAGCGTCTTCGCCGGCCTCGCCGTGCGCGACGCCGCGTCGGCCGCGAGGCCCTCGTTGGTCGCCGCCCTGGTGCCGGCGGCGCTCGGCGCGCAGGTCCTGCTCCTGCCCGGCTCGCCGCCCTGGGCCGTCTCGATGGCGCCCGCTCGCCAGCCGGGGCTTCGGCAGCTCGAAGCGGCCGTGCGAGCTTCACCGAAGCCGGTCATCTCCGACGACATGGTCCTGCTGATGCGTGCCGGCAAAAGGGTGATGTGGGAGCCGGCCATCTTCGCCGAGCTGGCCAGCGAGCACGCGTGGGACGAGCGTCCGTTCATCGCCCGGATCCGAGCCCATGAGTTCGGCTTCTTCGTCACCGTCGGGAGCCGCGGCTCACGCCTGTTCGACAGCCGCTATACCCCCGCCGTCGCCGCGGCGATCGACGCGGCCTATCCGGGGCGCCGGCTGGTCGCCGGCTATACGGTCCACCTTCCGCCCGAGGCAGCGCGGTGAAGCCCTGGTTCCCGCCCGAGACCGGTACTCAGCTCGCTCCTGCGATGCTCACGCCACGCGAGGCCTCGGCGCGCAGGGCGTTGTTCGCAGCCGCCCTCTTGGCCGTGATCGCCGCGGCCGTTCTGCCGCCGCTGGTCGGGATGAAGGTGAAGTCCGCGTCCTTCCTCCCCCCGCTCGCGCTGCTACCCTCCGTCGGAATCCTCTGGGCCTGGGCGAGCTGGCGCGGCCGGCCCCGCGCCCGCGCCGCCGCCGAGCTGGTGCTGGCGCCCTTGCTGCTCAGCCTGCCGGTCCTAGTCTTCACCTACGCCAGCATGCACACCGGCCTGCCTCTCCAGGACGCTCGGCTCGAAGCGTGGGACTCGGCGCTGGGCTTCCGCGCCCTCGATTTCCTCGCCTGGCTGAACGGGCATCCCGCGCTCGCGAACCTGCTGGCGCTGAGCTACGGCAGCTTCTTCCCGCAGATGATCGCCGTGCCGCTTCTGCTCACCCTGACCGGGCGGATCGAGCGCGCTTATGCGATGGCGCTGTGCGTGCTTGTGCTCGGCGTGATCGGCGCCTCGGTCTGCCACTTCTTCCCCGCCGTCGGAGTCTATGCCCGCCACGGCATCCGCCCCGGCGCCTACCCTCACATCTTCCAGAATCTCGGTTACTTCCACGTCCAGCTCGAGGCAGTGCGGAGCGATCCCCGCTTCGTCCTCGACGTCGCCCACGCCCAGGGCATCGTCGCTTTCCCCTCCGGCCACGCGGCGATCGCATTGCTCTGCGCCTGGGCGGCCTGGGACGTCCGCTGGGCGCGCTGGCCGTTCCTCGCCCTCAATGCCTGCATGTTCCTCTCTGCGCTGCCCCAGGGCGCGCATTACCTCGTCGACCTGATCGCCGGAGCGGCGATGGCGGCGGTCGCGATCCTCGTCGCCACGACGGTCCCGCACCGGCTCGCCGCGATTAAGCCGCGGTACAGCCCAATGGAGTCATGCCTTCCTCAGTTTCCGTAAAGTGCATCTGAGGAGTTGCCATGAAAGCGATCATTCTAGCCGGCGCCGGCGTCGCCGCTCTTGCCGCCGTCGCCGCCTCCGCCCAGCCGTCCCCGCCTCCCGGCCCGCCGGCACCGTCGATGCGCGAGGCGCCGCGCGCGCCGCATCCGGTGACCCGCGTCGAGGTCAAGGCGAAGGTCGACGCCCATTTCGCGCGCCTCGACACCAACCGCGACGGCTTCCTGACCCCCGACGAGATCGCCGCCGGCCACGGAGGGCGCGGCGGCGAAGGATTCGCGATGCGCCGCAAGCATCCCGACGGGCCGATGGGCGAGGGCGCGATGGCCGACCGCCCAATGCGCGAGGGGCCGATGGCCGACGGCCAGGGCCGCGACGGCCGCGCGGAAATCTTCGCCCACCTCGACGCCAATCATGACGGAGTCATCACCCGCGACGAGTTCATGAACGCCGGGCCCGGCAATGCGAAGGTCGAGCGCCGCGTGTTCGTGATGCGCGAAGGCGACGGCCCCGGCCGCGGCGGTCCCGGCCGCGAAGGTCCCGGCATGGGTCCGCGCGGCGGCGGCATGCAGGGCCGGATGATGGAGCGGATGGACGCGAACCATGACGGCCGCGTCTCGCTCGCCGAGGCCGAGGCGCGGGCGCTCGAGGCGTTCGACCGCGCCGACGCCAACCACGACGGAATCGTCACCCCCGAGGAGCGCCAGGCCGCCCGCGGGGCGATGCGCGAGCGCTCCCAGGAGCGCCGCGGCGGCTGAACAGGATTCCCCTCTCCCTTTGGGAGAGGGGTTGGGGCCCTCATCCCCGGCCCTTCTCCCCCGGGGGAGAAGGGAGGGCTGGGCTGACCGATCCCTCCCTCTCCACCTCCCCGCGCGCCTTGGCCTTGCGGCGGTGCAGGTTCGCGCGGAGCGCCTCGGCCAGCCGCCTTTCCCGTTCCTCGTCCCGCTTCGCCATCTTCCCTCGCCCGCGCGCCTTGACTTTGACCGCGCCCCCCGGCCATAGCGCCGCCACTCCAGAGGGGCCCCATCGAAATGACATTTCGATGGGAATTCCGACAGGCGAGAATGCTGCCGTAGCTCAGTGGTAGAGCGCATCCTTGGTAAGGCTGAGGTCGTGAGTTCAATCCTCACCGGCAGCACCACCGCCCCGCGGAATCAGCCGCCCACCCGGCCTCCCGCCGAGCGGACCACCATTTCCATCACCGCCGGGTGGAGCGGGCGGACGAACTCGCAGCCCATCAGGTGGCCGCGCATCCAGGCGACCCGCGCGTGGAGGCTCTCCAGGCCCGGCAGCTTCAGCCACACGTCCGAGCCGCGCTCGAGGTCGAGATGGGTGGCGGCCCGGAAGCCGTGGGTCGAAAGATCGAGGATCTGGACGGTGACCGCGTGGGCGCCGCGCTGCCTCAGCGCCGCGCCGAGCACCACCTCCGCCCGGGAGGCCCTTCGCCCGTCCTCGCCGGGCTGAGTGCTGAGCTGCGCGGTCAGCGCCATCCGGAGCCTCATTCCCCCGGAACGGCGATCCCGACCGAGACGCCCCAAAGCTGGGCGATCTTCCTGTCGCGCGCGCTCATGCCCTCGCCGAGGCCCGGCCGGCGGAAGCGCGGCTGGTTCTGGTCGCTCGCGGTCTTGCGGAGCTGGACCAGTACCTCGCCCTCGTCGATCGTGTAGGCGAATTCGAGGCCGGCGCGGTGGGCGCCCGCCCAGGCGACCCGGGCCGGAACGCTGATCGAGCCGCGCGAGAAGACGACTTCCGTGCCGGGCTCGGGAACGCGCTCGCCCTCGACCAGCGCGCCCTTCTGCGAAAGGTCGCGCAGCCGCACCTCATATTCGGCATAGCCGGCGCGCAGCCGCGCGGCGAGGAGGACGCGGTTGCGCTTGGTGCTCCGCTTGCCGGCGGCCGGCGCATCAACCCAGTTTTCGACGCCCATCTGCCTCTCTTCCCGTTCGCGAACCCAGGCTTACTACCCCGCGGGGACCTAAATTGTGGTAAACGCAGCGGTGGTTTCGGGGTCTTTTTTGGGCGGCGGAATCGGGGCGGAATCGGGGCGAAACCCGGCCTTTCGCCGCATTATTCGCGTTGACCGGACCCGCCCCGCCGGTATGGGGCGGCGATGCGCTTCTTCTCGGACAATGCGGCGCCGGCCTGCCCGGAGGTGATGGCGGCGCTCGCCGAAGCCAACCGGATCGACACCGCCTATGACGGCGATGCCTGGAGCGCCCGGCT
>JAXDPA010000058.1:0-25909 GCA_034668685.1 Sphingomonadales bacterium | reverse complement strand
TGGCCTGGTCGAGCGCGACCCGCATGATCTCCTCGGTGATGCCGGCGATCTTGATGTCCATCTGCAGCGAGGTGATGCCCGCTTCGGTGCCGGCCACCTTGAAGTCCATGTCGCCGAGATGGTCCTCGTCGCCGAGGATGTCGGAGATCACCGCGAAGTCCTTGCCTTCGAGGATCAGCCCCATGGCGATGCCGGAGACCGGCCGCTTGATCGGCACGCCCGCATCCATCAGCGCGAGGCAGCCGCCGCACACCGTCGCCATCGACGAGGAGCCGTTCGACTCGGTGATGTCGGAGAGGATGCGGATCGTGTACGGGAAGTCCTCGTGGCTCGGAAGCACCGGGTGGAGCGCCCGCCAGGCGAGCTTGCCGTGGCCCGTCTCGCGCCGGCTCGGAGCGCCGAAGCGGCCGACCTCGCCGACGCTGTACGGCGGGAAATTATAGTGCAGCATGAACCGCGAGTAGGAGAGGCCCTCCAGCCCGTCGATCATCTGCTCCGAATCCTTGGTGCCGAGCGTCGTCGTGCAGATCGCCTGGGTCTCGCCACGGGTGAACAGGGCCGAGCCGTGCGTGCGCGGGAGGAAGCCGACCATCGCCTCGATCGGGCGGACCGTCTTCGTGTCGCGGCCGTCGATCCGCTTGCCGTCCTTGAGGATGGCGCCGCGGACGATCTCGGCCTCGAGCTTCTTCATCAGCTTCTGGGCGGCGAGCTGGGCCTGCGGGTCGGCGTCCGCGAACGCTTCCTTCGCCTTGTCGCGGGCGGCGTTCAGCATGGCCGAGCGGTCGGACTTGCTCGTGGTCTTGTAGGCCGCGGCGATGTCGGCGCCGATCAGGTCCTTGAGCTGCTGCTTGACCGCCGACGTGTCGGCGGGCTCGGCGAGCTCCCAGGGATCCTTGGCGGCCTTCTCGGCGAGGCGGATGATCGCGTCGACGACCGGCTGGATCGAGCGGTGGGCGAACATCACCGCGCCGAGCATGACGTCCTCGGAAAGCTCCTTGGCCTCCGATTCGACCATCATCACCGCATTGCGGGTGCCGGCGACGACGAGGTCCAATTCGCCCTCGGCGAGCTGCTGCTGGCTCGGGTTGAGGATGTAATCGCCCTCGGCATAGCCGACGCGGGCGGCGGCGATCGGGCCCATGAACGGGATCCCGGAGAGGGTCAAAGCGGCCGAGGCGGCGATCATCGCCAGCACGTCCGGCTCGTTCTCGCCGTCATAGGACATCACCTGAGCGATGACCAAAACCTCGTTATAAAACCCCTCTGGAAACAACGGCCGGATCGGCCGGTCGATGAGGCGGCTGGTCAGCGTCTCCTTCTCGGTGGCGCCGCGCTCGCGCTTGAAGAAGCCGCCCGGGATTCGCCCGGCGGCCGAGAATTTTTCCTGGTAGTGCACGGTGAGCGGGAAGAAATCCTGCCCCGGCTTGACGTTCTTCGCGGCCGTGACGGCGCAAAGCACGACGGTCTCGCCGAGGGTCGCGAGCACCGCGCCGTCGGCCTGGCGGGCAACGCGGCCCGTCTCCAGAGTGAGGGTCTTGCCGCCCCACTCGATTTCCACTTTCTTCATGTCGAACATTTGATTTCCTTCAACACCCAGCGCCGGATGCGCTTGGGGGCCTATTTGCGAGCTCTCCGCTCGCGCGTCTGGGTCCAAATGACCCGGGTCGGGCGCCGCCGAATTGCGATCGCCAGATATGACGAACGGCCCCGCAGGGCCGCTCGGAATTACTTGCGAAGGCCGAGCTTCGCGATGAGGGCGGTGTAGCGCTCGCCATCTTCCTTGCGGATGTAATCCAGCAGGGAGCGGCGCTTGTTGACCATCATCAACAGGCCGCGGCGGCTGTGATTGTCCTTGGCGTGGGTCTTGAAATGCTCGGTGAGGTTCTGGATTCGCTCGGTGAGGATCGCGACCTGGACCTCGGGAGACCCGGTGTCGCCCTTGCTCCGGGCATTGTCCTTGATGATGTCCTGCTTGCGCTCGGCGGTAACCGACATCGTTTCACTCCTTCATATCGTCACAGGTTGAAGCCGCGCACCACCCGGAACTCGGGCCGGAGCTCATCCCCGGCAGGCTCCACGAGCGCAACCGGAACAGACCCTTCGGTTGCAAGATGGAGCCCTGGCTTTGCGGCGGTCCCGGCGATCCGGCGCCCCTCGCGGAGCGCCCTTGCCTCGTCGGGAGTGACGGAGAGAGCCGGGATGTCGTCCAGCCCCGCCGTCAGCGGCAAGAGTGCCTGTTCAAGGGTGCCGCCCTTAGCGAGATCGGCCAGTATGTCCAGCGAAATCGCCCGTTCGAGGCCGAACGGGCCGGCCTTCAGCCTCCTCAACATGGTCACGTGGCCCCGTGTTTCCAAGGCCCGAGCGATGTCGCGGGCGAGGGAGCGGATGTAGGTGCCTTTGGAGACCCGGGCGCGGAGCGTCACCGAAGAAAGAAGACCCTCACCCTGCCCTCTCCCGCAGGCGGGAGAGGGGGAGGAAGCGTGCGGGCGCGCCCCTTCTCCCGCTTGCGGGAGAAGGTTGGGATGAGGGTCTTCTTCCACTTGCAATTCATGCACCGTCACCCGCCGCGGATTCAGCGCCGGCTCAGTCCCCGCGCGGGCCAGGGCATAAGCCCTCCGACCCTCTACCTTCAGCGCCGAATAAGCCGGCGGCACCTGCTCGATGTCGCCCGTGAAGCGCTCCAGCACTGCCTGCACCTCCGCAAGCGCCGGGCGGTACGACGAGGTCGCCACTACCCTCCCTTCCAGATCCAGCGTGTCCGTCTCCTCCCCGAAGCGGATCGTGAAGCCGTAGACCTTGTCGGCGCCGAGCATCCGGCCGGCGAGCTTGGTCGCCTCGCCCAGCGCCACCGGCAGAACGCCGCTGGCCAGCGGATCGAGCGTTCCGCCGTGGCCGACCTTGGTCTTCGCATAGCCGCCGTCGCGCAGCGCGCGCTTGACCGCGGAGACGACCTGCGTCGAGCCCGGGCCCGCCGGCTTGTCGATCACCAGCCAGCCGTGCATCAGCGCTTCGCCGCGACGGTGTCCGCAAGCCCCAGCGACAGCTGCCGCGCCTCCGCCTCCTTGAGCCGCTGCATGAAGTGGCGGCGGCAGAGCGCGATGTAGCGGTCGTTGCCGCCGATCTCGGTCTGCTGGCCGGCACGCACCGCATGGCCGTCGGCGTCGACCCGCAGGTTCATCGTCGCCTTGCGTCCGCACTCGCAGATCGCCTTCAGCTCGACCAGTTTGTCGGCCAGCGCGAGCAGGGCGGCGCTGCCCTCGAACAGATTGCCCTGGAAGTCGGTCCTGAGGCCGTAGCAGAGCACCGGCACGTCGAGCTCGTCGCAGACCGAGGCGAGTTGGAACACCTGGCCGCGGCTCAGGAACTGCGCCTCGTCGACGAGGACGACGTGGAGCGGACGCGCCTTCAACTCCATCTCGATCGCCGCGCGCATGTCGGTTTCGGCGCCATAGGTTTCCGCCCGCGCCGTGATCCCGATCCGGCTGTCGATGATCCCGAACCCCGAACGGTCGTGGATCCCCGCCGTCCAGAGCATCGTCCCCATGCCCCGCTCGCGATAGTTGAAGTCGGTCTGCAGAAGCACGGTCGACTTACCGGCGTTCATCGAGGCGTAGTAGAAATAGAGCTTGGCCATGGCGGCAGCCTAGCGCGGCCGCCATTCGTCGGCGAGGATGGAATAGAGCACGGTATCGCGCACGTGTCCGGTCCAGGTGATCCGCTCGGCGCGAATCACCCCCTCGCGCACCGCGCCCAATTTCGCCATCGCGGCCTGGCTACGGGCGTTGCGCGCGTCGACCCGGAACTCGATCCGCCGGAATCCGCAATCGATCGCCCGGCCGATCATCAAAACCTTCACCCGTCGGTTGAGGCCGGTGCCGCGGAAGCGGGGCACGTAATAGGTATTGCCGATCTCGAGCACGCCGCGCTCGGGCTCGACGCCGAGAAAGGCGCTCATGCCCGCCATCTCGCCGCCGAGCAGGATGGCGAAAGCGCAGCCGTTCGGGCGAGACAAGAGGCCGTCGAAGCTCTCGTCGAAATGGTCCGGATCGTAGGAGGCGGCGTAGATCTGCCAGATGTCGCGATCGAGCGCGCAGGCGGCCTTGAGAGCGCTCCGATGAAATTCGGCAAGCGGGTCGAGCGTGAGATCGCCTTCCCGCATCGCTTTGGACGGCGTCATGGCTCGCTCGGCCCGAACAGCCGCGAAAACAGGCCTCGTCGGCGCCTGGGCGGAACGGGCACGCCACCCGGCCTCGCTGGCGGAAAGCCGCCGAACACCAAGCGGACGAATTCCCGGGTCGAGAGCTCCGGTGAGTCCGGCACCGCGATCATGCTAGACGCGGTATCCTGTTCGATGCCGTTCACATAAACCCGAAGGCGAGTCCCTCCGCCGGCGTAGAGGACCAAATGGTCTTCGATCTGCTCGATCTCGGGCGCGGGCCCGTTCCCCTCGACGACCAGCGCGAGCTCGGCGCGGGGCGGCAGGTTCACCTCGTCGCACCAGGGCTCCAACCAGAGCAAGAGGTCTGACGGCCGACAATTCGACAGCCGCAGCGCGACGTCTCCGATCGCGGGTTCAGTCTGCTTCCGAACCGTCACTGCCGAGGTCCCTCGCCACCTTCGGATCGCGCAGAAGCGAATCGATGTGGCTGCCTTCGTCGAAGCTCTGGTCGGCGAGGAATTTGAGCTTCGCGGCATATCTGGTGTTCACGCGACTGGCGACGGCGCGCTGCAGGTAGGCGGTGTGGGTGCGCAGCGCCTTCAGCACCGTCTCCTCATCCTGGCCGAGCAGGGGCTTCACGAAGGCGGTGGCGTGGCGCAGGTCGGGCGACATCCGAACCTCGGTCACCGACACGAGGTGGCTGGCCAAGACATCGTCATGGACCTCGCCGCGCATCAGGATATCGGACAGGGCATGACGCACCTGCTCGCCGACTCGGAGCAGGCGGACCGATCGGCCTTCGGCGCCCGGCGCCTTAGGCCGCGCCATCGCCGGCTTCCGTGTAGAAGGTCAGGCGGTTGCCCGAGGGATCGGGAATGGTGATCTCCCAGGCGCCCCATTCCATCAGCTGCGGATCGCCGGGGCGGGAATTCTCGAATCGCTTGTCGCGGAGGGATCTGGCCAGTGCCTTCACGTCGTCGACCCGGATGCGTACCGCCGAGCCGGGGGTGCCATCGCCATAATGCTCGGAGAGGTGCAGACGGCACTCGTCGCGGCGCAGGCCCATGTAGAGCGGCGCGCCGTCCTCGAACCTGTGCTCGAACTCGACCTCGAAGCCGAGGAAATCGACATAGAAGCGGCGCGACCGCCGCTCGTCGAAGCTGCGCAGGATGGGGGTCGGCACACCGAACATGAGATCCCTCGCCGCTTACAGCGTCCGAGCGCGCTCCTCGACCTCGAACACCTCGAGGTGGTCGCCCGGCTTGATGTCGTTGGTGTCGGCGAGAAGGACGCCGCATTCGAGGCCGGCGCGGACTTCCGCCACGTCGTCCTTGAACCGCCGGAGCGACGAGATGGTCGTCTTGGAGACGATGACGTCCTCGCGGGTGAGCCGCGCGTGGAGGCCCTTCCTGATGACGCCTTCGAGGACGAGCAGGCCCGCGGCCTTGTCGCGCTTGCCGGCCGGGAAGACCTCCTTGACCTCGGCGCGGCCGAGCACGGTCTCGATGATCTCCGGCCCGAGCTGGCCGCCCATCGCTTCGCGCACCCAGTCGGTGAGGTGGTAGATGACGTCGTAATAGCGGAACTCGACCTTGCTTCGCTCGGCGACCTCGCGCGCCTTGGCGTTGGGGCGGACGTTGAAGCCGATGATCGGCGCGCCCGAGGCGGCGGCGAGTACGACGTCGCTCTCGGTGATCGCGCCGACTCCCGCGTGGAGGATCCGCGCCTTGATGTCCTCGGTCGAGATCCGGTTGACGGCGCTGACGATCGCCTCGACCGAGCCCTGCACGTCGCCCTTGACGACGAGCGGGAACTCCTTGGTGGTCGAGGCGCGCGAGGCGAACATGTTCTCGACGCTGAGCGGCGCGGTCGTCGTCCGCTTGCGGTCGAGCAGCCCCTGGCGATAGGCGGCGACCTCGCGGGAACGGCCCTCGTTCTCGACGACGGTCAGGGTATCGCCCGCGGAGGGCACGCCCGACAGGCCGAGCACCTCGACGGGGACGGAAGGCCCCGCTTCCTTCACCGGCTTCCCCTTGTCGTCGATCATCGCGCGGACCTTGCCGGGCACCGCGCCGACCACGAACACGTCGCCGACCTTGAGGGTGCCGCGCTGAACCAGCACGGTGGCAAGCGGGCCGCGGCCCTTGTCGAGCTTGGCCTCGACCACCGCGCCCTCGGCGGCGCGGTCCGGATTGGCCTTGAGCTCGAGCAGCTCGGCCTGAAGCGCGATCGCTTCGAGGAGCTTGTCGAGATTGGTCTTCTTTAGCGCCGAAACCTCGACGTCCTGGACGTCGCCGCCCAAATCCTCGACGACGATCTCGTGCTGCAGCAATTCCTCGCGGACCCGCTGCGGGCGCGCGCCGTCCTTGTCGATCTTGTTGATCGCAACGATCATCGGCACCCCGGCCGCCTTGGTGTGGTTGATCGCCTCGACGGTCTGCGGCTTGAGGCCGTCGTCGGCAGCCACCACCAGCACGACGATGTCGGTGACGTTGGCGCCGCGCGCGCGCATCTCGGTGAACGCCTCGTGGCCGGGCGTGTCGAGGAAGGTGATCTTCGACTTGTCGGGCAGGGCGACCTGATAGGCGCCGATATGCTGGGTGATCCCGCCCGCCTCGCCGGAGACGACGTTGGCGCCGCGGATCGCGTCGAGCAGCGACGTCTTGCCGTGGTCGACATGGCCCATGATGGTGACCACCGGCGAGCGCGGCTGCAGCGTCTCGGCCGGATCGACGTCGGCGTCGGCCTGGATGTCGACATCCGCATCGGAGACCCGGACCATGCGATGGCCGAACTCCTCGATCAGCAGCTCTGCCGTATCCTGATCGATGGTTTCGGTGACCGTGACCGGGGTACCCATCTTGAACAGGGCCTTCACCAGGTCGGCGCCGCGTTCGGCCATGCGGTTGGCGAGCTCCTGGACGGTGATCGCCTCGGGGACGACAACGTCGCGGACCTGCTTGGCGGCGGGACCCGATTGCTGGTGGTGGCGCTTCTCCTTCTCGCGGGCGCGGCGAAGCGCGGCGAGGGAACGGGCCCGGCTGTCGTCCTCGTCGGACAAGGCGCGGGTGACGGTGAGCTTGCCGGCGTGGCGCCGATCGTCGCGGCCGCGGCCCGGGCGGGCCGGCTCGGGACGCTTGGGCGCCGGCGCATGGCCGTGCGGCTTCGGCCGGGCGTGACCCGGGCGGCGGTCTTCCTCGTCCTCATCGCCGGCCGGGACCGGGGCTGAGGCGGCTGCGACGGGCCCGGGCTCGGCTGGAGCGGCGGCTTCGGTCGCTTCCTGCTCGGCGCGCAGGCGGACCTCCTCCTCGGCACGCTTATTGTCCTCGGCGCGGCGCTTTTCCTCCTCGGTCGCCTGCTGGGCCTGGCGGTCCTCGCGGCGGCGCGCTTCCTCGAGCGAGGCGAGCCTCGCTTCATCGGCCTCGCGGAGAAGGCGCTCCTGGAGCTCGCGGCGGGTCGCCTGATCGTTGACCGGGCGCTGCGGCGCGGCCGGCTTGGGCGCCGCCTGGGCCGGCGCGGGAGCCGCGGGCTTGGGCGGCTCCGGCGCCGGGGCGGGGGCGGGCTCGGGCTGGCCGGCCGCGGGACCGAGAATACGCCTTTTCTTGACCTCGACGACGACCGTGTTCGACCGGCCGTGGCTGAAGCTCTGCTTCACCTTGCCCGTCTCGACGGTGCGCTTGAGGCCCAGCGGCGCGCGCGCTCCCAGCTTCGGCTTGTCAGTCGTCTCGCTCATTACAATCCTTCGTCAATATCCACAGCCGTCGCGTGCGGCGTGCCCGCCGTCGCGGCGCTTAGCCCAGCCTCGTTCCCGATAAAAGCGCGCCACCGGTCGAGCGCGTGGCGCACGCGCGCGGCGGCCCCGCGATCAATGAGCGCGATATGTACCACATTCTGCCGTCCGAGCGCCAACGCCAATATGGCCCTTCCGGCCGGAATTGCGAGGCCCCGCCCCTCCCGGCCTCCCACCCGCCAGGCCTGATCGAGCTTGCGCGACCCGTCCTCGCCGGCGTCGTCGGCGTGCAGCAGCAGGTGCGCCTCGCCCTTCCGGCAGGCGGTCTCGATCTTCTCGGCGCCACTGAGGAGGGTCCCGGCCCGCGCCTCGAGGCCGAGCCGGTCCAGCGCCGCCTGACGAAGTGCCGTCTCGATCCGCTCGGCGAGGTCCGGCGGGATTCTGAGGTCGCCCGTCTTGAACGCCCGCGCCAGCGCCGCCTTCAGCTTGCCGTTCGCCTGCGCCTGCTCCAGCGCCGCGCGATCGACGCCGATCCAGGCGCCCCGGCCCGGCGCCTTGGCGCGGACATCGGGAAGCATCTCGCCGTCGGGCGAGAGGGCGAGCCGGATGAGGCTGTCGCGCGGAGCCGCCTCGCGCGTCAGGATGCAGGTGCGTTCGGCCCCCTCCCTCCCCTCCCTGGAAGGGAGGGGCTGGGGGTGGGTAGACGAGCGCAGTGAGGCTTTACGATCCTCAGAGTTTCGACGGCCTTCGGCCGTACCCACCCCTAGCCCCTCCCTTGGCAGGGAGGGGGAAGACGAATGCGACCTTCCCTTGCTCTTCGCTAGGGTCTCATTGGGAGGTTTCCGCAACAGCGTCCTCCCCTTCACCTTCCGACCCCGACGCGGGTGCGTCATCCTCGAACCAATGCGCCCGGGCGGCCATGATGATCTCGTTGCCCTGCTCGTCGGAGAGGCCGTAGTCGGCGAGGATCCCGCCTTTGTCCTCGGTCCGGTTGCTCTCGCGCTGGCGGCGCTGCTCGGGGCGCTTCTTCTGCACCAGCTCGTCGGTGGCGAGATCGGCGAGATCGTCGAGCGTCTTGATGCCGGCCTTGCCGAGAGTCACCAGCATCGCCTCGCTGAGGTAGGGCATCTCGGCCAGCTCGTCGGAGACTCCGAGCGCCCGGCGCTCCTCGCGGGCCGCTTCCTCGCGCCGCTCGAGCGCCTCGGCGGCGCGGCTCTGCAGCTCCGTGGCGAGATCGTCGTCGAACCCCTCGATCGAGGCCAGCTCATCGAGCTGGACGTAGGCCACTTCCTCGAGCGCCCCGAACCCTTCCGCGACCAGCAGCTGGGCGAGCGTCTCGTCGACGTCCAGCTCCTCCTGGAACATGGTCGAGCGCTCGATGAACTCGCGCTGGCGCTTCTCGCTGGCGTCGGCCTCGGTCATGATGTCGATCGCCGAGCCGGTGAGCTGGCTGGCGAGGCGCACGTTCTGGCCGCGCCGGCCGATCGCGAGCGAGAGCTGGTCGTCGGGCACCACCACCTCGATCCGGCTCTCCTCCTCGTCGATGACGACGCGGCTGACCGTCGCCGGCTGCAGCGCGTTGACGACGAAGGTGGCGAGGTCCTCGGACCAGGGGATGATGTCGATCTTCTCGCCCTGCAGCTCCTGGACCACGGCCTGGACCCGCGAGCCCTTCATTCCAACGCAGGCGCCGACCGGATCGATCGAGCTGTCGTAGCTGATCACGCCGATCTTGGCGCGGCTGCCCGGATCGCGCGCCGCCGCCTTGATCTCGATGATTCCGTCGTAGATCTCCGGCACTTCCTGCGCGAACAGCTTCTTCATGAAATCGGGGTGGGCGCGGCTGAGGAATATCTGCGGCCCGCGGCTCTCGCGGGCGACCTTGAGGATCAGCGAGCGGACCCGGTCGCCGACCCGGACGATCTCGCGCGGGATCTGCGCGTCGCGGCGGATGACGCCCTCGGCCCGGCCGAGGTCCACCACGACGTGGCCGAACTCGACGCGCTTGACCACGCCGGTGATGATCTCGCCGACCCGGTCCTTGAACTCCTCATATTGGCGCTCGCGCTCGGCGTCGCGGACCTTCTGGAAGATGACCTGCTTGGCGGCCTGGGCGGCGATCCGGCCGAACTCGATCGGCGGCAGCGGATCGACGATGAAGTCGCCGAGCGCCGCGCCGGGCTGGAGCTTCTGCGCGTCCTCGAGGCTCACCTGCTTGAAATAATCGTCGACCTCTTCGACCACTTCGACCACGCGCCACAGGCGGAGGTCGCCGCTGGTCGCGTCCAGTTTGGCGCGGATGTCGTTCTCGGCGCCGTAGCGGGCGCGGGCGGCGCGCTGAATGGCGTCCTCCATCGCCTCGATGACGATGGCGCGGTCGATCAATTTCTCGCGCGCCACCGCGTCGGCGATGGCGATCAGCTCGGCCTTGTTGGCGGAAACGGCGCCCTGGCCGGAAGCGGCGGCGTCGGCATTGGTGGCCATGTTCAGTCTTCCTCTGTCTCTATCTCTAATATCTCGTCGGCGCCCTCGGCCTCGAGCGGAGCGGTCGCCGCGATCAGCCGGTCGGTCATGACCAGCTTGGCGGAATCGATGGCGGCGAACGGCACGGCCATCGCGCCCTGCACGGGAACGTCGACCAGGATGCTCTCTCCCTCGCTGCCGATCAGCGTTCCGGCGAAGACCCTGCGTCCGTCGAGCTTTTCGGCGAGCACGATCCGAGCCTCGTGGCCTTTCCAGTCGTCGAAATCGGCAAGCCGGGTGAGCGGCCGGTCGATTCCGGGCGAGCTGACCTCGAGCCGGTAGCCGTGCTCGATCGGATCGGCCTGGTCGAGCAGCTCCGACAGCCGCCGCGACAGCCGCGCGCAATCGTCGAGCGTCAGCTGCCGGGTCTTCGGATCCTCGGCCATCACCTGCAGCGTCGGGTCCGACGTGCCGCCGATCATCTTCACGCGCACAAGCTTCAGCCCCTCAGCCTCCGCCGCAGGCTCGATCAGTCTCGTGAGTTCGGCGATATCCGCCAACATGCGCTCCCAAAAGCAAAACCCCTCGGCGCCGGCCCCGTCCCCGGGACCAGCCTCAACGTCTCACGATGTCGAGGAGGTGAGGCGCATATAGGGATATGCACGCCGGGGAGCAAGCGGGGAACGTGCATGAGTTGCGCGTCGGGGAACGCGCTATAACCGCCGCCCCTACGCCGTCCGCAGCCGTCCGTCGTCGCGCACCGGGTCTTCACCGGCCATGGCGTGCCAAGCCTTGCGGATGCCGTACTGGACCGCCCAGCCGAGCGCGTAGGTAGCGGCGATCGGGGCCACGACCTTGATCGCCCCTTCGGCGACGCTGCCGAGGATCGCGCCCTTGATGCCGCTGTCGCCGTCGCCCCGGTCGATCGCCGCGCCGATCAGGGCGCCTAACAGATTGCTCATCGCAAGAAGCTCCTTTCGACCCGCAAAGCGCGCTTGGGCGCTAGGCGGTTCCCGCTATTTCGAGAGGTCGCGCAGCAGCGAGAGGTAATAGGCAATCGCCGGGCGGATGTTCGAGATCGGCGTGCGCTCGTTGAGGCCGTGGCTGAAATCCTCGCTGTTCTTGATGAACACCGGGCTCGCGCCGTAGCTCGGGACGTGGTGGTAGCGGAACCACATGCTGTCGCTGGCGCCCGAGGCCTGGGACGGGAAGATCGGAACCCCCGGATAGACCTCGCCCATCGCCTTCTTCACCGCCGCGACGAAATCGGGCCGCATCGGCGAGGCGTCGTTGGCGACCGAGCCTTCGGTCACGTCCCGGAACTTCACGGCCGGCTCGGCCGCGACCCGCTCCAGCTCGGCCATGATGTCGGCCGGCTTGTGGCCGGGGAAGATCCGGCAGTTGATGTTGGCGCTCGCCCGCTGCGGCAGAGCGTTCAGGGCATGGCCGCCGCTGATCATCGTCGAGACGCAGGTCGTGCCGATCTTGCCGACCATGGCCGGGTTGGCCGCGAGCGTCTCGATCGCGCGCTCGTCGGCCGGGTTGGCGGCGAAGGCGCGCATGGCCGCGCCGGTCGCCGGCTCCTCGTAGCGCGCGGCCTGCTCGAAATAGGCGCGGGTGAGGTCGCTGACCTCGGGCTTGAAGCGGTAGTTGCCGATGCGGACCAGGGCCGCGGCGAGCTGGTTGATCGCGTTGTCGCGGCGCGGCGCCGACGAGTGGCCGCCCGGATTGGTCACGGTCAGCTCGAAGTCGGCATAGGTCTTCTCGGCGCCCTGCCAGGTGAAATAGAGCGGTTTCGCGCTCGCCTCGTCGAGCGTTCCACCGCCGCCGTCGATGTTGAGCACGAGGTCGGCATTGGCGAGCCGCTCGGCGATCAGGGCGCTCGTCTTCATCACCGTCTCCTCGTCGCCGGAGAATTCGATGACGATGTCGCGCCGCGGCCTGTAGCCCTCGCGCCTGAGCTCGATCAGGGCGGCGATGGCGATCGTGCCATCGAGCTTCATGTCGGTGGCGCCGCGGCCGTAGAGATAGCCGTTCTCGACCACCGGCGTGAACGGATCGCGCTGCCAGTCGGCCGGATTGGCCTCGACCACGTCCATGTGACCGGAGATGACCAGCGGCTTGAGGCTGGGATCGGAGCCGTGCCAGCGGCCGATCAGGTAGGCGGTGTCGTCGACCGGCGTGATCTCGACGTCGCCGGGCGCGAAGCCGCCGGCGACCAGGGCCGCCTTGTAGAGCGCGGCGACCTCGGGGGTCTTGTTGCCCGGCCCGCGCACCGAGCGAAGCGCGATCGCCTGCCCGGCGAGGTCGAGCGCCTGCGCCTCGGCCTGGGGGTGGGCCGCCGGCGGAGCCGCCGCCGCGCCCGCCGCCAGCAATGCCGCCCCGAGAATAGCCGCCGCCGCCTTGCGCATGTCTTTCCTCCGCCGTGGATCGCGCCCTTTAGCGCGCTTCCCCCGCCCCCGCGCAACCCTCGACGCGCCGGCGGGTTCGGCTAAGACAAGCTTTGGGACCCTGAACCATGCGCAGCCTCGCTTTCCCACTCCTCCTACTTGCCGCCTGCACCGGCGGCGCCGCCGCCGATGGCCGCGCCGGCGAGACGGGCGGAGCGGCCTCGCCCTCCACGCCCACGGACCGGGCCCCCTTCCGCGTCGAGGAGATGGGAAGCTTCGACTCGCCCTGGTCCATGGCTTTCCTCCCTGGGGAGATGGCGGCTCTCGTCACCGAGAAAGGCGGACGGCTGCAGCTCTGGCGGCGCGGCGCCGCCAATTCGGCGGTCGCCGGCGTTCCCAGCGTCGCGACGGGCGGCCAAGGCGGCCTGCTCGACGTGGCGCTGTCGCCGCATTTCGCCGCCGACGGCCTCGTCTATCTCACTTATTCCGAACCGAATCCGAGCGGCGGCAGCGGCCTCGCCGTCGCCCGCGGCCGGCTGGTGCGCGACGGCGCCGGGGCCCGGCTCGACGGCGTCCAGGTGCTGTGGCGCGATCCGGCCGGCGGCCGCGGCGGCCAGTTCGGGGCGATCGTCGCCTTCGCGCCGGACGGCGGGTCGCTCTACCTGAGCTCGGGCGAACGGCAGCGCTTCACGCCGGCCCAGGACCCGAGCCAGCCGCTCGGCAAGATCCTCCATCTCACCCTCGACGGGAAGCCGGCGCCCGGCAATCCGTGGGCCGGCAAGACCGGCGCCGCCTCGGTCACCGTCAGCGATCCGCCCGAAGACACGGAGGCGGCGAAGAACGCGCCGGGCCGCACGATCCAGTGGCCCGGCCCGAACCTCACTCCGGCCGAGACCTGGTCGACCGGCCACCGCAATCCCTACGGCCTCGCCTTCGCGCCCGACGGCCGGCTGTGGGAAACCGAGATGGGCCCGCGCGGCGGCGACGAGCTGAACCTGATCCTGCCAGGGCGCAATTACGGCTGGCCGGTCGTCTCCAACGGCGACAATTACAACGGTACGCCAATCCCCGACCACCCGACCCGGCCCGAATTCGAAGCACCGAAGCTGTGGTGGAACCCGTCCATCTCGCCCTCGAGCCTGGTCTTCTACACCGGCAGCCTGTTCCCGCAGTGGAAGGGCAGCGCCTTCATCGGCGCCCTCTCCGGCGAGGCCTTGATCCGCGTCGCCATCCAGGGCGACCGCGCGACCAAGGCGGAGCAATTCGACATGGGCACCCGAATCCGCTTCGTCGCCCAGGGCCCCGACGGCGCTCTCTGGCTGCTCGAGGATTCCTCGCCTGGCCGATTGCTGCGACTCGCGCCGAAGCCGTAATCTGGCTGGCGACCCACCCCACTCCGTTCGGGCTGAGCCTGTCGAAGCCTGTCCTGCTCCTCTGCTGAAAGGAGGAAAGGCAGGGCTTCGACAAGCTCAGCCCGAACGGTATTCCTCGCGCCACTGTTCAAATCCGGCGGTAGCGGAAGTACCAGACTTCGTGGCCCTGGCGGCGCGCCTTGGCCTCGTATCGGGTCTCCGGCCAGCCGGAGGGGCGGGTGAGGAAGTCCCTGGCGCTCTCGGCCAGCCATTCGAAGTCGCGCCGGCGGTTCATCACCATCATCGACCAGCGGCAATAGACCGGGTCGTCGGTGCCGAGGCGGAATTCGCCGCCGGGCCTGAGCTTGGCCGCGATGAGGTCGAGCGGCCCGTCATTGACCATCCGCCGCTTGGCGTGCCGCGCCTTGGGCCAAGGGTCGGGGTGAAGCAGATAGACCATGGTCAGCGCGCCATCCGGGACCCGTTCCAGCACGTCGAGCGCGTCCCCCATGTGCAAGCGGACGTTGGCGAGCTGCTGGTCGCGCACATGCCCCAGCGCCGCCACCACGCCGTTCAGAAACGGCTCGGCGCCGATGAAGCCGTGGTCGGGCAACAGGTCGGCGCGGAAGGCGAGATGCTCGCCCGACCCGAAGCCGATCTCGAAATGGAGCGGTCGGTCGTCGCCGAACAGGCATTCGGAGGTGACCGCCTCCTCGGGCGGCACGGAAATCGCCGGCAGCAATTGCTCGAGAAGCGCCGACTGGCCGGCCCGAAGCTTGTGCCCGGAGCGGCGGCCGTAGAGGCGGCGGAGAGTGGTCGGATCGCCCATCGGTTGCGGCTTCGAAGAGTGGAGGAGAGACCTGTTGCCGCGGTGGCGGCGACGGTGCAAGCTCGCCGGATGAACGGACGAACGATTGCGATTTCCGCGACCGCCGCGCTGCTTCCGCTCACTCTCGCCTTTGCTCTGCCGCCTGCTGGGGAATGGCTTCCGGCCCAGGCCGCGTGCCCGGCGTCCGAAGCCGCGAGGCGGCTGGCCGCGCTGGTGGCGCAGTCGCCGATCATTGTCCTCGCCGAAGCGCATGTGCCCTCAGCGAAGATAAGCGCCGCGGCCGGCAAGCGCTCGCCAGATTATGTCGATATTCCGCTGCCAAGGCCCCGCGTGCTGAAGGGCCAGGTGGGCGGTGGATCGATCGCGATGAAGGTCTATCCCCAAGACACGGCCTATGCACCCTCGATGGCGGCGCTTCGCGCGGCGGACGGTCGCCCGCAAATCTACTTCCTGACGTCGGCCGACGAACTCGGGCCGGCGCTCTACTTCGCCGGCAATTCCCCCGCTGCCCTGGCACCGGCCGACGCCGCGTCGCTGAGGGATGTGGAACGGGAGATCGCCCGTCAGCAGGCGATTCTCCGGTCCTGGCGTGCCGACCCGTCCTTGCCTCATTATGGCGAGGTCGCCGAACTCATCCGCGAGCTGGTCGCCCTGAAAAGCACCGGGAGGCGCGGCACGGCGCAGGAGCTCGAGGCTCAGGAGGGAATCTTCCGACGGCTGGAGGCGCTCGGGCCGGCCGCGGCGCCTGCCATCATTGCGCAAATGGACGACCGGCGGCCGCTGGCCTTCCGGCAGATCGCGCTTCGGAACAAGAGCCGAGACGCATGGGAGGCCTATCGTCAGTACGGCCCGGAACAGGTCGTCGATGCCCTCGACGCCATTCTGGGGCAGATAACCGGCGAATCCTATGGCGGCGTCGTTAATGGAGGCTCGGAGCGGGAGCGCAGGAACGCCGTGGAATCCTGGCGCATCTACGCCGCTTCGATCGGCTGTCGGTCCGGGCCGCTCTGAGCGGGAGTCGCCCCGCCTCGTTTACAACGCCGCATTCAGCTTCTCGGCGAGATCGGTCTTCTCCCAGGGAAAGAAGTCGCCTTCCGCCTTGCGGCCGAAATGGCCGTAGGCGGCGGTTTTGGCGTAGATCGGCTTGTTGAGGCCGAGATGGGTGCGGATGCCGCGCGGGGTGAGGCCGCCAAGCTCGGGGATCGCCTTGATAGCCTGCTCGAGCCTGTCGTCCCCGACGGTCCCGGTGCCGTGGGTGTCGACGTAGAGGGAGAGCGGCTCCGACACGCCGATCGCGTAGGCGAGTTGGATCGTGCAGCGCCGCGCGAGGCCGGCGGCGACGATGTTCTTGGCGAGGTAGCGCGCCGCATAGGCGGCCGAGCGGTCGACCTTGGTCGGGTCCTTGCCCGAGAAGGCGCCGCCCCCGTGCGGGGCCGCGCCGCCGTAGGTGTCGACGATGATCTTGCGGCCGGTGAGGCCGGCGTCCCCGTCGGGGCCGCCGATCTCGAAGCTGCCGGTCGGGTTGATGTGGTAGATTGTGCCGTTGGCGATCAGCTCGGCCGGAAGCACGTCCGCGACGACCTGCTTCACATAGCTCTTGAGCTCGGCCTCCCCTTCGCCCTCGTCATAGCCCTTGCCGTGCTGGGTGGAGACGACGATCGCGGTGGCGGCGACCGGACGACCGCCCTCGAACTTGAGGGTCACCTGGCTCTTGGCGTCCGGCTCGAGGAAGGGCGCAGCGCCGGAATGGCGGTCGGCGGCCATGCGTTCGAGGATCTTGTGGCTGTAATAGAGCGTCGCCGGCATCAGGTCCGGGGTCTCGTCGGTCGCGTAGCCGAACATGATGCCCTGGTCGCCCGCGCCCTCGTCCTTGTTGCCCGAGGCGTCGACGCCCTGGGCGATGTCGGCGGACTGGCCGTGGAGGTTGTTCTCGAAGCGGAAGCTCTCCCAGTGGAACCCCTCCTGCTCGTAGCCGATGCGCTTCACCGTCTCGCGCACCGTCGCCTCGATCTCCTCCCGGGCCCCGGGCGCCCATTCGCCATTCTCATAGACTCCGCGGCAGCGAATCTCGCCGGCGAGGACGACGAGCTGCGTCGTGGTCAGAGTCTCGCAGGCGATGCGCGCCTCCGGATCCTTCGACAGGAACAGGTCGACGATGGCGTCGGAAATCTGGTCGGCGACCTTGTCGGGATGGCCTTCGGAGACCGATTCCGAGGTGAAGAGATAGGAGTTGCGCATCGCGGGCCTTCTTGGAATGCATCGAATCGGGGGAAGCGATATAAAGATATCGTTATATGTGCCCCTAGCGGCCTTTGCGCCGCACCGCAATCGCCAGCGCCGCGAGCAGCAGGGCGAAGAGGAGCGGCAGCATATTGCCGAAGCGGGCGAAGAGGGTCGGAGGCTTGGCCGGCGGCAGGCGCGTGTCGATGACCCCCATCGTCCGCCACTTGAGGCTGGCGAGCAGCCGGCCGTCCGAGTCGATCGCGGCGGAGATTCCGGTCGGGGTCGAGCGCAGGATCGGCAGACCCTCCTCGAGCGCCCTGAGCCGCGCCTGGGCGAGGTGCTGGGGCGGACCCCAACGGCCGAACCAGGCGTCGTTCGAGGGGTTGAACAGGAAGGCCGGCCGGTGGCGGCGGTCGACCACCTCGCCCGAGAAGATGATCTCGTAGCAGAGCTGGAACCCGACCCGGCCGACGAGAGGCAGGTCGAAGCTTCGCGGCCCCGGGCCCGGATCGAAATCGACGTCGCCCGGGGCAAGGCGCGAGAGTCCTATCGCCGAAAGGACGGGCCGCATCGGCAGATATTCGCCATAGGGGACGAGGTGGGCCTTGTCGTACCGGGCGAGGATCCGCCCCGCCGAATCGAGGGCGAAGACGCTGTTGGTCGCGCTGGTCAGGCTGCGCCCGTCCGCGGACCGCCAGGTGACTCCGCCGGTGAGAAGCAGGTCGCCGGGGGCGAGCATCGAGGCGACATCTTCCGTCAGCGCGACCGCGTCCTCGCGGTAGCGGGGGTCGGCGAGGCCGTTCTCGAGCGGCCGGGTGATGGCGGCTTCCGGCCAGAGCAGCAGCCGGGGCCCGACTCCGCCCCGGTGCGACAGCGTGTCGAGTCGGCGCAGAGTATCGGCGAGCCTGCCTTCCCGCCACTTCTCGTCCTGGCCGATATTGGGCTGGACGATCGTCAGGGCCGTGCCCCGGGGTCCTGAAATTGGCGGGGCGAGCAGATAAGCGAGCCCCGCCAGCGCGAGCGGACCGGCGGCCAAGAATGCCCCCG
The DNA here is from genome assembly GCA_034668685.1 of Sphingomonadales bacterium. Taxonomy (GTDB): domain Bacteria; phylum Pseudomonadota; class Alphaproteobacteria; order Sphingomonadales; family Sphingomonadaceae; genus Allosphingosinicella. The sequence continues at coordinate 7,716 of JAXDPA010000058.1, read as the reverse complement.
CTCGCCGGCGCCGCCCGGTGAGCAGCAGAACGCCCCCGGCCAACACTATCTCGACGCCGGAGAGCCCGTAGGTCCCGACCAAAGTCGCGATCCGGGAAAGGGGCGTCGCGATCAGCGGCACCCCGATCGGGTTCCAGGCGAAGCCGGTGAACAGGGTCGCGCGCAGCCATTCGGTGACGATCCAGGCGGCCGCGAGGACCAGGGCCAGCGCCGCCCGGTCGCCGCGGCCCCAGCGCCAGGCGAGGCCGGCGGCGACCGCGGGATAGACGGCGAGGTAGAACGAGAGCAGGACGACGGCGACCCAGCCGAGCCAGGCCGGCATCGCCGCCTGGTAGGTGAAGGCGGTCGCGATCCAGTTGAGCCCGAGCGTGAACTGGCCGAACCCGAACCACCAGCCCCGCGCCAGCGCCGAGCGCAGGTGCGGCGCCTCGCCGACCAGGCGCAGGAAGAAAGCGAGCGCCAGCACCATCAGCGGCCACAGGCCGAGCGGCTGGAAGGCGCAGGCGGCGGCGAGGCCGGCGAGAAAGGCGTAGAGGTTCGGCCTCATCGCCGCGTCCTGTCATTGCGAGCGGAGCGAAGCAATCCAGAACGGCGCCGGGGGCAAGAAGTGGATTGCTTCGTCGCTCCGCTCCTCGCAATGACACGCGCCATGACCGCCCTTCCCCCCTTCCACCTCGCCTTTCCCGTCCACGACCTCGCCGCCGCGCGCGCCTTCTACGGCGGGCTGCTCGGCTGCCCGGAGGGGCGCAGCGCCGACCAATGGATCGACTTCGATTTCTTCGGTCACCAGATCGTCGCCCATCTCTCACCCGACTCGAAGCCGCGCGCCCATCACAATCCGGTCGACGGCCACGACGTGCCGGTGCCGCATTTCGGCGCGGTCCTCGCCATGGCCGAATGGGAAGAGCTGGCGGAGCGGCTCCGCAATTCTGTCCAATTTGTAATAGAGCCGACCGTGCGCTTCCGCGGGCAGCCGGCCGAGCAGGCGACGATGTTCTTCCTCGATCCTTCCGGCAATGCAATCGAGATCAAGGCGATGGCCGATCCGGCCGCGCTGTTCCGGGCCGGCTGAACGCCCGGCGCCCTCCGGCGGTTTGCATTGCCGGCCAAGGGGGAGCATAGGGCCGGACCTATGCCCTTGCAAAACAGCACCGTATCCGGCCAGGGCCTGGAATTTCCGAAACGCAGAGGTTGATATGATACACGCCAGGTTGGGCTGCGGGCGGTCCCGCAAGCATCTTCATCGCCATTCGCGCGCCTTGCGCCCGGTCAGCTTGCGCATCGCGGGCCTCGACTGATGAGCCTGCATGACCCCAAGGCGATCAATGTCGCCATCGTCGGCGTCGGCAACTGCGCCTCCTCGCTCGTCCAGGGCCTCTCCCATTATTCGAACGGAGGCGCCAACGAGCAGATCGGACTCATGCACTGGGACTTGGGCGGCTACCGGCCGCGCGACATCAAGGTGGTCGCGGCGTGGGACGTCGATCGCAGGAAGGTCGGCAAGGACGTCGCCGAGGCGATCTTCGAGAAGCCCAATTGCACCGCGATCTTCTGCGACCATGTGCAGCCGGCCGGAACCACGGTCGAGATGGGCCGGGTGCTCGACGGCTATGCCGAGCATATGTCGGAGTATCCCGACGCCCGCACCTTCCTGCTCGCCGACGCGCCCCAGCCGGAGAAAGAGGACGTCGTCCGCCGCCTTCGCGAGACCGAGACCGACGTGATGCTCAACTATCTGCCGGTCGGCAGCCAGGAGGCGACCGAATTCTACGCCGAATGCGCGCTCGAGGCCGGCGTCGCCTTCGTCAACAACATCCCGGTGTTCATCGCCTCCAACCCCGAATGGGCGAAGCGCTTCGAGGATGCCAAAGTCCCGATCATCGGCGACGACATCAAGGCGCAATTGGGCGCGACCATCGTCCACCGCGTTCTGACCGACCTGTTTCACAAGCGCGGCGTGAAGCTCGACCGGACCTACCAGCTCAACACCGGCGGCAACACCGACTTCCTCAACATGTCGAACAAGTCGCGCCTGGCGTCGAAGAAGGTATCGAAGACCGAGGCCGTCCAGTCGGTCGCCGAGCACCGGCTCGACGACGAGAACATCCACGTCGGCCCGTCCGACTATGTCGCCTGGCAGAACGACAACAAGGTCTGCTTCTTGAGGATGGAAGGGCAATTGTTCGGCGGCGTTCCGATGAACATCGAGCTTCGCCTCTCGGTCGAGGACAGCCCGAACTCGGCGGGAGTCGCGATCGACATGATCCGCTGCGCCAAGCTCGCCAAGGAGCGGGGCATGGCCGGCCCGATCTATCCGGCCGCCGCCTATTTCTGCAAGCACCCGCCCAGGCAGATCACCGACGACGAAGCCTACGAGCAGCTCGAGGCCTTCATCCGGGGGTGAGATTATTCCCCTCCCTGAAAAGGGAGGGGCTAGGGGTGGGTTCGACTGAGCCGGCTCGATGCCGGCGAAGGCGTTTCGGGCTCGCCGGGGGCTCGCTACCCACCCCCTACCCCTCCCTTCCAGGGAGGGGAGTTATCCCGCCCCTCCATACTTCCCATTCACGTAAACCAGCGGATCCACCTCCTCGCGAAGCGTCACTTCCTCGACCTGGCCGATGAAGATCGAGTGGGTGCCGAAGCGGTGGTGGTCGATCCGGCGGCAGAGCAGGCTGGCCTGGGCGTCGACCAGGCGCGGCGGGCGCTCGCAATCGACCGTCCAGCCGTCGGCGAAGCGAAGCGCCTGGTGCTTTCGGTCAGCGAAGATTCGGGCGACCTCCTCCTGGTCGCGGTGCAGGACGTTGATTCGGAAGTGCGAGACGTCCTCCATCCGGCCGTGCAGCGAGGCCGTGCGGTTGATGCAGACGAGCAGGCTCGGCGGATCGAGCGAGAGGGTCGACATCGCCGTGGCGGTTATGCCCATCGGCTCGCCGCCGACGCAGATGGTGATGACGTTGACGGTCGAGGCGACGCGGCGCATCGCCTGGCGGAAGCTGTCGGCAAGGACCGGGTCGTCGAGAGACATCGCTCCGACCCACTGGCCCCTCCGGCGCGAAGAAACAAGGGCACCGGCTGGCCGCCGCGGCATCTGATCTCCTAGAGAGGGAGCGGCATGCGGCATTGGGACGTGACGATCGTGGGGGCCGGGCACGGCGGGGCGCAGGCGGCGATCCAGCTGCGCCAGCTCGGCTTCGCCGGCTCTATCGGCCTGGTCGGCGCCGAGCCCGAGCCGCCCTACGAGCGGCCGCCCCTCTCCAAGGAATATCTGACCGGTGAGAAGCCATTCGAGCGGATGCTGATCCGGCCCGAAGCCTTCTGGCGCGAGCGGAACGTGGATCTGGTGCCAGGCACCACGATCGCGCGCGTCGATCCCAATGCGAAACTGGTGACATCGGAAGCAGGCGAGCAGCTTGGCTACACCGCCCTGATCTGGGCAACCGGAGGCGTGCCGCGGCCCCTCAGGTGCGAAGGAGGCGATCTCGCGGGCCTGCATGTCGTCCGCTGCAAGGCCGAGGTCGACCGCATCCTCGCCGAGCTTCCGGGCGCTCGGCGGGTCGCCGTTATCGGCGGCGGTTATATCGGCCTCGAGGCGGCCGCCGCCTTCCGGAAGCTCGGCGTGGACGTCGTCGTGGTCGAGGCGCTCGACCGCGTCCTGGCGCGGGTAGCGGCGGAGCCGATCTCGCGTTTCTACGAGGCCGAGCACCGCGCGCACGGCGTGGACCTCAGGCTCGGCGCGGCCGTGGCGGCGCTGGAGGGCGAGGGCCGCGTGATCGCGGTTCGGCTGGCCGACGGCGAGCGGATCGCCGCGGACCTGGCCGTCGTCGGCATCGGCGTCGACCCCGCCGTCGAGCCGCTGCTGGCGGCCGGAGCGACGGGCGGCAACGGCGTCGACGTCGACTCCTGCTGCCGAACCTCGCTTCCCGACGTCTACGCGATCGGCGACTGCGCCGCTTACGAGAATATCTGGGCCGGCGGCCTCAGGCTTCGGGTCGAATCGGTGCAGAACGCGACCGACATGGGCACGTGCGCCGCGCGGGCCATCGCCGGCGCGCCGGAGCCCTACACGGCGATGCCATGGTTCTGGTCCAACCAGTACGACTTGCGGCTGCAGACAGTCGGCCTGTCCGTCGGGCACGACGAAACCGTGCTGCGCGGAGACCCGGCCACGCGCAGCTTCTCGGTCCTCTATCTGCGGGAAGGCCGGGTCGTCGCCCTCGACTGCGTCAACGCGACCCGCGACTATGTCCAGGGCCGCCGGCTGATCGAGACTCGAACGGCCGCCGACCGGGCGCGGCTCGCCGACCCGGCGGTGCCGCTCAAGGAGCTGGCCTGAACGGCATCCAGTCCTCCCTGTGCGCGAAGCGCATGGGGAGGGGGACCGCACGAAGTGCGGTGGAGGGGCCATCTGCGTCCGTAAGGCCCCTCCACCAGGCTTCGCCTGGTCCCCCTCCCCATGGAGCTTCGCTCCACAGGGAGGACGAGAGGCCCTACCGCTCCGAGAAGCCGGCGAGAATCTCGCAGACCCAGCGGCCGGCGGTGAGCGCGGCGATGTCTGAGACGTCGAGGCTCGGGTCGAACTCGGTGAGGTCGACCAGCTTGACCTTCGGGTGGGCGGCGAGGCGGCGGGCGGCGGCGAAGAAGTCGCGCACGGCGAGGCCGCCGGGACGGGCGCCGGGCGCGCCGGGGAGCTGCGAGCGGTCGATGACGTCGATGTCGAAGTCGACGAAGAGGATTTCCTTGTGGGCGAGCCGCTGGAGCGCTTCGTCGACGACGGGCAGGATGCCGCGGGCGTGGCAGTCCGCCGCGGTGAAGACCGCGATTCCGGCGGCCGAGGCGTCGCGGTGCATCTCGGCGGTGTTGGCGAACGGGGCGAGCCCGATCTGGCAGATGTTCCAGCCGGGCAGCCCGTCCTCGATCAGGCAGCGGACCGGGTTGCCGTTCATCGGCCCCTGGTCGGTGTCGCGCATGTCGAAATGCGCGTCGAGCGTGATCAGCCCCACGCGATCGAGAGGCAGGCCGAGCGCGTGCGCGGCGGGACGGGTGACGGCATTGTTGCCGCCAAGAAGCAAGGTCAGCGCGTGCCTCTTCGTCTCGGCCTCGACGGCCTCACGGATCGGCTCGAACCCGTCGGCGGGGGAGACGCCCTGGACCGGCACGTCGCCGGCGTCGCGGACGGCGAGGCCCAGCTCGCGGCCCGTCTCGACATCGTAGGTGCTGAAGCGGCGGAGCGCCCGGCGGACCGTCTCGGGGGCAAGGTCGCAGCGGCCCGGAGTCACCGAGCCCGCCTCCATCGGCGCGCCGACCAGGGCGACCTCGCCTTCGTCCCCCAGCAGGTCCGCGACCGATTTCCACCCCATGTTGGCCTTATAGCGGCCCGGCCCTAAGAAGCGAGCTATGTGGGACCGGCTGCTGACCAACTGCCACGTCGCGACGATGGACCCGGAGGTGCCGGGGGCGTTCGGAGCGATCCTCGACGGCGCGGTCGGGATCCAGGACGGCCGGATCGTGCGGGTCGGGCGGCGGATCGACCTCGCCGGCTACCGCGCCGAGCGGGTAGAGCCGCTCGGCGGGGCGTGGGTGACGCCGGGTCTGATCGACTGCCACACCCACCTCGTTTTCGGCGGCAACCGCGCCGGCGAGTTCGAGCAGAGGCTGGAGGGCGCGAGCTACGAGGCGATCGCCCGCGCCGGCGGCGGCATCCGCTCGACGGTCAAGGCGACTCGCCTCGCGAGCCTCGAAGAGCTGGTCGAGGCGGCTCGGCCGCGCCTCCAGGCGCTGATGCGGGGAGGCGTCACCACGATCGAGATCAAATCCGGCTACGGCCTCGACGTGCCGAGCGAGATGAAGCTGCTCGAGGCGGCGAGGGCGCTTGGGCAGAGCGAGGCCGTTCGCGTGGTGCCGACCCTGCTCGCCCTTCACGCTCTGCCGCCCGAGCATGAGGACAGCCGCGAGGCCTTCGTCCGTCTCGCCGTCGAGGAGATGATCCCGGAAGCGGCGGAGCGCGGGCTGGCGACGGCCGTGGACGCCTTTTGCGAGGGCATCGGCTTCGCGCCGGACGAGGTGCGGTCGCTGTTCGAGGCGGCGGACGAGCATGGCCTCAGGGTCAAGCTCCACGCCGAGCAGCTCTCCAACCTCCACGGCGCGGCGCTGGCGGCGGAGTTCGGGGCGCTCTCGGCCGACCATCTCGAACATGCCGACGAAGCCGGGGTCGAGGCGATGGCGGCGGCGGGCATGGTGGCCGTGCTGCTTCCCGGCGCCTTCTACGCGCTGAGGGAGACCCGGAAGCCGCCGGTGGACCTGTTGCGCCGTCACGGCGTGCCGATGGCGGTGGCCACCGACTGCAATCCCGGCACCTCCCCGGTCCTCTCGCCGACCCTGATGCTGAGCATGGCCTGCACCCTGTTCGGCCTCACGCCCGAGGAGGCGCTGGCCGGAATGACCCGCAACGCGGCGAAGGCGCTTGGGCTGGAGACCGAGGCCGGCACCGTCACCCAGGGCAAGGCCGCCGACCTCTGCGTCTGGCGCATCGACCGCCCCGCCGAGCTCGCTTACTGGATCGGCCTGCCCGGGCCGGAGCGGCGGATCGTCGCGGGGGAGGATAGCTAGCGGTGGACGAAGAGAACCGTTCGGGCTGAGCTTGTCGAAGCCCTCTCCTTCTCCTAGCGCCGAAACAGAGGGAGGCCTTCGACAAGCTCAGGCCGAACGGTTTAGGGGTTCCGGATGCACACACGACGGGACAACAGCCGGCACATCGAGGCTCGGACCGGGCCGGAGATCAGGGCCAAGTCCTGGCTCACCGAAGCCGCCGTGCGCATGCTTCAGAACAATCTCGACGCGCGGGTCGCCGAGGCGCCGGAGGAGCTGGTCGTCTATGGCGGTATCGGCCGGGCGGCGCGCGACTGGGAGAGCTTCGACAGGATCGTCGAGACGCTCGAGCGGCTGGAAGGGGACGAAACCCTGCTCGTCCAGTCGGGCAAGCCGGTCGGCGTGTTCCGCACCCACGAGGACGCGCCGCGGGTGCTGATCGCCAATTCGAACCTGGTGCCGAAATGGGCGACCTGGGAGCATTTCCACGAACTCGATCGCAAAGGCCTCATGATGTACGGCCAGATGACGGCCGGATCGTGGATCTACATCGGCACCCAGGGCATCGTTCAGGGCACCTACGAGACCTTCGCCGAAATGGGCCGCCAGCATTATGGCGGCGACCTCAAGGGCCGCTGGATCCTCACCGCGGGCCTCGGCGGAATGGGCGGCGCCCAGCCGCTCGCGGCGGTGATGGCGGGCGCGCACTGCCTCGCCATCGAATGCCAGGAGAGTAGGATCGAGAAGAGGCTCCAGACGCGCTATCTCGACCGGCGGGCGTCGAGCCTCGACGAGGCGCTCGAGATCATCCGGTCCGCGGACCAGCCGATCTCGGTCGGCCTGCTCGGCAACGCCGCCGAGATCCTGCCCGAGATGCTCCGCCGCGGCATCCGGCCCGACGCCCTCACCGACCAGACCTCCGCCCACGATCCGGTCAACGGCTACCTCCCGATCGGCTGGACGGTCGAGCAATGGATCGCCGAGCGCGAGCGCGACCCCGCCAAGGTCGAAGCCGCGGCGCGCGCCTCGATGGCCGTCCATGTCGAGGCGATGCTCGCCTTCCGGGGGATGGGCGTTCCCACCTTCGACTATGGCAACAATATCCGCCAGGTGGCCAGGGACGAGGGCGTG
>JAXDPA010000057.1:0-28733 GCA_034668685.1 Sphingomonadales bacterium | reverse complement strand
GATCGGGCAAGTCGTCGCTCGCTTTCTCCACCCTCTATGCCGAGGCCCAGCGCCGCTATCTGGAATCGGTCTCGCCCTACGCGCGCCGCCTGTTCCACCAGATGGAGGTGCCCGAGGTCGACGAGATAGAGGGGCTGCCGCCGGCGGTGGCGCTTCAGCAGCAGCGCGGATCGCCGACGACCCGCTCGTCGGTCGGAAGCGTCACCACCCTCTCCAACCTGCTTCGCATGCTCTATTCGCGCGCCGGCGACTATCCGCGGGGACAGCCGCATCTCGATGCCGAATCCTTCTCGCCCAATACGCCGGAGGGCGCCTGTCCGCGCTGTCACGGCCTCGGCCGGATCCACGAGGTCACCGAGCGCTCGATGGTGCCCGATCCGTCCAGGACCATCCGGGAGCGCGCCGTCGCCGCCTGGCCGACAGCCTGGGGCGGCCAGAATCTGCGCGATATCCTGATCAGCCTCGGCATCGACGTCGACACGCCGTGGCGCGGCCTGCCGAAGAAGGTGCGCCACTGGATATTGTTCACCGAGGAGCAGCCGCAGGTGCCCGTCTATCCCGGGTGGAGCCATGACGAGATCCGGCGCGCCATCCGGCGCAGGATCGAGCCCGCCTACATGGGCACCTTCTCGAGCGCCAAGCGCCACGTCACCCACAGCTATGCGACGACCCAGAGCGCGATGATGAAGAAGCGCGCCGCGCGCTTCATGATCGCCCGGCTCTGCCCGCTCTGCGACGGCAAGAGGCTGCGCCGTGAATCCCTGTCGGTCCGCTTCGAGGGCCTCGACTTCGCCGAGATGAGCCGACTGCCCATGGCCCGCTTCTCGAAGATGTTCGCGCCTTATGCCGAGGCGAAAGCCGGCAAGCTCAAGGCGCTGCGCAGGACCCACCCGGAGAAGGCGCTGGTGGTCGAGCGGATCGCCGCCGATCTCTGCCGCCGGCTGTCGGTCCTGCTCGACCTCGGCCTCGGCTATCTGACGCTGGAGCGCGGCACCCCGACGCTGTCGCCGGGCGAGCTCCAGCGGCTCCGACTCGCCACCCAGGTCGTCTCCAACCTGTTCGGGGTCGTCTATGTGATGGACGAGCCTTCGGCCGGGCTCCATCCCGCCGATACCGAGGCGCTGCTGCGGGCGCTCGACGGCCTGAAGGCGGTCGGCAATTCGCTGTTCGTCGTCGAGCATGAGATGGACGTCGTCCGCCGCGCCGACTGGATCGTCGATGTCGGCCCCGCCGCCGGCGAGCATGGCGGCGAGGTCCTCTACAGCGGCCCGATCGAGGGCCTGCGCAAGGTCGCCGCGTCCGAGACACGGCGCCATCTGTTCGACGAAGGCGGCGGGATGCCGAGCCGGAAGCGCGAGCCCGCCGGCTGGCTTCGGCTGGAGGGGGTCTCGCGCAACAATCTCAAAGGAGTCGACTGCGCGATCCCGCTCGGCGTGATGACCGCCGTCACCGGAATCTCCGGCTCGGGCAAATCGAGCCTGGTCAGCCAGGCGCTGGTCGAGCTGGTCGCCGAAGCGCTCGGTGCCCCCCTGCCGGTGGAGGACGAGGCGGACGCCGAAGCCGCGCTCGAGGACCGCCCCGCCGCCGCCACCGAGGGCCGGATCGCCGGCGGCCTGGAAGGGATCAGGCGGCTGATCGAGGTCGACCAGAAGCCGATCGGCCGAACCCCGCGCTCCAACCTCGCCACTTACACCGGCCTGTTCGACCATGTCCGCGCCCTGTTCGCGGCGACGCCGGAAGCCCGGAAGCGCCGCTACGATGCCGGCCGCTTCTCTTTCAACGTCGCCAAGGGCCGCTGCCCGCGCTGCGAGGGCGAGGGCTTCGTCATGGTCGAACTGCTCTTCCTGCCGAGCGTCTACGCCCCCTGCCCCATTTGTCACGGCACCCGCTACAATCCCAAGACGCTGGAGATCCGCTATCGCGGCAAGACCATCGCCGACGTTCTCGCCCTTACCGTCGCGGGGGCGTGGGACTTCTTCGCCGACGCGCCCCATGTCTGCCGGTCGCTGAAGGTGCTCCGCGAGGTCGGCCTCGACTATCTCCGCCTCGGCCAGCCGGCGACCGAATTCTCCGGCGGCGAGGCGCAAAGGGTCAAGCTCGCCACCGAGCTTCAGCGCGCCCAGCGCGGTGGCGCGCTCTATGTGCTGGACGAGCCGACCACCGGCCTTCACCCGACCGACGTCGAGCGCCTGCTCGGCCAGCTCAACGCCCTGGTCGACGCCGGCAACAGCGTCATCCTGGTCGATCACGACATGAAGCTGGCGGCGGCGAGCGACTGGGTGATCGACATCGGCCCCGGCGCCGGCGACGAGGGCGGGCGGATCGTCGCGAGCGGTCCGCCGGCGAAGGTCGCCGCCAGCCGCGCGAGCCGCACCGCGCCCTATCTCGATCGCGCGCTCGGCGGAGGGCCGGTCGCCACGGCCGCCTGAGCGGCGCACCTGCGTCGAGGCTGCAACCTGGCCCGAGCCCAATACGTTTGACGCGGATGGCTCGAGGCACCCACGCACAGACCCATGGCGCCGAGCGCGGGCTCAACCGCTTCGAGGGGTTCAGCGACGCGGTCTTCGCGATCGCGCTGACCCTGCTGATCGTCGAGATCAAGGTCCCCGGCTCTCCCGATGGCCCGCACGGCTACGGGAATCTGGCAAGGGCGATGGCCGAGCAGTGGCGCGAGCATCTCGCCTTGATCCTCTGCTATGTCGTGATCGGCGCCTACTGGCTGCAGCACCATTATTCGGGCCGCATCTATGCCAAGAGCGATCACTGGTTCGGCGCGCTCAACCTGCTGTTCCTGCTGGCCATCGTCGTCATTCCCTATCCGATCCGCGTCTGGTGCTTCCATCTCGGCACGCGCTTCGAGCCGACCGCAGCAGTGACTCTGGTCGCCGGGCTCGCGCTCACCGCCTGCACCTGGATGGCCAAATGGCTTTACGGAATGCCGGGCCGCCGGGTGATGGACGAACGGCTCGCACCCGATTTCCTCAGGCAGATGACCCGGCGCTACGGACTTGCGACGTTGATCCAGGTCGCCGCAATTCCCGTCGCGCTCGCCGCGCCGCGGGCCGGTGTGGCCCTCGCCTTGCTGTGCGTGACCTTCTTCCTCCTGCCGCAGCCCAAGCCGCGCTACAGGCCCGGAGAGGAGCCGAGCGCGAAGGAGAAACTGAGCGAGTGAGGCTCGGCCGCCGGCCCGGCTATTTCCCTGGCGGGGCCGCGGCGGTGGCCAGGACTTCGACCGAGAAGCCTCGACCCGGAGCAAGGTAGCGCGCGGCCGCGGCCTTCACGTCGGCCGGGGTGACGGCCTTCAAGGCGGCTTCGGCGCCGGCGATCTCGGCGACCCTCTTCGCATCGAGCTCCGAAGCCAGGGTGCCTACCCACCAGCCATTATCCGCGCGACTCCGTTCGGCGGCGCTGATGGCGGTCGCCTGCGCCCGCGAGAAGGCGTCGGGGGAAGGGCCCTTGGCGGCGATGTCGGCGAGGACGGCGGCGAGGGACGCACCGAACGGATCGATGCGTCCGGTCTGCACCTGCGCTCCGGCGATGAGGACGCCGTAATGCGGCATGGCGGCCGCCTGGCTGTGCGAGGCGAAGGGCGTGTAGGTGCCGCCCTCGGTGGCTCGGAAGCCTTCGGTCAGGCGCGTCTCGACGATGGCCGCGGCGATGTCCAGCGCCGCGCCGGCCGAGGCGTCGTCGCCCAGTCCGAGGGTCGGGAAGACGCGCAGCACCAGAGCCTGATTGGGATCGCCCTGGTGATGCAGCACGGCCGGTGCCGGCGGCGGGGCGGCCCGCAGATCGGCTTCGAAGAGGGGAGCCGGCTTGCGCGGCGCGAGGGTACCGAACGTGCGCGCCACCGCCGCCACGATCCGGTCGCGATCGGCATCGCCGACCACCACCACCCGCACCGGGCCCTGTGCCAGCCGCTCTGTCCAGAAGCGCTCGAATTCGGGCGGCGAAAGCGCGCGGACGGCGTCGAGCGGTGGAAGCACCTGGAATCGCGTGTCGCCGCCGTGGAGCGCGGCCCGACCGAAGACCCCGAAAACCGAAACGGGCTGGCTGAACACGGAAGCATAAGTGGCGCTGGTCGCCTCCTTCACGCGCGCGACCGCATTGGCGTCGAAACGCGGCTGGGTGATCTGTGCCGTCATCAGCTTCATCATGTCGCCCACGTCGGCGCCGTTGGAGGCGCCACCCAGCACAAAGGCGTCCGGCGAAGGCGCGACGTTGAACATGACCTGCCGTCCCGCCGCGGCGCGTGCCAGCTCCTCGGGCGTGAACGGCCCGATCCCGCCGGCCGCAAGTGCGCCGGCCGTCCACCACAGGCCCTGCCGGTTGCGCGGCTCCCCGAGCAGCCCCCGACCCACCTGAACGGCGATCCGGACCCGGTCCTTTTCGAAGCCGGTCTTCTTGAAGACGAGCTCGACCCCGTTCGAAAACCGGATTCGCTCGGCCCCGAGCGCCGGCAGCGGCGTTGTCGCGACGAGGCGCGCCGGTGTGCCGGCCAGCTTGATCTGATCGAGCGACACGTTCCGCAACGCCGTCACCTGTCCGGCCGCCACCTTCTCCGCCGCCGCCAGAGCGGCTTCCGCCCCGGCTTCGCCGCCGGGCACGGGCGAGGACGAGACGATCAGGACCCGCGGCGCCGGGGCGAGGAGCCTCCGCAGGGCGGCCTGCACCGCTGCGGGGGTGAGGTGTGGGCGCTGGGCGGCAAAGAGCTTGGCGTAGAATTCGGGCGAGCCCGTGACGTCCCCCTGTTCGACGTCGGTGACCACGGCGGTGGCGAGCGCCGGAGAGGTCTGCGTGCTGGCGGAGGCGACGCGTTGCGCGAAGGCCGTCGCGATGTTGGCGGCGATCTGGTCGATCTCGGGCTGCTCGGGAGGCGAGGCGACGCTGCCGTTCAGCACGGCGAAGGCCTGCTTCAGCGCGTCCTGCCATTGCCCCGATTTCGGCTGAAGCTGGACAAGGAGCTGATCCTCGATACGGGGCTGCTCGAGCCTTTGCGTGGCGGCGTTGACGATCGCTCCGCCCTGGCGCGCGGCGACCGCCAGTCGCTGGTTGAGGATCCCCAACGCAACCAGCTCGGCATATTGCTCCTCCTGCCGGGCGATTGTGAAGGGGCCCTCGGGGTGGGGCGAGACGAAGTCGAGAAGCACGGAGTTGGGAGCCTGTGGATCGGCAACGATCGCCGCCCGGGATTTGGGCGCCGCCGGCACCCCCCAGTCGGGATCGGCAGGCCGAGGGCCGGTCGGCTTCCACGCCCCGAAGGCGCGGCGGATGCCGTCCTCCAGCAGAGCGGGATCGGCATCGCCGGCCACCACCACGACGGCGTTGTCCGGCCGGTACCAGGCTTCATAATAGGCCTTGAGTGCCTGCGAAGAGGCCGCCGCCAGGGTGGCGGAGGTGCCGATCACGTCGCGCGTGGCCGCCTTCGTGCCGGCATAGAGAAGCGCCTGCTGCGCGTCCTGGAGTTTGACGATCAGCGGACTGAAGCGCTGCGCCCGTTCCGCGTCCACCACCTGGCGTTCCGTCGCGAGCAGCGCGGGATCCATACGGGCGCTGTCCATCATCTCGGCGAGAACGGACATCGCCTCGCCGTAGCCGGCCGCATCGGCGTGCGGCAGATCGAGCTGGAACGTCGTCGACGTCTGGGTGGTGGCCGCGTTGGTGTCGCTTCCGAACGAAGCGCCCAGACGCTGCCAAAGCTTGATCCCCTCGCCGTCCGGATAATGTTCGGTGCCTCGGAAGACCATGTGCTCGAGAAGATGCGTCCAGCCCTGCTGGGCGTCCGCTTCCATCACCGCCCCGACGCCGATGCGGACTCGCACCGAAATGGCGCCGGGCGGCTGCGATCCCCGGCGGACCGCGTAGCGGACGCCGTTGGGAAGAGTGCCAAATCGCCAGGAGGGATCGACCGGGATATCGCTGCCCCGGTTCTCCCAGGTCGCCACCGCGTTGGATACGGCGGGAAGCGCCGCCGTCGGCGCGGACTGCGCCGCCACGCACTCCGGGATCAGCGCCCAGCACGCCGCCGCGCACCAGGCGAGCCGCTTCACGTTCATGACTCTACCTCCGAACGCTCGGCGTGGCCGACTTTCCCCGGTATTTCAACGACTAAAAGCGCAGCCGGTCGAATGCGAACGACCAGCGCTCCGTCCATCCAACGCCGCCATCCATCACGATGAGCGTGATCGGAATCCTGCCGTCGCGGCCTTTGACGACCTCGCTCGCGGATAGCGGCCGGCACCGAGACGTGGCTGGACGCCGACTGATCCATTTCGGATGAAACTATACTCCGTATTGGACAGTATTAGGCGAGGTTAGGAGGGACGGGAAGCGCGCGGAGGCAAATGCGCGGGAAATGCAGCCGCCGACGGCGGGGTCTTGCGCGTTGAATTCTAACCGGTGATACGTTGATCTCCTTGATACATGGGGGAATTTACGTGAACAAATTGATTGGGCTGCTGGCTGCGGCCTCGGCAACTACGCTTGGTGGTTGCGCTACCGTTGTTAACGGGACGCATACTTCGTACGAAACCGAAACTCGGCCCCAGAGCGCCACAGTGCGGTTCAGCAACGGGCAGTCCTGTACCACTCCGTGCAAGCTCGAGTTCCGCCGCAAGGACCATCTCCGGGCGGACATCAGCCTGCCGGGGTACAAGCCGACCTACGTTCTGATCCAGTCCAAGCTGGGCGGCGCCACGTTCGGCAACGTCATCGCCGGGGGCATCATCGGCGGCGTCGTCGACGCGAGCAACGGCGCCAGCAACCGGCTTACGCCGAGCCCGCTCATCGTCCGGCTCGCCCCCGAAGGGTCGCCGGGCGGGGCCGTGCTGCTCGACAAGAAGGGGGCCGTGGTCAAGACCGTGAAGGCGCACAACGACTCCGTCCGGACGGCCGTGTCGAAGAGCCTCGGGGCCCGCCTCGCCGGTCTCGAGGGAAGCGACCCGGAGTGAGCCGGAAGCCCCGCCGCCTTCGGGCGGCGGGGCGACCCACCCGTTCCTCCAGCCCTGCAGGCTGACCTTCGCGAATGTCAGGCTCGACCATGGCCAGGGGTGCAAGGCCGGTAACGCTCACCGCTCTCTCGGTGGGTCTGGCCGTGGGCTTATTGGTTGAAATACCCGCTTTGCTGTTCGCGATCGCCTCGGCGGGAGCGGGGCACGGGGACTATGTCGCCGCCCGGGCGCTGTTCCCAATACCGATGCTCCTGACGGTGTTTCAACACGGCCGCATCGGCGCCGTCTCGATCGCCATCGCCCTCCTTCAATTCCCTCTCTACGGCGGGCTGGGCGCCTGGATCGCGAGGCGGAGGAAGAATCTCCTGGCCGCTCTCGCCGCGCTTGCGCACGTCCTCGCGGCGATCGCCTGCTTTTCCGGATGGATCCCAGGCTTCTCCTGAGTTCGGCCCGGCGGGGCTCTCAGGGGAGAAGCACCGTCGATCCCGTCGTACGCCGCCCCTCGATCGCCCGATGGGCGTCGGCCGCCTCGAGGAGGGGGAAGGTCTGCCCGATCCTTATCTCGAGCGTGCCGTTGGCGATCAGCTCGAACAGGCGGGCGGCGGAGGCGCGCATCTCTTCGGCTGTGGCGGCGTAATCGGCGAGTGTCGGGCGGGTGACGAAGATCGAGCCGGCGGCGAGCAGATCGAGGGCGTTGAACGGGGGGACCGGCCCCGAGGCGTTGCCGTAGCTGACGATCAGGCCGCGCCGCGCCACCGAGCCCAGCGACGCGCGCCAGCTCTCCGCGCCGACCCCGTCTAGCACGATGGGAACGCCCTTGCCTTCGGTCAGCGAGCGGACTTCGGCGGCGAGGTCGTCGAGCGGGCAGCACAGCGCATGGTCGGCGCCGAGCGCCTCGGCCACAGACGCTTTTCGGCTGTCGCCGGCATGGGCGATCACGTTGGCGCCGACATGCTTGAGCCACGGCACCAGGATCGAGCCGACCCCGCCGGCGGCGGCATGGACCAGCACCGTCTCGCCCGGCTGGACCCGGGCGCAGCGCTCGACCAGATATTCGGCGGTGCAGCCCTTCAGCATCGAAGCGGCCGCCTGCTCCGCGCTGACCGCGTCGGGGAGGGCGACCAGCCGGGCGGCGTCGATGACCCGATGGGTCGCGTAGGCGCCGAGCGGCCCGGTGAAATAGCCGACGCGCTGGCCTTCGTGGAAATCGTCGACGCCCTCGCCGAGCGCCTCGGCGACCCCCGCCGCCTCGCTGCCGAGGCCGGAGGGGAGAGGCAGCGTGTAGAGGCCGGAGCGGTGATAGGTGTCGATGAAGTTGAGGCCGACCGCCTCGTTCCGGACCAGGACCTGGCCCGGGCCGGGGCGCGGCACGTCGATATGCTCGGCCTCGAGCACTTCCGGGCCGCCGGTTCGGCGCAGGGTGAAGGAATAGGGGTCGGTCAAGCGAGATGCTCGGCGAAGAAGGCTTCGGTGCGCCTGTCGGCGAGCTGCGCCGCCTCCTCGCTCCTGCGCTTGCCCATCTCGGCGGCGAAGCCGTGGTCCTCGCCGGGATAATCGTGGAGGACGATTCGGGGCTCGCCGTCGAGGCCCTCGTGCATCGCCTGTTGCTGGTCGGGCGTGACGAAATGGTCGGCGCCGGCGATGTGGAGCATCAGCGGCCGGGCGATGGCGTTTTTCTCGCCGAGCAGGCCGGGGATGCCGACCGCGTAATAGCCGACGCTGGCGTCGACGTCGGTGCGGGCCGCGGTCATGTAGGCGAGGCGGCCCCCGAGGCAGTAGCCGACGACTCCGACCTTGCCGCCTTCGGGCAGCCGGCCTCGGGCGGCGCGGATCGTCGCCTCGATGTCCCGGATCCCCTGGTCCTGGTCGAACTTGCCCATCAGATCGAGCGCCTGCTTGAACTCGCTCTCGACGTCGGGATCCAGCTCGACTCCCGGCCTCAGGCGCCAGAACAGGTCGGGGGCCAGGGCGAGATAACCCTTTTCGGCCCAATGGTCGCACTTGCGGCGGATGCCCTCGTTGACCGCGAATATCTCCTGGATGACGACGATCGCGGCGCGGGGCGGGCCGGAGGGCTCGGCCTCATAGGCCTCGAAGCTGCCTTGCCCGTCGAGCGTATCGATCCTCACCATCGGCTCCTCCTTGTCTGGCGGCGCCTCTATACACATAGAAGCAGGGCGCAACAGGAGGGCGAGGCCCCATGAAGATCAAGGTCGACGTCGACTGCACGCCCGAGGAGGCGCGGCGCTTCCTCGGCCTTCCCGACCTCACGCCCGTCCACCAGGCCTATGTCGAGAAGATGGCCAAGGCGGCGGCGGAGGGCGTTTCGCCGGAGAGCTTCGCCGAGCTGGCGCGGGCCTGGGGGCCGAGCGGCGAGGCGGGGCTGGCGATGTGGAAGTCGATGCTGGAGGGCATGAGCGGCCGGCGTGACGGCTGATACGATCTTCGCTCTGTCCTCGGGCAGCCCGCCGGCGGCGATCGCGGTGGTGCGGGTCAGCGGGCCCCGGGCGCCGGCGGCGCTCGAGGCGCTGACCGGCAAGCGGCCCGAGCCGCGGATGGCGACCCTGGCGACGGTGCGCGGGGCCGGCGGGGAGCGGCTCGACACGGCCCTGGCGCTGTTCTTTCCCGGCCCGGCGAGCGCGACCGGCGAGGATGTCGCCGAGCTTCACCTTCACGGGGGCCGGGCGGTCGTCGCGGCGGTATTGGAAGCGCTTTCCCGGATCGAGGGATTGCGCGAGGCGCGGCCGGGCGAGTTCACCCGCCGCGCCTTCGAACGGGGCCGGATCGATCTGGCCGAAGCCGAGGGGCTGGCCGACCTGCTGGAGGCGGAGACGCAATCGCAGCGGCGTTCCGCCCTGGCGATGGCCGGGGGCGCGGTCGGCCGCCTGATCGGTCCGTGGCGCGAGCGGCTGCTCGGCCTCGCCGCGGGACTGGAGGCGGCGATCGATTTCTCGGACGAGGGCGAGGTCGGTGAAGCGCCGCCGCCGGGCTGGCGGTCCGCCCTGGAGGCGCTGGTGGCGGAGATCGAAGCGGCGCTGGCGCGTCCGCCGGCAGAGCGGCTGAGGGAGGGCATCCGGCTCGTCATCGCGGGCCCACCCAATGCCGGAAAGTCCAGTCTTCTCAATCACTTGTCAGGACGAGAGGCGGCGATCACCTCTCCGTCGGCCGGCACCACGCGCGACGTGATCGAAGCGCCGACCGCGATCGGCGGCACCCCGTTCCTGCTCGTCGACACGGCCGGCCTGCGCGACAGCGAGGACGAGGTCGAGGCGATCGGGGTTGGGCGGGCGAGGGAGTCCCTGGCGACCGCCGATCTCATTCTATGGCTGGGCCCGCCCGCCGACTGTCCCGCGGGGGACCGGGCGTTGATCATCCAGTCCAGGGCCGACATCGACCAACCGGATCCCGCGGCGCAATTCCGCGTCTCGGCTCGGACCGGTGAAGGTATGGACGCGCTCCTCGCGGCGATCCGCGAGCGGGCGCAAACGCTCCTACCGAACGAGGGCGACGTAGCTTTGAACCGTCGTCAGCGAACGGCGGTGGGGGACGCTGTCGCCGGTTTGCACGAGGCCGGTTCCCACAAGGATATCCTGCTGGCCGCCGAAAGCCTGCGCGCAGCACGGTATGCGCTGGACCGCGTAACGGGGGGCGCCGGAGTCGAGGACATGCTCGATACGTTGTTCGGGCGCTTCTGCATCGGCAAGTGAAATGAATAGGTGATCCGTGCCCCGCACGGATCAGCCCTGTCCGGGGGGACAGGGCACCTCTTTCATTGTTCCACGTGGAACATTAGAGGCGCAAGCGTGGATCGGGATTTCGACATCGTCGTGGTGGGTGGCGGACATGCCGGCTGCGAGGCTGCCGCGGCGGCAGCCCGGATCGGCGCAAGCGTCGGGCTGGTCAGCTTCACGCGCGACCAGATAGGGATAATGTCGTGCAACCCGGCGATCGGCGGCCTGGGCAAGGGCCACCTCGTGCGGGAAGTCGACGCATTCGACGGGCTGATCGCTCGCGCCGCCGACGCGGCGGCAATCCACTATCGCATGCTCAACGCGAGCAAGGGGGCGGCGGTGCGCGGGCCTCGGGTGCAGGCCGACCGTAAGCTCTACAAGGCCGCGATCCAGCGGTTACTCTCCGAGCAGCCGGGGATCTCAGTCGTGGAGGGGGAGGCAAGCGCGCTGCGGCTAGACCGGCGCCGGGTCACGGGGCTCGACCTCGCCGACGGACGGGAGCTCCGCGCCGGGGCCGTCGTGCTGGCGACGGGCACCTTCCTGGGCGGCAAGCTCCATTTCGGCCTCGACAGCCGAGCCGGGGGGCGGGTCGGCGAGCGGGCCGCGATGGCGCTGGCGGGGCAGCTGCGCGCGCTCGGTCTGCCGATGGCTCGGATGAAGACGGGCACGCCGCCGCGCCTCGACGGCCGGACGATCGACTGGGCGGCGCTCGAGCGGCAGGAGACGGACCCGGGCGGCTGGACGATGTCGCCGCTCGGAGCGCGGGCTGCGCCCCAGCTCTTCTGCGCGATCACCCGCACGAATCCCCGCACGCACGCCCTCATCCGCGCCAATCTCGACCGCTCGCCGCTGTTCGCCGGCGAGATCGTCGGCGTCGGCCCGCGCTACTGCCCGTCGATTGAGGACAAGGTCCACCGCTTCGCCGACCGCGACGGCCACCAGGTCTTTCTCGAGCCGGAGGGGCTGGACGATTCGACCGTCTATCCGAACGGAATCTCGACCTCGCTTCCGCTCGACGTCCAGCACGATATGGTGCGGTCGATGGCGGGACTCGAGCGGGCGGAGATCCTCCAGCCCGGCTATGCGGTCGAATACGACCATGTCGACCCGCGGATCCTCGATTCGACGCTCGCTGTGCGAGAGGTGGAGGGGCTGTATCTGGCCGGCCAGATCAACGGCACCACCGGCTACGAGGAAGCGGCCGCTCAAGGCTTGGTTGCGGGCCTTGGCGCCGCGGCCTGGGTCGCCGGGCGGCCTCCGGTCTGCTTCGACCGCAGCGAGAGCTATGTCGGCGTGATGATCGACGACCTCGTCCTGCAGGGGGTGACCGAGCCGTACCGGATGCTCACCGCCCGCGCCGAATATCGGCTCCGCCTGCGCGCGGACAATGCCGAGGCGAGGCTGACCCCGAAGGCGATCGCGGCGGGGACGGTCGGCGAAGCCCGCCGGCGGCACTTCGAACGGCGCCAGGCCGCGCGCGCATCCATCGAGGACCGCCTGGCTTCGGTCGTCAGCGCCGCAGACTTGGGGGCGGCCGGCGTCGCGGTTGGCGACGGGGGGCGCCGCAGCCTTGCCGAATGGCTGCGCTACCCGGAAATGAGCTCCGAGGTGCTGATGCGCATCGCGCCCGAGTTGAAGCGCTACGACCCGGCGCTGATCGAAGAAGCGATCGAGGACCATCGTTACGCGCCCTATGTCGAGCGGCAGCAGGCGGAAGTCGCCCGGTTGCGCGGCGACGAGGCTGTCCGGCTTCGGACCGACCTCGATTATGCGGCGATACCAGGCCTTTCCAACGAGATGGTGGAGCGGCTGACGGCGGCAAGGCCGGAGACGCTGGGTGCGGCGGGCCGAATCCGGGGGGTGACCCCGGCGGCTCTTGCTGCGATCCTGGTCCATGCTCGGCGCAAGGCCGCCTGATGACGGAGAGCGAGGCCCGTGGGGCGCTCGATGTTCCACGTGAAACACTGGAGCGGCTTGACCGGTTTGTCGCATTTTTGGCCGAAGAGAATGAGCGACAGAACCTCGTCTCGCGGGGGTCTCTCGAGCATTTATGGACCCGACATGTCTACGATTCCGCGCAATTGACCCGGTTTGCGCCGGCGGAAGCGACGGAATGGCTGGACCTGGGCTCCGGCGCGGGATTCCCCGGGCTGATC
This sequence comes from Sphingomonadales bacterium, assembly GCA_034668685.1. GTDB lineage: Bacteria > Pseudomonadota > Alphaproteobacteria > Sphingomonadales > Sphingomonadaceae > Allosphingosinicella. The sequence goes on along the minus strand of JAXDPA010000057.1, from coordinate 15,899 downwards.
GTCGCCCTTCTCCATCCGGCACGAGTCACGCTGGTGGAGGCCCGAAAGCTTCGTGCGGAATTCCTTCGCCGAGCGGCGAACGCCCTGGAAGTCGCCGATAAGGTAGAGGTCGTCTGCGCCAAGGTGGAATCGCTGGCCCCACGCGCGTTCGACGTGATCAGCGCGCGGGCTTTCGCGCCGCTCGGTCGCCTGCTGGCCCTCGGGGCGCCCTTTTCCGACGCGAGGACGATCTGGATCCTTCCCAAGGGCCGCAATGCCAAGTCCGAACTGGAAGCCGCGCGATCTTCATGGCAGGGTGACTTCAGTCTCGAACCGAGCCTCACCGACGCCGAAGCCGGGATCGTCGTCGCAAGAGGCGTGAGCCGCCGCAAGCCGAAGGGAAAAAGATGATCCGAATCGCCGTGGCCAACCAGAAAGGCGGCGTCGGCAAGACGACGACGGCGATCAACCTCGCCACCGCGCTGGCGGCGACCGGGTGGAAGGTGCTGCTGATCGACCTCGACCCGCAGGGCAACGCCTCGACCGGCCTTGGAATCACCCACGACCAGCGCCACCGGTCGAGCTACGACGTGCTGACCGGCGGCGTCGCCCTCGCCGAGGCGGTACTTCCGACGCGGATACCGCGCCTCGACCTGGTGCCGGCGACGGTCGACCTGTCCGGGGCGGAGATCGAGCTGGTCGAGCTCGAGGAACGCACCCACCGGCTCGACCGGGCGCTCGGCGAGGCGCCGCCGGGCCGCTGGGACGTCTGCCTGATCGACTGCCCGCCGAGCCTCGGGCTGCTGACCATCAACGCGCTGGTCGGGGCCCAGTCGATCCTCGTTCCGCTTCAGACGGAATTCTTTGCTTTAGAAGGGCTTAGCCAGCTTCTGCAGACGATCGAGCGGATCCGCGCGCGGTTCAATCCGGAGCTTTCCATCCTCGGCGTCGCGCTGACCATGTTCGACCGGCGCAACAACCTCTCCGCCCAGGTCGCCGACGATGTGCGCGCCTGCCTCGGCAAGCTGGTGTTCGAGACGGTGATCCCGCGCAACGTCCGCCTGTCCGAGGCGCCGAGCCACGGCGTACCCGCGCTGATCTACGACCATCGCTGCTCCGGATCGGAAGCCTATATGGCGCTGGCCCGCGAGCTGATCGGGCGGCTGCCCGAGCCGGCGGCGGCGGCATGAGCGCCGACCCGCCCGTCCGCAAGCGCCCGTCCGGCCTCGGCCGCGGCCTCTCCTCGCTGCTCGGCGAGGTGGCGCAGGAGGCGCCGGTCGCCGGGCAGGCCGGAACGCCCGCGCGGGGCGGCCTGCAGATGATGCCGGTTTCCTCGATCGAGCCCCATCTCGATCAGCCGAGGCGCCATTTCGACGAGGAAGCGCTCGAGGAGCTCGCCGCCTCGATCCGCGCGCGCGGGCTCATCCAGCCGATCGTCGTCCGACCCCACGGCCACCGCTACCAGATCGTCGCCGGCGAGCGGCGCTGGCGGGCGGCGCAGCGCGCGCGGCTGCACGAAGTGCCGGTGATCGTCCGGGATTTCTCCGATTCCGAGACGCTCGAAGTCGCCCTGCTCGAGAATATCCAGCGCCGCGACCTGAACGCGATCGAGGAGGCCGAGGCCTACCAGAGGCTGATCCACGATTACGGCCACACCCAGGAGGCGCTTGGCGGCCTTGTCCACAAGTCGCGAAGCCATGTCGCCAACCTGTTGAGATTGCTCGACCTTCCCGCGTCGGTCAGGGCGCTGGTGGTGTCCGGCGAGCTCAGCATGGGCCATGCGCGGGCGCTGGTCACGGCGCTCGATCCGGAAGCGCTGGCCCAGGAGGTGGTGGCGAAGGGCCTTTCGGTCCGCGACACCGAGAAGCTCGCCAAGTTCGGCAAGCCCGGCCGAGAGCGCCAGCCCAAGCTCGAATATAAGGGGGCCAGCGCCGACATCGAGGCGCTGGAGAGGCAGCTCGGCGACATGCTCGGCCTCAAGGTCCAGATCACCCACCGTCCCGACGGCGGCAGCGTGGCGATCACTTACTCGACCCTCGACCAGCTCGACATGATCTGCCAGCGATTGAGCGGGGAGAAGATCTGACGCGAAGCGGAGAAAGCACGCGACATCGCGGAGTTATTCGTCATGCCGGACTTGATCCGGCATCCACCTTTTCTCCTATGGACTCCGGAAAGAAGGTGGACCCCGGATCAAGTCCGGGGTGACGCGGTCGTTCCTTCCCGCAGACTAGCGCAACCGCGCGGCCTGCCGGCAGATGGCGAACAATTCCTCGTCGACCGCCCGGGCGCCGAGGGTTCCGGAAGCCTTGGCCTGGCGCTCGGCCTCGACGAGGCGACTGACGCTCTTGGCGAGCAGGTCCGACCGCCACCGGCCGAGCTGCTGCGAGATCGCCGGTTTCTCCTTCCAGAACAAGGACTTGCCCTGTGACGCCATGACGGCGTCTATGCTCGTGCCGCTCTCGACCTGGGCCCTCAGGCGGGCGAGAAGGCTCATCCGGCGAAGCACCGCTCGGATCAGCGGGATGCCCTCGATGCCCTCGCCTGCGAGCCGCATCAGCTCGGCCGTCAGCAGCCGCGCGTCGCCGCTTCCGACGCTGTCGACGAGGCGGCTAAGATCGCCTTCCTCGGCGGCCGCGCCGACTGCGTCGATCGCGTCGTGGTCGAGGGGCTGCGGGCGATCGGGCGAGGCGTCGAGATAATCGGCGAGCTTGGCGAGCTCGCCGGCGAGGATCGCCCGATTACCGGCCGTGGCCTCGGCGAGCCGGCGCGCGACGTCGCCGCGGGCGATCAGCCCTTCGGCGCGCGCCATGTCGGCGGCGAGCTGCTCGGCCTCGCGCCCTTCCGGCGCGTAGCTGGCGAAGGCGAGGGCGGCGGGCGCGGCGAGCGCCAGCTTGAGGAGCTTCGACGCGGGCTTCAGCGCGCCGGCGACCAGTACGACCGGGTTGCCGGCGGCGGGCGCCTCGAGCAGGGCCTCGGCGGCGGCAAGGCATTGGTCGTCGGCCGGCTCGACCCAGACGAAGCGGGCGCCGCCGAACAGCGAGATCGAGGCGGCCTCGTCGGCGAGGCGCGCCGGATCCGCCTTGAGCTCGGCACCGGTGAGGTCGACCCGCTCCGCCCCGGAGGGCGCGGCGAGCTTGGCCAAAGCGCGCGATCCCGATTCGTCGGGGCCGTGGAGCAGGAAGAAGCGGATGTCGCCCGGCGCCTTCAGCGCCTTCTCGATCTGGCCGCGGTTCGCCTTCACTTCCCGCCGCCGGTGCGCGAGGCGTAGAGGGCGAGACGGGTGACGATCTGGTCCGCCACCTCCTTCGACAGCCGCTCGAGCGCGGTCTGCTCGGCGGCGACGGTGGCATATTCGGACGCGACGACGTCGATGCCGGCGTCCGATCCCGCCGTCGCGTCGAGCACGACCGTACCTTTGCCCGCCTCGACCAGCCTGTAGCGCGCGCGCAGCGTCCGCCGCTCGCGGGTCACCGCGTCGTCCGAGCGGATTCCGAAGCCGGTGATGTCGTCATCCAGCTCCACCTCGAGGCGGTAGCGCGCGCCGCTTCCCGGCACGGCGCCGAGCCGGTCCTGAAGGGCGGTCCGGACCAGCCAGCCGGCCCGCCCCTGGATCGGAGCGACCTCGACCGAGCGCAGCGACTGCGCCACCGGCCCGGAGCCGCCGCCGGCGTAGAGCGGCCGCAACCCACAGCCGGGGAGGACCAAGGCGAGAGCGAGGGCGGCGGCGATCCTCATGCGACCACATTCACCAGCCGGTCGGGAACGACGATCACCTTGCGCGGCGCCTTGCCCTCAAGGATTCGGCCGACCTTTTCCGAGGCCAACGCCATCTCCTCGAGCGCCTCCTTCGGGGCACCCTTCGGCGCCGTCAGGGTGTCGCGGAGCTTGCCGTTGACCTGCACCGCGATCGTCACCTCGTCCTCGACCAGGAGGGCCGGGTCGGCCTTGGGCCAGTCCGCCTCCGCGACGAGGCCTTCCTTGGCGAGCGCCGCCCAGGCTTGCTCGGCGAGGTGGGGCGCCATCGGCGCGACCAGGCGGACCAGGGTCTCCACCGCTTCGCCACGCGCCGCCGAAGGGGCAGCCTTCTCGATCGCGTTGGCCAGCTCGTAGATGTTGGCGACGGCCTTGTTGAAGGCCAAAGCCTCGATGTTCGAACCGACCGCGGCGATGGTCTGGTGGAGCTTGCGTCGCAGCGCCTTGTCGTCCTCGCCGCCGAGCCAGCTCGAACCCTGGTGCCCGCCCTCCTCCGAGGCGAGCCGCCAGACGCGCTGGATGAAGCGCCAGGCGCCCTCGATGCCGTCCTCGTTCCAGGCCAGGTCCCGTTCGGGCGGGCTGTCCGAGAGCATGAACCACCGGACCGCGTCCGCGCCATACTGATCGACGATCGGCTCAGGATCGATGCCGTTCCGCTTCGACTTGGACATCGCCTGGGGCCGGCCGACGCCGACCGGCTCGCCGGTCGCGATCGCGATCCAGCCGCCGTCCTTCTGCTCGACCTCGTCCGGGGCGAGCCATTGGCCGTCGGCACCGCGATAGGTCTCGTGGGTCACCATCCCCTGGGTGAACAGGCCCTTGAACGGCTCCTCGATGTCGAGCCGGCCGATCCGCCGAAGCGCGCGGGTCCAGAAGCGGGCGTAGAGCAAGTGGAGGATCGCGTGCTCGACCCCGCCGATATACTGGCCGACCGGCAGCCAGCGCTCGGCCTCGGCGCGGTCGAATGGCCGGTCCTTCGGCTGGCTGGCGAAGCGGATGAAGTACCAGGAGGAATCGACGAACGTGTCGAGCGTGTCGGTCTCCCGGCGTCCAGGCCCGCCGCAGGACGGGCAATCGACCTTCGTCCAGGTCGGGTGGCGATCGAGCGGGTTGCCGGGCTGGTCGAAGCTGACGTCGTCGGGCAGCACCACGGGAAGCCGGTCACGCGGCACCGGCACCGGACCGCAGGCCTCGCAATGGACGATCGGGATCGGCGTGCCCCAGTAACGCTGGCGCGAGACGCCCCAGTCCCGGAGGCGCCAGACCACCGTCCCCTCGCCCCAGCCTTCCGCCTCGGCGCGGGCGATGACCGCGCGATTGCCTTCCTCGGCGGTGAGGCCATCCAGATCGCCGCTGTTCACCAGCCGGCCGGGGCCGGTGTAAGCCTCGTCGCCGATCGGCTCGGCGGCTTCCTCGGGCGAGGCGGCGACGACCCGGGTCACCGGCAGGCCGTATCTCCGCGCGAATTCGAGGTCGCGCTGGTCGTGGGCCGGGCAGCCGAAGATGGCGCCGGTGCCGTAGTCCATCAGCACGAAGTTGGCGACGAACAGCGGCAGCTTCCACGCCGCGTCGAGCGGGTGGTGGACCTTGAGGCCGGTGTCGAAGCCCTTCTTCTCCGCCGTCTCGAGCTCTGCCGCGGTGGTCCCGCCCTTCCGGCACTCGGCGACAAACTCGGCGAGGCCGGCATCGTGCTCGGCCAGGGCGAGCGCGATCGGATGGTCCGGAGCGATCGCCGCGAAGCTCGCTCCGAAGATGGTGTCCGGCCGGGTGGTGAAGACGTCGAACGAATCAATTCCCCTCCCTGGAAGGGAGGGGGCAGGGGTGGGTGGCGAGCGAAGCGAGCCCTCGGCGGCAGCGGCAGCATCGCCTTCGGCGATACCCACCCCCGGCCCCTCCCCTCCAGGGAGGGGAGGTGGGAGCGGCGCCTCGAGCCGGAAGCGGAACCGGAGACCGCGGCTCTTGCCGATCCAATTCTCCTGCATCAGCCGGACCTTGTCGGGCCACTGATCGAGCTCGCCGAGGCCGTCGAGCAGCTCGTCGGCGAAGTCGGTGATCTTGAGGAACCACTGGCTGAGCTTGCGCCGTTCGACGAGGGCGCCCGAGCGCCAGCCGCGGCCGTCGATCACCTGCTCGTTGGCAAGGACGGTCATGTCGACCGGATCCCAGTTCACCTCGCTCTGCTTGCGGTAGACGAGTCCGGCGTCGAACAAATCGAGGAACAGCGCCTGCTCATGCCCGTAATAGGAAGGGTCGCAGGTGGCGAGCTCCCGGCTCCAGTCGAGGGCGAAGCCGAGCCGCTTCAACTGCGCGCGCATCGTGTCGATGTTCGACCAGGTCCATCGGCCCGGATGGACCTTGTTCTGGATCGCCGCATTCTCGGCCGGCATCCCGAACGCGTCCCACCCCATCGGATGGAGCACCTCGAAGCCGGTCATCCGCCGGTAGCGGGCGAGGACGTCGCCCATCGTGTAGTTGCGAACATGGCCCATGTGGATGCGCCCCGACGGATAGGGGAACATCTCGAGGACGTAGGACCGGGGCTTGGCGCTGCTGTCGGAGGCGTGGAAGACCCCCCGATCCTCCCAGACCTTCTGCCAGTGCGCGTCGGCCTCGAGCGGGTTGAAGCGCGCTGCCATGAAGAAGGGCTCCTTAGCCGGCGGCGGCGGCTCGACGCAGGTCGCGGGCGCGGGTGAGGATGATCTCCTCGAGCCGCTGGACGGTGGCGGCCGCGACCGGCGCGTCGACCCAGGTCCCGCCCTGGAGGACCTGCCGCGAGGCCGCAACGCGCAGAGCGTCGGCGCGAAGGTCCCGGTCGAGGATGGTGGCGGTGACCTTGACCCGCTCGTTGGGCGAATTGGGGTTGGTGTACCAGTCGGTGACGATCACGCCTCCGTTCGAATCGGTCTGGGTCAGCGGCGCGAAGGACAAGGTGTCGAGCGCGGCGCGCCACAGATAGGCGTTGACTCCGATCGTGGTGACCTGGCTGGCGGCGAGGTCGGCGTGGCGGACGCGATCCTCCTGGCCGCGCCCCAGGGTCTTGTTGATGTCGTTCCTGATGAAACTGCAGCCGGAAAGGGTGAAGGCGCAGGCGATCGCCAGGCCGAGAGGAGCAGCGCGCATCATGAGGTTTGGGGTCCTTGAAACTCGGAAGGGTCGAGGCCGTTATAGGCAAGCAGGCGCGGGCGGCAAGCCGCTTCGGCGGCCTTGCGGCGCGGCCGAAGGCGGCGTCAGGCGCGTCAGGCTGTGGAAAAGATGCAACAGAGCGAGACGATTCGCCCCTTTCGCCCGTGCTTTGCTGGTCTAACCGCCGTACCCGTACTACATCGGCTGCATCGCGGGAGTCGAACGGCGTGAGAAAGTTCGGGAAAGTCGGCGGAATGGGAGGCGCGGCACTGGCCGCGCTGTCTCTCGTCCTGTCCCCGGCCGTCGCCGCCTCGGGCTCCTCGTCCAGCCTTTCGCTGCGCTCCAGCACCTTCACCCCGGCCGTCTCCGACCCTCGGCTGGCCGCCGAGCTGGCGCGCAGAGGGCTGCAGGCCAACAGCTTCCGAATCACGCCGGCCGCCATCGGCAATGGCGGCAACAAGGTCCGGATCGCGATCCGTGCCCGCGCCGCCTTGTCGGCCGACAACCGAGTCGCCGCCGCCCAGCCTTCCGCCTCGCCGGTCACCGCGATCACGCCCACCGTCTACAATCTCGGAGTCTCGATCGGCTGGAAGCGCTTTGCCCTGTCCGGCGATGTCGACCGCATCCGCGGCGGTCCCGTCCGCGGCGGGCACGAGGCCGCCGAGCTCGGCCTCAGCTATTCGGCCAGCCGCTTCACCGCCCGCGCCGAGGCCGCCGTCGCCCGCGCCGATCCCTCGACGCCCCGAATCATCGCCGAGGACCAGAGCTACACGGTCGGGGTCGGCGGATCCTATCGCCTGAGCCACAATCTCGATGTGACCGGCGGCGTGCGCTACAAAATCCAGCGCGACCGGCTCGAGCCGCTCGCCGACCAGCGGCGCGACAGCCAGTCCGTCTATATCGGCACCGCCTTCCGCTTCTAGCCGGGCGTCCAGGCGTCGATCCCTGCCCAGCCGTAAGCGCCGCTTAGGGTTCGGAAGCGCCCCTCGTTCATGCCGCCAAGCGCGATCACGGGCACCCGCGCCCGATGCGCGAGAAGGGCGAAGCGATCCGCACCGAGCGGCCTGGCTTCGGGGTGAGACGCAGACGCGTAGACCGGCGACAGGAAGACGAGATCCGCGCCGGCCCGCTCCGCCGCGCGCAGCTCGCGCAGATTGTGCGCCGAAGCGGTCCTGAGCCCGGCGCCGCGGCGGTTGTGGACTCCGTCGCCGCCCGGCAGCGGCGGCCCTGCCACGACGAGGCGCAGCCGGCGACGGCGCGCGATCTCCCGCACCCTGGCGAACAGGGCGCGACGAGAAGCGGGAGCCAGCGTGTAGTGCCGGAACACGATTCCGGCGCCGGGGGGCAGCCGCTCGAGCGCCTTCCACAGCGAGTCGCCCTGGCGCTCGTCGGTCATCAGCCAGAGGCGAGGGTGGCGGCGGCCCATGGCGCTTCCTATAGCAGCGCCCATGGACGGCGCATCACCGGCGGAAAGGCTGGCCGAAGTCAGGGCTCGAATCGCCAAGGCCGCGCGGACGGCTGGGCGCAAACCGGAGGGCGTCACGCTCGTCGCCGTTTCGAAGACCCACGGCCCCGAGGCGATCCGCCCGCTGCTCGCCGCCGGCCAGCGCGCCTTCGGTGAGAATCGTGTCCAGGAAGCGCAGGCGAAATGGCCCGCGCTCAAGGCGGCGACACCGGACGTCGAGCTCCACCTCATCGGCAGCCTCCAGTCCAATAAGGCCGACGAGGCGGTGGCCCTGTTCGACGTCATCCATTCGGTCGACCGCTCTTCGCTGGTCGCGGCGCTGGCCCGGGCGATGGCGAAGACCGGCCGTCGGCCCGGCTGCTTCGTCCAGGTCAATATCGGCGACGAGCCGCAGAAGGGCGGCTGCGCGGTCGCCGACCTGCCGGCCCTGCTGGACGAGGCGCGCGGCGCCGGGCTGCTACTGCTCGGGCTGATGGCCCTGCCGCCAGCGGGGGTCGAGCCGGCGCCCTATTTCGCGCTGCTCGCCAAGCTCGCGCGGCGCCACGGCCTCGCCGCCCTCTCCATGGGCATGTCGAGCGACTTCGAGACCGCGGTGACGATCGGCGCGACCCATGTGCGCGTCGGCACCGCTTTGCTCGGAGAACGGACCTGAGGTTCGATGCCCTGATTTTCGACTTCGACGGAGTCATTGTGGACAGCGAGGCGGTCGCGAACGCGGCGCTGGCGGAGGTGTTGACCGTCCACGGGAACCCGACTGATGCCGAGCAGGCGCTCGCCCTCTATAGCGGCCTCAATTGGGCCGATTGCCACCGCCGCATCGAGCTGGAAACCGGCCGTTCCTTCAACCGCGACGCGCTGGGTGAGCGGGTCGATGCCGCGATCGCGGCGCGGGCCGCCGAAATGCCCGCGATCGAGGGCCTGAGCGAATTCGTCGCCGCCAACGCCGATCGCCGCCTTGCCATCGCGTCGTCGAGCGAGACGGCGTGGCTGGAGGCGACGCTCACCCGCCTCGGCCTGCTCGCGCCGTTCGAAGGCCGGCTGTTCAGCGCCGCCGGCTTCGCCCGGGGCAAGCCAAGCCCCGACATCTACCTCCACGCCGCGGCCGAGCTCGGAGTCGAGCCCGGGCGCTGCCTGGTGATCGAGGATCATCCGGTCGGCGTGGCGGCCGGTGCCGCGGCCGGGATGACGGTCGTGGCTCTGCTCGCGGCAAGCCATATCCGGCCCGGTCATGCCGACCGGGTCCGCGCCGCGGGGGCCCATCATGTCGCTCGGTCGTACCGGGAAGTCTCTGAAATAATGGCTGAACTGGAGCGCTGACGCCAAGCCGTCAGAGCTGGTGGCCGCTCCGCCGCCGCTTGGTCTCGAGATAGGCGCGATTGTGCGGATTATCGCCGGCCTGGAGCGGCACGCGTTCGAAGACCTTGATGCCGGCCGTTTCTAGACCCGCCACCTTGCGGGGATTGTTGGTGAGCAGCCGGACCGAATCCTGCCCGAGCAGCCGAAGCATGGAGGCGGCGACGGCGAAGTCGCGCTCGTCGTCGCCGAAGCCCAGGCGCAGGTTGGCGTCGACCGTGTCGAAGCCCTGGTCCTGAAGCGCATAGGCCCTCAGTTTGTTGATGAGGCCGATGCCGCGCCCCTCCTGCCGAAGGTAGAGGAGGATCCCCCAACCCGAGGCGGAGATCGTCTGCAGCGCATCGTCCAGCTGCGGGCCGCAATCGCATTTCAAGGAGCCCAGCACGTCGCCCGTCAGGCACTCGCTGTGCAGCCGCACCAGCGGCGGTGCGCCGGAGGGGGCGCCAATGAGCAGCGCGACGGGCTCGCCGATCTCACCGGCGCGGAAGGCGACGATCTCGGCCTTTTCGGCGAAGCGATTGGGCAGCCGCGCGCGCGAGACGATGCGCAGGTGGACGCCGAGATCCGCCTCGTTCACTTCTTCGGCGGTGACGCTCGCCTCGACTTCGGCGCCGCGCCGGGTGAACAGAGCGGGAAGCAGGCCCGCGAGCCGCGCCAGGCGCAACGCCGCCTCGGCGGTCGGCGGCGAGCAGAGCGGCGCGGTCTGGAACGGGCCCTTGAGCGGCGAGGCGAGGTCCAGCGCCGGGTCGGCAACGGCCCGGGCGGCTTCGAGGTCGAGCCAGGGCGTCCGCCGGATCAGCACCGGCTGGGTCGGCACCGCCTCGCGCTGGTTGGTGATCTTGAGCGTCGCCGCCCTCGGGCCGGAGATGAGAAGATCCGCCGGTGCGCCCTGGCCGTCGAATGTCGCCAGAGTCTGTGCGTCCGCCGTCTCCACCGCCAGCATCGCCACACCGTCGACCGCCACCGGCCAGCCGCGCCGCAGCGCGTCTATGGCGCGGGCGGCGGCGCGGCCCTCGGTCAAATCGTGAATTCCGTGACCAGCGGGACGTGGTCGGACGGCCGCTCCCAGGCGCGGCAGGGCTCGTGCACCCGGTGCGCCCGGGCGAGCCTCGCGACGTCTGCGGTCGCCCACATATGGTCGAGCCGCCGGCCGCGGTCGTTCCTGGTCCAGTCGGGCGAGCGGTAGCTCCACCAGGTATGGAGGCGCTGCGGCGCCGGATGGAAATGGCGGCCGAGGTCGACCCAGGCATTGCTCTGCTGCAGCCGGGTCAGCGCCTCGACCTCCACCGGGGTGTGGCTGACCACGGTCAGCAGCTGCTTGTGGCTCCAGACGTCGCATTCGAGCGGCGCGACGTTGAAGTCGCCGACCATGATCGTCGGGACCGAGCAGCTCTCCGACCAGCGGGTCATTCGGCCGATGAAATCGAGCTTCTGGCCGAATTTCGGGTTCACTTCGCGGTCCGGCACGTCGCCGCCGGCCGGGACGTAGACGTTCTCGAGCCGGATCCCGCAGGGCAATCGGACGCCGACATGACGCGCTTCGCCGTTTGCCTGCCAGTCGTGCCTTTCTTCTGCTTCTATCGGCAGCTTGGAGAGGATGGCGACGCCGTGATGCATGCGCTGGCCGCAGAGGATCTGGTGCGTGTAGCCGAGGGCATGGAACATCGCCGCGGGGAATTGCGCGTTCTCGACCTTGATCTCCTGCAGGCACAAGATGTCTGGCTCCTCCTCGCGCAGGAACTTCTCGACGATGGCGAGGCGCGCGCGGACGGAGTTGATGTTCCAGGAAGCGATGATGAGGCTTGCGGACATGGCTCGGGCTTAGCTTCGCGGCCCCGCACATGCAAAGGCCCCCGCTCCGGGGGCGTGGAGCGGGGGCCAACCAGGCGTTGTTCACGCGAGGCTCGATCGAGGCGGCCGTCCCAGGCAACAGGGGGAAATCCCAGGCTCGCCCACCGCGATCGCAGTACTATGGCTAGCGATTTCCAGCTTTCGCGCCGATGAATGGCCGGAATTTAACCTTTCGGCCCGCGCGCCCGCGGATCGGTCCAGCGGAAGGCGCTGTCGGCGACCGCAACGTTGAAGCGCTGGTTGGAGAGCTTCACCGTCGTCTGGTTGTTCTGCGAATCGAGCATCACCCAGCCCTGCAGCATCAGCCCGGCCGGCGCCGAGGCGACCTTGGCGAAGCCCAGGGTGATGGTTCCGAATTCCGGGCGCTTGGGATCGCGCGCGGAGACGAGCAGGGTCTGGTCGTCGTTGCGCACGACTTTGGCGATCCGCGACAGGTCCTGGCCCGGGTTGAGCAGAACGCCGAGCGGCGAATTGCCGATCGGCCAGCGCTGGACCTGCTTGACCTGATAGTCGATCATATAGATCGCCTTGCCGTCACCGACGATCAGCATCGGCACACCCTTCTGATATTCGAAGCGTATCCGGCCGGGCCGCTTGAGGGTCAGGGTGCCGCTCAAAGTCTGCCCGCGGCGGTCGGTCTGGGCGAAGTTCGCGGTCATCGTGTCCACCGCCTGGAGGTGCGCCTGCACCTCGGCCAGCGGTGACGGCGCCTCGGCGAGCAAAGCCGCGACGGGTAGGGAAGCCGTGAGGCCGGCGATAGCGAGCGTCTTCAAACGCGACATCGAATGCTCCAGCGATGGAAGGATGGCGGGCGCGCTAGCGTCCCCCGCTTGAATGCCCACTGAACCCGCCCGGTTCCGGACCCCTCAGATCGGCCGGCCTTCCGGGTCGACCAGCACTTCGCGGCGGCCGACATGGTCGGGGGCGCTGACGACGCCGTCCTTCTCCATCCGCTCGATCAGGCGCGCGGCATTGTTGTAGCCGACGCGGAGCTGGCGCTGGAGGTAGGAGGTCGAGGCCTTCTGACTCTCCGCCACCGTCTGAACGGCCTTGCGGTAGAGTTGCGCCTCGGGATCGTCTTCGCCGGTCGGCTGGCCCTCGAACATGTAGCCGCCATCCTCCGGCTCCTCGGTGACCGCCTGGACATATTCGGGCCGGCCCTGGGCCTTCCAGAATTCGGCGACGGCGCGCACCTCCTCGTCGGAGACGAACGGGCCGTGGACCCGGGCGATCTGCTTGCCGCCCGGCATATAGAGCATGTCGCCCTTGCCGAGCAGCTGCTCGGCGCCCTGTTCGCCGAGGATGGTGCGGGAATCGATCTTCGAGGTCACGGCGAACGAGATGCGCGTCGGGAGGTTGGCCTTGATGACGCCGGTGATCACGTCGACGGACGGCCGCTGGGTCGCCATGATCAGATGGATGCCCGCGGCCCTGGCCTTCTGGGCGAGGCGCTGGATGAGGAACTCGACCTCCTTGCCCGCCGTCATCATCAGATCGGCAAGCTCGTCGACGACCACCACGATTTGCGGCAGGACCTCGTATTCGAGCTCCTCCATCTCGTATTTCGGCTGGCCGGTCTCGGGATCGTAGCCGGTCTGCACGCGGCGGCCGAGCGTCTGCCCCTTCGCCTTCGCCTCGCGGATCTTGGCGTTGAAGCTGGACAGCTGGCGAACCCCCACCGACGCCATCATCCGGTATCGCTCCTCCATCTGCTCGACCGTCCATTTGAGCGCGCGGATCGCCTTGGCCGGCTCGGTGACGACGGGGGAGAGCAAATGGGGGATGTCGTCGTAGATGCTGAGCTCCAGCATCTTGGGGTCGATCAGGATCATTTTGCACTGCTCGGGCGTCAGCCGGTAGAGCAATGAAAGGATCATGCAGTTGAGGCCGACCGACTTGCCCGAGCCGGTTGTGCCGGCGACGAGCAAATGCGGCATCGGCGCGAGGTCGGCGACGACCGGATCGCCGGCGATGTTCTTGCCCAGCACGATCGGCAGCTGCGCGACCTGGTCCTCGAAGGCGTGGCTCGCGATCAGCTCGCTGAGCACCACCATTTCGCGCTTCGGGTTGGGCAGCTCGATGCCGATCACGCTTCGGCCGGGCACCGTGGCGACGCGCGCGGAGAGCGAGGACATGTTGCGGGCGATGTCGTCGGCGAGCTGGATCACCCGGCTCGCCTTGATCCCGCTCGCCGGCTCGAGCTCGTACATGGTGACGACCGGGCCGGGACGGACCTCGACGATCTCGCCCTTGACCGAGAAATCGTCGAGCACGCTCTCCAGCAGGCGGGCGTTGCGCTCGAGGCTGGCCTTGTCGAGCGCGCCGTTGGTCTGCGGCGGCGGCGGCGAGAGCAGGTCGAGCGGCGGCAGCTGGTAGGCATCACCGAGCGCCAGCGACGCCTGACGCTCGCGCGCGGGCCGCTGAACGCGCTCGGGCGCGCGGGTCCGTTCTGCGATCACCGTCCGCGGCGGCTCCGCCGGCACCTGGACCGGGGCGCGGGCCGGGCGTTCCGCCGGCTCGGGCAGCGACCGCGGCGCTTCGAGCCGCTTGCGGTCGCCCGGCCGGGGCAGGCGGCGGTTCGCGATCCAGGCCCGTTCGTCGGGCGCCAGGGCGAGGCCGAACCAAAGAAAGGCGATTCCTCCGACCGCGGCCAGGCCGACGACCGCCATGCGCAGCGGCTGGACCACGCCGGGCGCGCCGATCGCGCCCAGTCCGAAATCGACGAGCCGCGCCAGCGACAGCCCGAAGGCCCCGCCCCACGCCGCCGGGAGGCCGTTGACGGCGCCGCCGACCACCAGGCTTGCCGCGGCTCCGAACAGGATCATCGAGAGGATCGTAAAAAGGAGCGCGCGCACCCAGCGGCCTCGGCCGACGCCGCGGGCGATGCGCAGGCCGATCAGCGCAACGAGCGGCAACAGCAGCGCCGAGGCCGGTCCGAACAGGCTGAGCAGCAGATCGGCGGTCCAGGCGCCGGGCGCTCCCATCCAGTTTCGGACCGGGCCCGCCGCGGCGGTGTTCAGCGCCGGGTCGGTCGGATGGTAGCTCGCCAGCGCGAGGCCGGCCAGCAAGGCCAGCGCGCCGACCGCCCCGCCCACCAGCAGAGCGAGCGAACGGCGCATGCCGTGCCTCACCCCCGAACGCCATTGCGCCAGCCGTTCCTGACGTCCGCCGGCCGCGATCGTCGCCATAACCGTGCCCCAAATGTTCCCAGCACGGTTAATGCGCCCGCGGCGAGTCCCCGGTCAAGCGCTTGGCGTTGCAGCCGTGCATCGGTAGGGGGAGAAAATCGTTGGAGGCCCCATGGAGAGAGCGGACGTCATCATCCTCGGCGGCGGCCTCGTCGGCCTGACCCTCGCCGTCGCCCTCGACCGGCACGGCCTCTCCAGCCTGGTCATCGACCCGGCCGAGCCCGAGAAAGCGCTCGCGCCCGCCTTCGACGGCCGCGCCACCGCCGTCGCCAGCGCCTCGTGGCGGATGCTGGAGGCGATCGGCGTCGCGGAGCGGCTCGAGGGCGAGGGCTGTCCGATCCGCTCCATCCGGGTCACCGACGGCCTCGCGCCCGGCGGAATCCTGTTCGACGCGGGGGACGACGACGACCCGCTCGGCATCATGGTCGAGAACCGGCGCCTGAGGGGCGCGCTGCGGAATGCCGCCGTGGCTGCGGAGAAGGTGACCCTGCTGATGCCCGCGACCGCCGCCGACGTCGTTCGGGACGCCGCCGGCGTCCGCGTCGCCCTCGCCGACGGGCGGGTGGCGGCCGCGCCGTTGCTGGTCGGCGCCGAAGGGCGCAACTCGCCGACCCGCGAGGCCGCGAACATCGCGGTCGCCCGCTGGCGCTACGATCACAACGCGATCGTCGCCACGATCGAGCACGAACGGCACCATGGAAATGTCGCCTACGAGATGTTCTATCCCTCGGGGCCCTTCGCCATCCTGCCGATGCTGCCGGGCACCCGTTCGGCGATCGTCTGGTCGGTGCCGGCACGCGACGCGGCCGCGGTGGTCGACCTGCCCGACCGGGCGATGGCCGCCGAGATCGAGAAACGGATGGGCGGCTTCCTCGGCGCGGTCCGGCTGGCCGGCCCGCGCTGGACCTATCCGCTCGGCTTCCACCACGCCGCGACGATGACGGCCGAGCGCCTCGCCCTCGCCGGCGACGCCGCCCACGGCATCCACCCGATCGCCGGCCAGGGGCTCAACCTCGGGCTTCGCGACGCCGCCGCGCTGGCCCAGGTGCTGGTCGAGGGCGCCCGCCTCGGCCTCGACCTCGGCGACCCGCAATTGCTGGCGCGCTACGAGCGCTGGCGCAGCCTCGACACCTTCATGGTCGCCGCCTCCACCGACGGCCTCACCCGCATCTATGCCGTGCCCG
>JAXDPA010000056.1:0-9253 GCA_034668685.1 Sphingomonadales bacterium | reverse complement strand
GCGATCGACCTCGGCCTGTTCCCGCTCGGATCGTGCACGATGAAGCATAATCCGCGCCTCAACGAAAAGATCGCGCGGCTGCCCGGCTTCGCCGACATCCATCCGCTGCAGCCGGTCGACACCGTGCAGGGCGCGCTCGAGGTCATCCACGAGCTGGCCGGCTGGCTGGTGACCCTGACCGGCATGCACAGCGTCGCGATGAGCCCCAAGGCCGGCGCCCATGGCGAGCTGTGCGGCCTGCTCGCGATCCGCGCCGCGCTCGAGGCGCGGGGCGACGCGCGCGCGGTCGTCTTGGTGCCGGAGAGCGCCCACGGCACCAACCCCGCGACCGCCGCCTTCGCCGGCTACCGGGTCGAAAGCATTCCCGCCGACGCGCGCGGCCGGGTCGACCTCGCCGCGCTCGAGGCCCGGCTCGGGCCGGACGTCGCGGCGGTCATGATCACCAACCCCAATACCTGCGGCCTGTTCGAGCCGGACATGATCGCGATCTCCGAAGCCGTCCATGCGGCGGGTGGGTTGGTCTATTGCGACGGGGCGAACTTCAACGCGATCGTCGGGCGCGTGCGGCCGGGCGATCTCGGCATCGACGCAATGCACATCAACCTCCACAAGACCTTCTCGACCCCGCACGGCGGCGGCGGCCCGGGCTCCGGTCCGGTGGTCTTCTCGAAGGCATTGACGCCTTTCGCTCCGCTTCCGTTCGTCGAGAGGCAGGGCGACCGGTTCGCGCTGGTGGAAGAGGAAACAGCCGGTGACCATCACGGCCGAAGCTTCGGCCGGATGGTTGCGTTTCACGGCCAGATGGGCATGTTCAGCCGCGCGTTGGCCTACATCCTGAGCCACGGCGCCGACGGCCTTCGCCAGGTCTCCGGCGACGCCGTGCTCAACGCCAATTACGTGCTGCGCAGCCTCGACGGCGTGCTCGACGCGCCGTTCGGCGCGAGCGGGCCGTGCATGCACGAGGCCTTGTTCAGCGACAAAGGCTTCGCCGACGGGCTCTCGACCATCGACCTCGCAAAGGCGCTGATCGACGAGGGCTTCCACCCGATGACCATGTATTTCCCGCTGGTCGTCCACGGCGCGATGCTGGTCGAGCCGACCGAGACCGAGTCGAAGGCCACGCTCGACCAGTTCATCGGCGCGACGCGTTCGGTGGCCGAGCGCGCAAAGGCGGGCGACCAGAGCCTCAAGGCCGCGCCGGTCCACGCGCCGCGGCGGCGACTCGACGAGACCCAGGCCGCGAGGAAGCCGGTGCTCGTCTGGAAGCCGTCGCAGCAATCCGAAGCGGCGGAGTAGGTCAGACCGCCGGTTCGGGGTCTTCGACGGCCGGCCCAATCTCCTCGGAGGGCGGATTGGCCTCGAGCACGCCTTCCACGGGCTCGTCCTTCCCGCCGATTCCAAACAGCCTGCGGAACTTCGCGCCAAGGGCGGCGAAGGCGGCGACGATGAGGACGATCCCCTTCTTGAGAAACACAAGGAGGACCGCGAGAAGCCCCAGCTTCTTCACGGCGACGACACCGAGTCCCGCCGCGACAAGGCCGGCGATTCCGTAGCCGGCCGTATCGTCGCCTTCCTTGAAGTCGGCGTAGCGCGCGCCGGCCGTGAAGTCGGCCGACCGCGCCAGCTTCTCCGCGTCCGCCCGGGTCTCGGCGAGCTTCGACATGGCGGTGATCATGTTGAGGCTGAGCACGCCTTTGCGGCCAAGCATCCGCACGTCGTAATTGAGGCTGTTATCGCTTTGCCCGTCGAAGGCGATGTTCTGGGCCCACACGACCGAATGGCTGGCCGCGTCGTAGGACGGTGGCTGCGCCCAGCCGACGAGGTGCTGGGCCGGATAGCCTTCCTCCCTGCGCTTGGCGTTGATCTCCTCCTCGCCCGACTGGAGCTGCTTCAGGAGCGCGTCGTAATCGGCCGTCTGGGCATCCTTGTCGGTGACGTAGCCGGACGCTTCGTAGGTGATCGCCGCGCCCCAGGTATCCGGATCGAGGAAGGTCTTGCCGGCCGGGAAGACGATGCCGAGCACGCCGTCCGCGATCCTGGGCGGATTGCCCCAGGCGTCGACCAGCACCTTGCGCGCCTCGTCCGGGGGCAAATAGTAAAAGTCCTTGCCGAGATGGAGGACCGCATTGCCCGCGGGCAGCGCCACGTCGCCGGAGACGGGGTGAAGGCTTTCGAGGATATCCTTCAACTTCTTCGCCGTCGCCTGCTCCTCACCCGACGGCGGCTGGGGTTGCTGCGCCGCGGCCGGCACGGCAGTGATGAGGCCCGCGACCGCGAGCACGAGTGCGACGAGATGCTTCATGTAAGTCGTCCCCCTGATTCCCGCACTGAAACTGGCACGGCTCCGGCCCCGCGCGCTAGCCGGAAAACGGCCGATATGCGGAGCTTGCGGCCGTGAAGGCCCACGCGCCCGCGGCCGGTCGCAATCGCGAGCCGATCGCGGCGGTGATGCGCGACGTGCTTCCGGGCGAGGGTGTCGTGGTGGAGATCGCCAGCGGCACCGGCCAGCACGCGGTCCATTTCGCGCGGCTCTTCCCGGCACTGACGTGGCAACCGACCGATCGCGATTCCGAGGCGCTTGCGTCGATCGCCGCCTGGCGGGAGGAAGCCGGGCTCGCCAACCTGCTTGCGCCGCTGCGGCTCGACGCGGCCGCCACGGACTGGCCGGTCGCCGGGGCGGACGCCGTCGTCTGCATCAACATGGCGCATATCAGCCCGTGGGAGGCGACGGTGGGCCTGATGCGCGGCGCCGGCCGATTGCTGGCGCCGGGCGCCCCACTGGTGCTCTACGGCGCCTACATCCGCGACGGCGTGCCGACCGCGCCCAGCAATCTCGCCTTCGACGAATCGCTCAGGGCCCGGAACCCGCAATGGGGGCTGAGGACGCTCGAAGCCGTCCGCGCCGAGGCCGAGCGGAACGGCCTCGTCTTCGAGCGCCTCTTCCAGATGCCGGCGAACAATCTGACGGTCGTCTTCCGGAAAGCCTGAAGCCCGTTACTTGCGATTGAAGCGCGGCAGGTTCGCCTGCTCGGGCTTGTCGCTGTCGCGGACGCGGGTGACTCCGTCGCCATCGCCGACCTGCGCGTTGAGCTCGTCGCGAGCGCCGATGTCGCGCTGCAGATTGCCGCCGCTCGATCCGCCGAAATCGGGGCCGCCTTCCATCCGCTCGATCACGTCGGAATCGTCGGTTTGGCGCGCGGTCTCGGCGCGGTCCGAGGCGCGGTCGTTGCGGTTGGTCATGATCCTCTCCTTCGAAAGGATCAATGCCGCGCCGGCGCTGCCGTTCCTTCGGTCAGCCGCGTCCAGAGCAGCACCCAGCCCGCGCCGAACGCCCAGCCCCCGATCACGTCGCTCGGCCAGTGCACGCCGAGCACCAGGCGGGTCGAGCCGACCGCCAGGGCGAGCGCGACTCCGGCGGCAACCGCGACCGCGCGGTACCGGGCGGGCGCGGCGAGCAGCGCCAGGCCGAGCCAGGCCATCATCGAATAAGCCGCGTGGCCGGAGGGGAAAGCGAGGGTGGTGACATGGACGAGCTGGCCCGCCGGCGCCGGCCGCTGCCGGGCCACCATCGCCTTCTCGAACTCGACGACGGCCCGCCCGGCGAGGATCATGGTCAGGTAGACGAGGCCGGCCCGGCGCGAGACCCGCCAGCCGAGCACGAGCGCCGCCGCGACCGACAAAGGCAGCAATACCGACGCGTTGCCGAGCCGGGTCAGGAGGCGCGCCGCGGGGTCCAAAGCGGGGGCGTTGAACAACGCCAGCAAGCTGGCGTCGGCGGCGGAGCGCGGGCCGCCGAGGAACAGCATCTCCAACCACAAAGCGAGGCATATCGCGGCCAGCAGATAGGTCTTGGGCGGGGACACAAGCCCGCTGTCGGCCAACGCCGGGCGTCTGTCCAGACCCCGGGTGCCGACGAGCCGCCGCGCAGCGTCGGCGGGTCGTTCCGGGCGCGACTCACACTCGCCGCTGATCTGTGTTAACACCCGATTCGGGGAGCGGAGCGGCATGGAATCGAACGAGCGATATTTTTCGCGCCGGGCGCGCGAGGAGATGGCGGCGGCGGCGCGGGCGTTGACCCCGGAAGCGAAGGCGCGGCGCCGGGCGCTCGCGGAAACTTTCCTCGCCAAGGCCCGGCAGTGCGCCGCCGTTGAAGCGCGGCCGATGGTGAGCCCTGCTGGATTCGAACCAGCGACCTACTGATTAAAAGTCAGTTGCTCTACCGACTGAGCTAAGGGCCCGCGCCGTTCCCGCCCCTAGGAGCGGGCAGGCGCACGGTCAACCGGGCGGCTTCGTCGCAAACGATGCAGAAGCTGGCGGACGGTGGCGCCGGTGACCGGATCACGCCAGCCCGGCAGGAGCTCGGCGAGCGGCTCCAGCACGAAGCCGCGGCGGCGGAATTCGGGATGGGGGACCACGAGGCCGTTCTCGGCCCAGCTCCCCTCCGACCAGAGGATGATGTCGAGATCGAGCACTCGCGGGCCCCAGCGCCGCCCGCCGCGGCGGCCGAAATCGCGTTCGATTCCTTTCAGCAGGGAAAGGAGGTCAGGGGGCTCGAGCGCGCTTTCGACGAGCCCGGCAGCGTTGGCGAAGGCGCGGCCGGCGGGGCCGACCGCCGCGGTCGCGCGAATGCGCGAGAGGCGCCGCGCGCCGAGCGCATCGGCGGCGGCGCGGACCGTTTCGGCCGGCGAGCCGTGGCGGCTTCGCCGGTTCGAGCCCAGGGCGATCGCGTAGCTTGTCAGCGCCATCGCACTCGCCCTAGACGCTCCCGATGCTTCCCACCAACTCCCCCGTGCCGGCCTGCGAGGCGCCGCGCGATTGCCCGCTCTGCCCCCGGCTGGTCGGCTTCCGCGAGGCGCTGCGCGAGGAGCATCCCGACTGGTGGAACGCACCGGTGCCACATTTCGGCGATCCCGACGCCTGGCTGCTGATCTGCGGGCTGGCGCCGGGGAAGCGAGGCGCCAATCGCACCGGGCGTCCCTTCACCGGGGATTTTGCCGGGCTGCTGCTCTACCAGACCCTGGCCAAGTTCGGCCTCGCCGAGGGAGCCTACGCCGAGGATCCGGGCGACGATCTGCGGCTGAAGGGCGTGGCGATCGTCAATTCGGTCAAGTGCGTTCCGCCGCAGAACAAGCCGACGCCTCACGAGATCGCGACCTGCAGCCGCGCCTATTTCCAGCCGGCGTTGGCGGCCCTGCCCAGGGCGCGGGTGCAGGTCGCGCTCGGCAGGATCGCCCACGACGCGGCGGTGCGCGCCGCGGGCGGCAGACTCTCGGCCCACCCGTTCGGTCACCTCGCCGAGCATCTTCTGCCGGACGGGCGGCGGCTGATCGATAGCTATCATTGCTCGCGCTACAACCAGAACACCAACCGGCTGACCGCCGCCATGTTCGAAGCGGTCTTCGCCCGGGCGATCGAGCTGAAGCCCTGAGGCTTCATCCGCGGTTCAGGGTGGCGGCTCGACACGCGGGATATGAAGCGCCTCCTGCTCCCGGCTCTGCTCCTCCTCCCGGCGGGCGGCGCCGCCGTCGCGGCCGGGCCACCGCAGCGTACGGCAGCCGTCACCGTCTACGGCGACGATCCCTGTCCGAAGTCGACGGACGACGAGATCGTCGTCTGCGCGCGCAAGCCCGAGCGGGAGCGCTACCGGATTCCCAAGGAGCTGAGGCACGAGAACGAGGATCTCAGCGAGCAGTCCTGGGGCGCGCGCACCGAGGCGCTCGAGGAAGCCAACCGGGCGACCATGCCCGGCGGCTGCTCGACCGTCGGCAGCTACGGTCAGACCGGCTGCAGGCAGCAGATGCTTCGCCAATGGTATGCCGAGCGCCGCGCCCGCAGTGGGCGCACCGGCCCCTAGAGGTCCTCGGCGATCCGTCCGTAGAGGTCGGGGCGCCGGTCGCGGAAGAAGCCGAAGGCGGCGCGATGGGCTCTCGCCTGCTCGAGGTCGAGCGTGGCGGTGAGGCACCCAATTTCCCCGGCGCCGAACTCGGCCAGCATGTCGCCGCGCTCGTCGCAGATGAAGGAATGGCCGTAGAAACGCTGGCCGTGCTCGGTGCCGATTCGGTTGGCGGCGACGACTGGAACGACGTTCGAGACGGCGTGGCCGATCATCGCCCGGCGCCACATCCGGCTGGTGTCGAGGTCGGGGTCGTGGGGCTCGCTTCCGATCGCGGTCGGGAAGAGCAGAATCTCGGCGCCCATCAGCATCAGCGTGCGCGCCGTCTCGGGATACCATTGGTCCCAGCAGATCCCGGCGCCGATCGTTCCGTACGGCGAATTCCACACCTTGAAGCCGCTGTTTCCCGGCCGGAAATAGAATTTCTCCGAGTAACCCGGTCCGTCCGGGATGTGGCTCTTGCGATAGACCCCCGCCACCTTCCCGTCCGGGCCGATCATCGCAAGGCTGTTGTAATGATGATGGCCCTCGGCCTCGAAGAAGCTGGTCGGAATGTAGACCTCCAGCTCCGCGGCCAGCTTCTGCATGGCGAGCACGACCGGATGCGAGGCCGCCGGACGGGCCCGGGCGAAATGCCCCTCGTCCTGGGTCCGGCAGAAATAGTGCCCCTCGAACAATTCGGGCGGGAGGATCAGCTTGGCGCCCTTGCCCGCCGCCTCGCGCGTCAGCGCGGAGACGGCGGCGATATTCTCCTCGACGACGTCCGAGAAAGCGAGCTGCAGCGCGGCGACGGTGAGCTTGGACATGGCGGCTACTTAGGGACGGCAGTCCGCGTGCGCAAAGCGCTCATCGCGGCATCTGCTGGCTGATGCAGTGGAAGCTGCCGCCGCCGGTCAGGATGTGGTCGGCGCGCAGGCCGATCGCTCGGCGGCCGGGGAACAGGGCGCCGATCGCCTCGACCGCCGCCGCGTCATTGTCGGCGCCGTAGAGCGGAACGGCCACCGCCGAATTGCCGATGTAGAAGTTCATGTAGGAAGCGGGGATCAGCTCGTCGTCGCGGATCACCCGGCCGGGCGAGGGGAGGGGGACGACTTCGAGACCGAACGCTTCGGCGCGGCGGCGCGCATCCTCGTACGAGGCGGCGTTGGGATCGTCGCCGGCCGGCGCCGGAATGGCGAGGCGGCGTTCGCCGACGAAGCGGGCAAGGTTGTCGACATGGCCGTCGGTATGGTCGTTGAGCAGGCCCTCGCCGAGCCAAAGGACCCGGTCCAGGCCGAGGTCGCTCTCGAGGCGATGCTCGACGTCGGCCTTGCCCAGGCCCGGATTGCGGTTGGGGTTCAGGACGCATTGCTCGGTGGTCACGGCGAGGCCGGTGCCGTCGACGTCGATCGCGCCCCCTTCCAGGATCCAGTCGACGCGCCGCGCTTCCAGGCCCGCCCCCTCGGCGAGGCGGAGGCCGATCGAGTCGTCGCCCTCAAGCTCATATTTGCCGCCCCAGCCGTTGAACCGGAAGCTGCGCGCCTCCCTCCGGGCACCGTCGCTCACGACGATCGGCCCGGTATCGCGCAGCCAGATGTCGCCGAACGGTTGCTCGACGATCGTCGCGAACGGCGCCAGCGTGGCGGCGGTGCGCGCGGAATCCGCGTCGGCCGCCGCCAGCCGCACGTCCTCGCCGGCCCCGCCAGCCCACACCGCCCGCGCGAAGGCGGCCACCTCCTCCCGCGCCGGCGTCAGGTCGTCGAGCCACAGATCCGCGTGGCTCGGAAAGCCGATCCAGACCCATTCGTGCGTCGCCCATTCCGGCGGCTGGCGAGAAGTCATTGGCCGGCGGCGGCCCGCGAGCGGTCGCGGATGGCGCGGAATTCGTCGCCGGGGCGCCAGTTCGGCCAGTCGGTGGAGTCGGCCAGCGCGCGGCCGACCTGGTAATAGACTCCGAGCTCCTGGAGCGCGCCCGACCAGTCCCAGCGCGGGTCGTATTCGTCGCTCGGCTGGTGGTAGCGGTGCATCGTGTAGTCGTCGGCCGCCGCCTTGCCGGCCGCGCGGCCGCCCCTCACCAGATCCTGGCCGAGCGACGCGTCGAGCATCGGCACGCCTTCCTTGGCGAAGCTGAAATGGTCGGAGCGGTAGTAGAAGCCCTTCTCCGGATCGGTGTCGGGGCTCAGCGACAGGCGTTGGGCCCTTAGCGCGCGGGCGAGATAGGCGGAGAGCTCCGACTTGTCGCCGCCGATGCTGACGAAATCGCGCGCCGCGCCGGTCACCGACAGGCCGTCCATATTGGCGCCGCCGGCCGTCCTGGCGAGCGGGTAGAGCGGATGGGTCGCATAATATTGCGAGCCGAGCAGCCCCGATTCCTCCCCGGTGACGGCCAGGAAGACGATCGATCGCTCGGCGGGCCCGGCCCTGGCGTGCGCTTCGGCGAGCGCGATCAGGCCGGCGACTCCGCTCGCATTGTCGACGGCGCCGTTGCAGATATCGTCGCCGGTGGCGTCGGCGTCACAGCGGCCGAGATGGTCCCAATGGGCCGTGTAGAGCACATATTCGCCCGGCCGCTTCGCTCCGGGCAGGATCCCGACGACGTTGTGCGAGAGCTGATGCTTGATGCCGTTCTCGAGCTGCAGGCTGGCCCTGGCGGCCAGTGGCACCGCCTTGAAGCCGGGATGCTTCGCCGACTCCGTAAGCGTCGCCAGATCCTGACCGGCGGCGGAGAACAGACGGCGGGCGGCGTCCTGGGTCAGCCAGCCGATCGCCTGGCTCTGGTCCGAATGGCCGTTCGGATCGTCCAGCTCGTACTGAGCGCCGGTCCAGGAGGACTGGACGACGTTCCAGCCATAAGCGGCGGGCTCGGTCTGGTGGACGATGAAGGCCGCCGCGGCGCCCTGCCGGGCCGCCTCCTCGAACTTGTAGGTCCAGCGGCCGTAATAGGTCATGGCGCGGCCGTTGAACGGGCCGGAAAGGCCGGTCGACTGCCAGTCGGGATCGTTGACCAGGATGATCACCGTCTTCCCGCGCACGTCGACTCCCGCATAATCGTTCCAGCCCTTCTCCGGCGCGTTGATGCCGTAGCCGACGAAGACGATGTCGCTGTCGGCGATCCCGGTCTTGGGCTGGACCCGATAGCTGTTGGCGACGAAGTCGCTCCGGTAGGCGAAGCTGAGCGGCGGGGCGTTCGCGGTGGCGACGGTGAGGGGGGTCGGCGAAGGCGTCGTCTCCACCATCGGTACGTCCTGGTACCAGCCGCCGTGATTGCCCGGCGCGAGGCCGGCCTTGGCGAACCGCTCGGCGATGAAGGCGATCGCCTTGTCCTCGCCGGGGGTGGTCGGCGCGCGGCCTTCGAAGGCATCCGAGGAAAGGATCTGCGTC
>JAXDPA010000055.1:0-37748 GCA_034668685.1 Sphingomonadales bacterium | reverse complement strand
GGATTGCATTCCCCCTCTAATGATGGATTTACCCGCGCCGACGCTGCCCGCGGCTCAGATGGCGTCGACTCCGGATTCGCCAGTCCTGATGCGGATGGCTTCCTCGATGCTGGACACGAATATCTTGCCGTCTCCAATCCGGCCAGTCTGGGCGGCGCGCCGGATTGCATCAACCGCTTTCTCTACCATGTCGTCGCCGAGCACGATCTCGATCTTCACCTTGGGGAGAAAATCGACGACGTATTCGGCGCCCCGGTAGAGCTCGGTATGGCCCTTCTGCCGGCCGAAACCCTTGGCCTCGGTGACGGTGATGCCGGAGACCCCGACGTCGTGAAGCGCCTCCTTCACCTCGTCGAGCTTGAACGGCTTGATGATCGCCTCGACCTTCTTCACCGAAACGCTCCTCCGCTGCTGGCGCCGTGCGCATAGCGGGCCCCGCCGATCCGCGCTAGGCTGGCCGCCCATGGAGGACGCGGAGATCATTGCCCGCGCGGCGCGCCTGGCCGGTCACCTGCCGGGCGTCGAGACGGCGCGGCATTACGGCAAGCCGTGGCTCAAGGTCGCCGGCAAGACGCTCGCCGGCCCGTGCCGCGAACCCGGGGCGCTGGCCGTTCACTGCCCCGTAGAGCTCAAGGAGGCGCTGATCGAGGCGCGGCCGGACCTCTATTTCGACACCGACCATTTCCGCGGCTGGCCGGCGATCCTGGTGCGGATGGAGGCGATCGACGACGAGACGCTGAAGGACAGGCTCGAGGCGGCGTGGCGGATGCGCGCGCCGAAGCGGCTGATCGCCGAGCGGCCGGATCAGTAAGGCGGCTTGTCGTAGCCCTTGGGGCTCTTCGTGAAGATCTCGCAGCCGTCCTCGGTGATCCCGACCATATGCTCGAACTGGGCGGAGAGGCTTCGGTCGCGGGTCACCGCCGTCCAGCCGTCCTCCAGCACCTTCACCGCCGACTTGCCGATGTTGATCATCGGCTCGATGGTGAAGAACATTCCGGGCTTCAGCTCGGGCCCCGTGCCGGGGCGGCCGGCGTGGACGACCTCGGGCGCGTCGTGGAACACTCGGCCGACGCCGTGGCCGCAGAAATCGCGCACCACGCCGTAGCGGTGCTTCTCGGCGTGGGTCTGGATGGCGTGGCCGATGTCGCCCAGGTGGTTGCCCGGCCGCGCCGCCGCGATCCCGAGCATCATGCATTCGTAGGTGACGTCGACCAGACGCCGCGCCCGGATCGGAACGTCGCCGACCAGGAACATGCGGCTGGTGTCGCCGTGCCAGCCGTCGAGGACGATGGTCACGTCGATATTGACGATGTCGCCGTCCCGAAGCGCCCGCTCGCCGGGAATGCCGTGGCAGACGACGTGGTTGATCGAGGTGCAGCAGGAGCCGGTGAAGCCGCGATAGCCGAGCGTGGCGGGGACTCCGCCGCGCGCGGTCATCTCGGCATAGACGATCTCGTCTATCTCCTGCGTCGTCACTCCGGCGCGGACGTGGGGGACGAGCGAATCGAGCACTTCTGCGGCCGCCCGGCCGGCGGCGCGCATGCCCTTGAAGCCTTCGGGTCCATAGAGCTTGATCGCGCCGGAACGGCTGGCGGGCGCTTCGGCGTCGGCGACGGCGAGATAGTCGGTCATGGGGGCAATATAGGCTGGAAGCGAGGCAATTGCACCCCGTCACCCCAGCGAAGGCTGGGGTCCATGCTACCATTCGCGCGCCGCTGAGGCCGCATGGATGCCAGCCTGCGCTGGCATGACGACGAGCGGGAATGTAGGACGCGGCCATGGCCGCCGAGCGCATCTGGACCGCCGCCTTGCTCGTCATCGGCGACGAGATCCTTTCCGGCCGCACCCAGGACCGGAATATCGCCCAGGTCGCCGGGTGGCTCAACCTCCAGGGCATCAGGCTCGCCGAGGTCCGGGTGGTGCCGGACGTGGTCGAGACCATCGCTTCGGCCGTGAACGCGCTCCGGGCGGCGAACGACTATCTGTTCACCACCGGCGGAATCGGCCCGACCCACGACGACGTGACGGTGGACGCGATCGCCCGGGCGCTCGGCGTTCCGGTCGTCGTTCATCCCAAGGCGCGGGCAGCGCTCGAGGCCTATTATGCGAATCGCGGCGGCGTTACCGAGGGGCGGCTGCGCATGGCGCGGGTTCCCGAGGGCGCCGACCTCATCGAGAATCCGATGTCCGGCGCTCCGGGCATCAGGGTCGGCAACATCTTCATCCTCGCCGGCGTGCCGCACATCGCCACGGTGATGCTGGAGGCGCTGTCGGGAAAGCTCGAAGGCGGGCGGCCCCTGCTCTCGCGCACGATCGGCGGCTGGGTGGCGGAGAGCGAGGTGGCGGAGCTGCTCGAGGCCACCGAGCGCGCCCACCAGGGCTGCCAGATCGGCTCCTATCCCTTCTTCCGCGAAGGCCGGGTCGGGGCCAATTTCGTGGTCAGGAGCACCGACGAAGCCCGTCTCGCCGCCTGCTGCGACGACCTCGCCGAACGGCTGCGCTCCGCCGGGCGGGAGATCGTCGAGGGCGGCATTTAGCCGCCCTTCAGCGTCTTGGCGAAGCGGTAGCTGGTGCGTTCGTAGCCCTGGGCGCGGTAGAAAGCGTGGGCGCCGCCGAGCTCGATGTTGCTGGTCACCTCGACGAGGCCGCAGCCGGCGGCGGCGAGCCGCGCCTCGGCCGCCTCGAGCAGCGCGCCGCCGACGCCGCGCCTCCTCGCCTCCTTCGCAACCACCATCATCGTCACCCGCCCGACCGGCGCCGGCCGGTGAAGCACCGGAGTGACGTGCCAGGCGAGGCACCCGATCACGCCTTCCTCGACGGCGACCAGCGGCGGCTCTCCCGCCTTGCGCAGGCGGGGCAGGCGGCGGCGGATGTCGGCGGCGTCGGTCGGAAAGCCGAGCTGGCCGAGCAGTGCGGAGATCGCCTCGGCGTCGCGCGGCGCGGCCTCCCGGATCGACAGGACCGGCTCCGGCTCCGGATCCGGCGGCGGCGGGGGAGGGGGCTTTCGCACCGGCTTGGGCGCTTCCGGCTCCGGCTCGGGCGCTCGCGGCTCCGCATCGGCACGCCTGCGTTTCCCGGCCTTTGGCAAAGCCGGCGCCTCGCGCAGCGACTGCTTCCAGCTCGAGCGCAGCCCGCCCCGCAGGTAATTCTCGATATCCTCGCCGGTGGCGGCGAGGCCGCGGGCGCCGAAGCCGAAGACGTCCTGCCCGGTCTTGGCGTCGCGCAAGCCGTAAAGGCCGTAATCGCCTCCGGACTTGCGCTTGCGCGACTTTACGAGGCGGCAGCCGCGGTTGGCGGCCATGGCGCGCAGCATCTCGTCGCGATCGGGGTCGGCCATCGCGGGCTCCTTGCTCGCCTCGGGGACGCGGTCAAGCCGCGCCCCTGTCTCAACGCCTTGTTGCGGCGGCGTTTCCTTCGCAACCTTGATCCAGGTTATGCGCTGTGCCGCTACGCGAGGTGGAGACATGCCGCTTTATTATTTCAACATCCGCGGCGAAGCCTTCGAGCTGCCCGACCTCGCCGGGCGCCAGTGCGCCGACGACGCCGCGGCGCGCGCGGAGGCGGAGCGGATGGCGGCCGAGCTGATCGAGACGGCTTTGGTCGCCGGCGACCTTCCCCCCGACGCGACGATCGAGGTCGACGACGAGGAATTGCGGCCGCTGCTCGCGCTCCCGTTGCAGGTGAGGACCGACTGATGCTGGCTTATCCGGTTCGCCTGGTCCCCACGGCGAAAGGCACGGTGCGCGCCGTCTTCCCCGACCTCCCGCAAGCGGTGGCCGAAGGCCGGGACGAGGAAGACGCCCTGTTCCGCGCCAAGTTGGTGCTGGAGATGTGCCTGGCCCATCTGGCCGACCATGGCGAGCGGCCGCCCCCGCCTTCCGACATTTGCGGCGCTCCGACGGTGCGCACCGACAAGTTCACCAAGGTCCGCGACCCGGCCTAGCCGGTTCGGCGCGGCGGCGCGGGCTCGAAGCGCCAGGTCTCGCCGCCCGAACATTTGACTCCGGCGAGCGTGACGGCCGCGCCGGCCTGCAGGTCGGCGATCAGAGCGGTGACCTGCGCCCCGCGCGGGGGACCGCCCTCGGCCATGACGCTCAGCGCCCGCAGGACGAGGCGGCGGAGCAGCTCTCGCGGCAGTCCCTCGGGCTCGAGATGCAGCTCTTCGCCTTCGCGCTTCGCCCGCTCGGCAAACAGGCCCGCGGCCACAGTCTCGAGCGCCTCCTCGGCCTCGGCCAGGGCGGCAGCGCTGCGGCCGAGCGCCGAGACATCGAGCCAGGACGCTTCGGAGAGCCGCCGTCGCATGCGAGCCCGGTCATAGGCCTCGTCGGCGTTGGCGGGATCGTCGACAGGCGTAAGGCCATTATCGCGGACGAGGCGGCTGAGCTCCTCGCGGCGCCAGCCGAGCAGCGGTCGGCAGAGGCGGGCCTTTTCGCCGCCCTGCGGGAACGGCGCGGCGGCTCGGATCCCGGCCAGGCCCCCGAGCCCGGCCCCCCGGTTGAGGCGCATCAGCAATGTCTCCGCCTGGTCCTCGGCATGGTGAGCGGTGAGTAATGTCCCGATGCCCTCCCGTCGCATCCATCCGCCCAGCGCGGCGTAGCGCGCCTCGCGCGCCGCCGCCTGCAGCCCTTTTCCACTGCGGCCGACCTCGACCGGGAGCGTGGCATGCGCAATCCCGCGGTCGGCGCACAGACTCGCCACGAACGCCGCCTCGCCGGCGCTCTCGGGCCGAAGGCCGTGGTCGACCGTGGCGGCTCGCAGCCGGCCCGACGCGACGGCCTCCGACAGCAGCAGCAGCGCAAGGCTGTCCGGCCCTCCCGATACGGCAACTCCGACCAGGCCGGTCTCGTCGCCGCACAGCGCCGCAAGGTTTCCGGTGAAGCGGTCGACGAGGCTCGGGTCGATCATCGTTGCAGTCTAGGCACCAGAGCCGCTCCACGAAAGTCCGCGCAAAATCGCCGCCAGGGAACGGCCCGACGCTACGCTTCAGGAACGATGGCAACAGGCAGGGAATCCGGGGCTTTGAACCGCCAGAGAAGAGGAGGGGCGCGGCCGACCGCGGTGGACAGGCCGCGCCGATGCGAAGTGGCGGACGATGCCCAATTCCTCCGGGCTCAGGCCAGGAAATGCCGATGGCTGGCCGAGCGGATCAGCG
Source organism: Sphingomonadales bacterium (assembly GCA_034668685.1). Lineage (GTDB taxonomy): Bacteria > Pseudomonadota > Alphaproteobacteria > Sphingomonadales > Sphingomonadaceae > Allosphingosinicella. The sequence continues at coordinate 32,596 of JAXDPA010000055.1, read as the reverse complement.
CCGGCGATGTCGTCGAGACCCTGCTGCAGATGGCCAGGGATTATGACGAGCGCGCCGCGCGCAAGGAAGCCGGCGGCGAGGAATCGCCCGCCTGATCAGCGGCACTTGGCCTCAGCACGCGCCGCCGGCAGCTGCTGCTTCAGCCAGCTTCGCATCGTCGATCCATAGATGTCCTGAAGCTCATCATAGGCCTTGCAGGCGGCCGGCAGGTTCTTCAGCGCGAACAGCGCCTGGCCGAGGAAATAGAGGCTGTCCGCCGCCCGCTCGCCCTTCGGGTTGTTCTGGTAATTGGCGAGCAGGACCTTGGCGGCGGCGGCGGGCTTGCCGTCGTCGAGATAGGCGCGGCCGGCGAGGTTGGCTGCCCAGCTTGCATAGCGGTGGTTGGGATATTTGCGGGCGACCGCTTCCAGCGCCTTCTGCGCCTCGCCGTAGCGTTTCTGCTCCCACAGGTGGAAGCCGTCATTGTAGGCGGCCTCGGCATCGCCGCCGTCGGAGGCCGTGACCGAGCTGTCCTGCGCCGACACCCAGTCGGGAAGCGCGCCGGGCGAGGCCGAAGCGGTAGGCTGGCGGCGCGGCTTGGCCCGCGTCGGCGCGGGGGCCGGCTCGGCCGGAGCCGGCTCCGCGGCGGCCTGCGCCGCCGCAGGCTGGGGATGCTCGAGGGCGTCGAGCCGGGCCGAGGTGCCGTCGCGGAAGCGGGCCAGGCCGTCCTCGAGGGTCCGCAACCGATTGGAATTCTGCTCGGCCATGCCGGTCAGCTGGCGAAGCTGGCCTTCCAGAGCATCGAGACGGGCGGTGAGGTCGGCGATCGGCGCGGTCGCTGGAACGCCCTCCGGCTGGGCCGCGGCCTGAGCCGGCGAGACTTCCGGATCCACGTAGGCGCCGCCCTGGAACACCTTGCGCTGAACGGCCTTCAGCTCCTGCTCGAGCCGCTCGATCCGCTTTTCGGGAGTCTCGGCGCGCGTCTGGGCGGCGGCCGGCACGGCGGTTCCGGCGAGCAGAGCCAGCGCCAGAAGATGGATACGCATGTTACTTCCCCTCACTCTCCCCGCCCGATCCTAACCCTCCAAGCCGCTGAGATGAAGCGGGATTTTACTGCCCCCCGGCGGACGCCGCAGTGCCGCCGCGGGCGCGGGCGATGAGGTCCGCGGTCCTGAGGCTGACATTGGCGATCGTCTTTTCCGGCGGCCCGAGCGGCGGCACCGGCGTACCGCCGACGGTCACCGCCAGGACGTTGGCGCGGCCGGTGCGCAGGGTCGGGGCGCCCGCCGTCGCCGGCACCTCGTAGCGCTGGCCGGCTTTCAGTATGCCCTGGAAGAGCGCCTTGGGCTGGTTGCCGTCGCTGACTCTGAGCCAGACATCCTCCTTCGCGGTGAGCACCACCGGGCCTCCGCTCGGCACCGGCGCGGTGGCGGGCGCGGCCGGCTGGACCTTGGGCGCGGGGGGCGGCGCCGCCGGCGGCGCACCGGTCTCGACGATGTCGGTCGCATCCGAGCCGCCGCCGACGGCGCGGCTCCGCCAGACCAGATAGCCGCCGACGATCAGCACCGCGATGACGATGGCGACGATGGCGATCCAGCGCGGCGGCACCCGCGCCGGATCGGCCGGCTCGTAATAAGCGGCGGGGCCGGCGGCGGCGTTGCGCACGCCGCCCAACTGCTGGCGAAGTTCGGCGCCGACCGACGGCCCGTCCAGGCCCACCACATTGGCATAAGAGCGGGCGAAGCCGACCGAATAGGTGATCGCCGGCATCGCGTCCCATTCGCCGCGCTCGATATGCTCGAGGTGGCGGATCGGGATTCGGGTCTGCTTGGCGACGTCCTCGAGACTGAGGCCCTTCTCCTCGCGCGCGACGCGCAGGCGTTCGCCGACCGGATTGTCGCTCGCGGGATCCTCGTACGCGTCGGCCATCAACTCGCCGCCTTCCTGGCTTTTCATGCTTGTCACAGGACGCGCGAGGCAATGTCAACCGGAGCCGCGGCGGCCGGTCGAGCGCCCGGCGCGGCTAGCCGATAGCGACTCCGTTCGTCTCGGCCCAGCGCCCGAGCTCGACGCGCATGTCGGCCGGCGGTCGGTCCAGCATCGCCTCGACCGCGGGCATCACGGCGGAGCGGTCGAGCGAGCGGATCATCGCCTTGATCGGCCCGACCGCGACCGGCGTGATCGAGAAACGGGTAAGGCCGAGGCCGATCAGGGTCATCGCTTCGAGCGTTCGCCCGCCCATCTCGCCGCAAACCCCGACCGGAACTTCGGCCGCCTGCGCCTGGCGCACCACCCGCCTCAGGAACCGAAGGATCGCCGGCGAGAGCCAGTCGTAGCGTTCGGCCAGCTTCGGATTCGAGCGGTCCGCGGCAAACAGGAACTGGGTGAGGTCGTTGGTGCCGATCGACAGGAAATCGAGCTTGGGGAGCAAGATATCGAGCGTCTCGGCGAGGGCCGGCACCTCCAGCATCGCGCCGTAGCGAATGTGGGTGGGGAGGATCTTCTTTCGGCCCGCCAGCCATTCGCGCTGCTGCTCGACGATGGCGCGCGCCGCGTCGAACTCCCAAGGCTCGGAGATCATCGGGAACATGATCGACAGCTCGCGCCCGGCACCCGCCTCGAGCAAGGCCCGGGCCTGGGCCTTCATCAGCCCGTCGCGGTCGAGGGCGAGGCGGAGCGCCCGCCAGCCCATGGCGGGATTCTCCTCCGACTCCCCGTCCGACGTGTCGAGGTACGTCAAGGCCTTGTCGCCGCCGACGTCGACGGTGCGGAACACCACCGGCTTGCCTCGGGCGCCGTCGAGCACCGCCTTGTAGAGCCGTTGCTGCGCTTCCTTGCGGGGCAGAGTGGCCGAGACGAGGAACTGAAATTCCGTGCGGAACAGCCCGATCCCGTCGGCGCCCAGCAGATCGAGCGCCTCGGCGTCGTCGCGCAGGCCCGCATTGACGTTGACGGTGATGCGCACCCCGTCCCTTGTCACCGGCGGAAGGTCGCGCAGGGCGGCGAATTCGGCGCGCCTTTTCTGCGTCATCACCAGCTTGCCGTCGAAGCCGTGGGCGATGGCGGCGGTTGGCCTCACGAAGGCCACGCCCTCGCCGCCGTCGAGCAGTATCTCGTCGCCCTCGCCGATCGCCTGGCGGACGTTGCGCACCCGTCCGAGCATCGGCACGCCCATCGCGCGGGCGACGATGGTGACGTGGGCGGTCAGCGAGCCTTCCTCGAGGATGACTCCCTTCAGGCGCCGGCGATCATATTCGAGCAGCTCGGCGGGGCCCAGATTGCGGGCGATGAGGATGGCGTCTCCCTGGAGCCCCATCTGCGCCGCCGTGCCGAGGCGGCCGGAGACGATGCGCAGCAACCGGTTCGACAGATCGTCGAGGTCGTGCATCCGGTCCTGGAGCAAGGGATCGTCGATCTCGCGCATGCGCATCTGCATGCGCTGGCGGACGCGCTCGATCGCCGCCTCCGCGGTGAGCCCGGAATCGATCGCCTCGTTGATCCGCCTCGACCAGCCCTCGTCATAGGCGAACATCTTGTAGGTCTCGAGCACCTCGTGATGCTCGCCGGCGGTGCCGAATTCCGGCCCCGTCGTCATGGAGTCAATCTGCTCGCGCATCTTGCGGAAGGCGGAATAGACCCGGTGGCGCTCGGCCTCGACGTCCTCGGCGACGGTATGCTCGATGAGGATTCGGGGCTGGTGGTAGACGGCGACGCCGCGCGCCATGCCGGTGACGAGGCGCAGGCCGGCCAGGCGAAGCGAGCCGGAATCGCGCGCGGCGGCCTCGACGGAGCCGGCGCGGTCGGCGAGGCCGGCATTGGTGATCAGCTCGGAGAGCACCATCGCCACCGTCTGAAGCGCCTCGATCTCGACATCGTCATAGGCGCGGGGCTCGGCATGCTGGACGGCGAGGACTCCGATCGCCCGCTCCTTGCGGACGATCGGCACTCCGGCGAAGCTGTGGAACAGCTCCTCGCCGGTCTCGGGGCGATAGGCGAATTCGGGGTGGCTCACCGCCTCGGCGAGGTTCAGCACAGCCACCTCGCGCGCGATCGTGCCGACCAGGCCCTCGCCGAGCGCCAGCTTGGTGACGTGGACGGCGGTCTGGTTGAGGCCGACGGTCGCGTAGAGCTCGAGCACGCCGTCCCTCAGCAAATAGATCGAGCAGACCTCGCTGGTCATCGCCTCCGCGATGATCTTCACCACCTTGTTGAGCTTCGCCTGCGCTCCCAGCCGGGAGGCCATCACGTCGTGAAGGCCGGTCAGGATTTCGCGCGCGGAGCTGACCGACTGGGTGGGCATGGAACTGGGGTAGCAGGAAGGCCGCGGCCTTCCAACAAGCGCCGCGAATTCGCTACCGTGCGCGGAAGGGGAGGATTCGGGCTCGGCTGGGATCGGGGTTCATGATGTCGGCCACGGCCCGCGCCAGCTCGATCTGGGTGAAGGGCTTGGCGATCCGCGGCAGCGTGGCGTGCTCGCCCGGCGCGAACTCGGCAAAGCCGCTGGCGATGAGGATCGGCAGGTCCGGATGGGTCTTGCGCGCTTCGTCGGCGAGCTGGGCGCCGTTGATCTGCGGCATCACGTAGTCGGTGACGATGAGGTCGACCGGATGGGTCGCGAGGATCTGCAGCGCCTCGGCGCCGGACCCGGCGGGGTAGACCATGTGGCCGAGCTCCTCGAGCATCGCCGCGGTGTTGAGCAGGACCAGAGCGTCGTCGTCGACCGCGAGGATGTGCAGGCTCTCGGTCTGCGGCACGGGCTCGGGCTCCGATTCCCGCTGGAAGGTGCGGGCGCCCTCCTCGTTGATCGTGGCCACCGGCAGCCAGACCCGCATCGTCGTGCCCTCTCCGGGCTTGCTCTCGATCTGGAGCGTTCCACCCGATTGCTCGGCGAGGCCGTGCACCATCGAGAGGCCGAGGCCGGTGCCCTTGCCGACCCCCTTGGTGGTGAAGAAGGGTTCGGTGGCGCGGCTCAGCGTCGTCTCGTCCATGCCTTCGCCTTCGTCGCGGACAACGACGCAGACGTAGCGACCGGGGGCGAGACCGGGCACGTCGCCCTCGCCGACCGTCTTGTCCTCGGCCGAGATACACAAGGTTCCGCCTTCCGGCATGGCGTCGCGGGCGTTCATGGCGAGATTGAGGATAGCGAGCTCGAGCTGGTTGGCGTCGGCCATCACCGCGCTGATCGACAAGGGGAAACGCGTCTCGATGGCGACCGTCGGCCCCAGCGAATGCTGCAGCAGATCAGCCATGCCTCGGACCAGCTCGGGGATCGCGACCGGCTCGAGGCTCAGCGCCTGCCGGCGGGCGAAGGCGAGCATGCGCTGGGTGAGCGCCGCGCCGCGCTGCGCCGCCTGCTCGGCATTGTCGATCAGGCGGGTGACCCGGGGATCGTCGGGGACCCGCCGGCGCAGCAGCTCGAGCGAGCCGAGCACGGCCATCAGCAGATTGTTGAAATCGTGGGCGACGCCGCCGGTCAGCTGGCCGACCGCCTCGATCTTCTGGGCCTGGAAGAAGGCTTCGCGCGCCTGCTCGAGCTTGCGCTGCGCCTCGCGCCGCTCCGTGAGGTCGCGGGTGATCTTTGCAAAGCCGAGCAGCTTGCCGTCGTCGGTCCGGATCGCGTCGATGACGACATGGGCCCAGAAGCGGGTGCCGTCCTTGCGCATCCGCCAGCCTTCGGCTTCGAACCGGCCCTCGCGCTCGGCGGTGCCCAGAGCGTAGCTCGGGAAATCGATCGCCCGGTCTTCGGGCGTGTAGAAGCGGGAGAAATGCTGGCCGATGATCTCGTCGGCGGCATAGCCCTTGAAGCGCTGGGCGCCGAGGTTCCAGCTCGAGACGATCCCGGTCGGGTCGAGCATGTAGATGGCATAGTCGGCGACGCTCTCGACGAGCAGCCGGAACCGCTCTTCGGAGAGACGAAGCTCCTCTTCCGCCTGTCGTTTTTCGGTGAGGTCGCGGGTGACCTTGGCATAACCGAGAATGTCGCCGTCCTGGCCGCGGATCGGGTCGATGACGACGCTCGCCCAGAAGCGCGTCCCGTCCTTCCTGACCCGCCAGCCCTCGGCCTCGAACCGGCCTTCGGTCCGCGCCGTCTCGAGCGCCCGCCAGGGCAGTCGGGTCGCCTTGTCCGCCTCGGTGTAGAAGCGGGAGAAATGCTGGCCGATGATCTCGTCGGCCTGATAGCCCTTGAAGCGCTGCGCGCCCGCGTTCCAGCTGACCACATGGCCCTGCGGGTCGAGCATGTAGATCGCGTAATCGGTCACCGCGTCGACCAGCATCCGGAAACGGCCGTCGTCAGTTGCGATATTCACCACGTAGACCCCCGCCGTCCCGGCGCGCGCGCCTTTCCCCCCGGAAAAGCCGCGGGTCGATCGCGACCCACAACGAGCGGAACCGGCCCAGGTTCCTGATCCAGCTCGGCTTCAGGCGTGGGGCGAGCGCCGCTCCAGGGCGTGAGCCGCTTCGTCCATCAGCTGACGCAGGATATCGGCGACGCTCGCCTCCCCCTTGACCATGCCGACCGACTGGCCGGCCATGACGGAGCCGGTCTCGACGTCGCCCTCGATCACCGCCCTGCGGAGCGCCCCGGCCCAATAATGCTCGATCTGGAGCTGGGCCTCGGCCATCTCGACCTTCTCCTCGTCTAGCAATTGCGCGACCTCGCGCTGCTTGGCCGCGAAGCTCTCCATCTCGCGATTCTTGAGCGCTCGGACCGGGATGACCGGCAGCCGCGGGTCGATCTGGACGCTGGTCACCGCGTCGCGGGCCGAGGCGCGGATGAACGCCTTCTTGAAATTGGGGTGGGCGATGCACTCGTTGGCGCAGACGAATCGGGTGCCGAGCTGCACGCCCGCGGCGCCCATTTCCAGGTATCCGGCGATGAGGCCGCCATGGCCGATCCCGCCGGCGACGAAGATCGGCACGTCGGCGGCGAGCGGGGGGAGGATCTCCTGGGCGAGCACGGAAGTCGAGACCGGGCCGATATGGCCGCCCGCCTCCATCCCCTCGATGACCAGGGCGTCGACTCCGGAGCGGACCAGCTTCTTGGCCAGCGCCAGAGCCGGGGCGAAGCAGACGAGCCTGGCGCCGCTCGCCTTGATCCGGTCGATCGCTCCGGGGGGCGGGAGGCCCCCGGCCAGCACCACGTGGCCGACGCCGTGGCGCGCGCAGACCTCGATCAGCTCCGTGAGCGCCGGATGCATGGTGATGAGGTTGACCCCGAACGGCCGCTCGGTGCGCTTCCTCGTCTCGGCGATCTCGGTGTCGAGCAAATCGGGAGTCATCGCCCCGCAGGCGATCACCCCGAACGCGCCGGCGTTGGACAGAGCGGAGACGAGGTGCCGCTCCGAGATCCAGCTCATCGCCCCGCCCATCACCGCCACCTCGCAGCCGAGGAAATCGGTGCCGCGCTTCATCAGCCGCGCGAGGCGGTCATGGCCGATGCTCGAGCCCTCCCCCTCGATGGGGGAGGGTTGGGTGCGGGTGGCGTCGTTCATGAAATCTCCGTCACCCCAGCGAAGGCTGGGGTCCATGCTGAGTCCGTAACGGGCGCAGAAGCCGAAGGGATGCCAGCCTCCGCTGGCATGACGGTCTGAATCATCCCGCCTCTCCCTCGTCGTCGAGCCCGTAGGCCGTGTGCAGCACCCTGACGGCGAGCTCGGTATATTCCTCGGGGATCAGCACCGACACCTTGATCTCCGAGGTGGTGATGGCGAGGATGTTGATGCCGCGGTCGGCGAGCGTGCGGAACATCAGCGCGGCGATTCCGGCGTTGGAGCGCATGCCGATGCCGACGGCGCTGATCTTGACGACATTGGTGTCGGTGAGGAGCGTGTCGAAGCCGATCTCCGCCTTGGCTTTCTCCAGCTCGGCGACGGTCTGGGGCAGCGAGGCGGTGGGCACGGTGAAGGTGAGGTCGCTCGCCTCGCCGGGACGCGCGCTCTGGACGATCATGTCGACGTTGATCGCGGCGGCGGCGAGCGGCTGGAAGATGGCGGCGACGGTGCCCGGCCGGTCGGGCAGGCCGGTCAGCGTGATCTTCGCCTCGTTCTTGTCGTGGGCGATGCCGGTGACGAGCTGGCGTTCCATGTTCATGTCCTCGATTTCGTCGTCGCCGACGATCAGGGTGCCCGGCCGGTCCTCGAACGAGGAAAGGACCTGGACGGGGAGATTGTAGCGCATGGCGAGGCCGACCGAGCGGGTCTGAAGCACCTTGGCGCCGACCGACGCGAGCTCCAGCATCTCCTCGTAGGTGACGGCGCGGAGCTTCTTCGCGCGCGGCACGATGCGCGGATCGGTGGTGAACACGCCCTCGACGTCGGTGTAGATGTCGCAGCGGTCCGCGTTGAGGGCGGCGGCGAGCGCGACCGCCGACGTGTCGGAGCCGCCGCGGCCGAGCGTCGCCAGATCGCCGTCGACCGTGACGCCCTGGAAGCCCGGGATGACGGCGATGCCGCCTTCCGCGAACACGCGCTCCAGCACGTCGGCCTCGATATGGTCGATCAGGGCCGCGGCGTGGCCGGAGGCGCGGATCGGGAGCTGCCAGCCCATGTAGGACCGGGCGTTCATGCCCATGCCCTGGAGGGTGATGGCGAGGAGGCCCGAGGTCACCTGCTCGCCCGAGGCAACGACCACGTCATATTCGCGCGGGTCGTAGAGCGAGGACGCCTCCCGGCAGAACTGGATCAGCCGGTCCGTCTCGCCGGCCATCGCCGAGACCACGACCGCGACCTGGTTGCCCCGTTCCGCCTCGCGGCAGACCAGCTGCGCGACGTGCCGGATGCGCTCGATCCCCGCCATCGAGGTCCCGCCGAACTTCATCACCACCCGCACCATAGGCCGCGGCTTTAACGGCTGGAGGGGGGATGGCAAGGAAGGCGAGGCTTCCCGTCATGCCAGCGCAGGCTGGCATCCCTGCCGACTTTGATCGGATCGTCCAGCCCGCATGGACCCCAGCCTTCGCTGGGGTGACGAGCTAATCCAGCCAGGGCGGCAACTCGCCGCTCGTCAGGGCGTCGAGGTCCAAACGCGGCCTTACCACGGCCCATCGGTCGCCGCTGACCAGCACTTCCGGGGTCAGCGGGCGGCTGTTGTAGGTGCTCGCCATCGCCGCGGCGTAGGCGCCGGCGGTCCGGAAGACGAGGAGGTCGCCCGGCTCGGCCGCATCCATCTCGCGTGCGGTGGCGAAGGTGTCGCCGGTCTCGCAGACCGGGCCGACGACATTGGCGACCGTGCGGCTGCCACGCGGGGCGACGGCACGGATCGCGTGCCAGGCGTCGTAGAGGGTGGGGCGCATCAGGTCGTTCATGCCGGCGTCGACGACCAGGAACGGGTGGCGGGCGCCCGGCTTCACCCGGATCAGCCGCGTGAGGAGCACGCCGGCATTGCCGACGATCAGGCGCCCGGGCTCGAACACCAGCCGCACGTCCCATCCGCCCGCGACCCGGCGGACCATCCCGCCATAGGCGTCGGGCGCGGGCGGCGGCGGCAGCGAGGGGTCGTAGGGGACGCCGAGGCCGCCGCCGAGGTCCGCAACCTCGATCTTGTGCCCCGCGGCGCGCAGCTCGGCGATCAGCGTCCCGAGGCGGGTGAACGCCTGTTCGAGCGGCGCGAGGTCGGTCAGCTGGCTGCCGATATGGACGGCGACGCCCTGTACCCTCAGCCCCGGCAACGCGGCGGCCCGGGCGTAGGCGGCGGGAGCGTCGGAGGCGGGAATTCCGAACTTGCTGTCCGCCGCGCCGGTCGAGATCTTGGCGTGGGTGCCCGCCGCGACGTCGGGATTGATTCGGAAGCCGACCGGCGCGGTTCGGCCGAGGCGCGTGGCCACCTCCGACAACATCTCGGCCTCGGCCGGCGATTCGACGTTGAACTGGTAGAGGCCGCCCTCGAGGGCCAGCGCCATCTCCTCGGCGGTCTTGCCGACGCCCGAGAAGACGATCCGCTCCGGCGCGACGCCTGCGGCAAGGGCGCGGCGATATTCGCCGCCGGAGACGACGTCGGCGCCGAGGCCCTCGCGGGCGAGGGTGGCGATGACGGCGGCGTTCGGGTTCGCCTTCACCGCGTAGGCGATCAGCGGATCGGGCAGCGGCTCGAGCGCGGCCCGCAGCACCCTGGCGTGGCGGACCATCGTGGCGGTCGAATAGACGTAGACGGGGGTGCCGACAGCCGCCGCGATCTCCGGCAGCGGCACATCCTCGCAATGGAGCACGCCGTCCTTGAGCTCGAAATGGTCCATCGGCGCCGCTTTTGCGTTGGGGGAGACGAGGCGCCCTGATAGGGAGCGGCGATGATCGCGGCAAGCGAACCCCAGGCGCTCCGCGCCGCCCCGTATCCGTCCCTGCCGGGCGAGCCGGCGCGACGAACGCTCTTCGAAAGCGAGGCCTCGAGCCTCACCTTGTCCTTCTACCCTCCGATGCTTCGCCAGGCGGAGCATTCCCACGCCACGCCGTCGATCGCCATGCTGCTGAGCGGGAGGATCGAAGAGCAGGCCGGAGCCCGCGCTGCGGTCGTCGAGGCCGGCTCGACCGGAATCAAGCCGGACGGCCTTCGCCACAGCAACCTCTACGGGCCCGAAGGCGCGATCCTGCTCACCTTGACCCTTCGCGATCCGCGCCTGTGGGCCGGCACCGGGGCGAACGCCTGGCGTTGGGGGCGGACCGGGACGGAGATGCAGCGGCTCGCCGCCGCCGCGCTCGCGCGTCGCCTGCCTTTTGCGGACCTGGTGCCCGAGCTGCTGGCGCGGGATGCGCCGCCCGCCGATCTGTGCCGCATTCCCGGCTGGCTGGCCGAGATACGTTCGCGGCTGACCGAAGCCCCCGGGTCGAGGCTCGGCGATCTCGCGGCAAGCGCCGGGGTCCATCGAGTCCACCTCTCGCGCAGCTTCAGGCGCTGCTACGGCGAGAGCGTCAGCGCCTTCCGGCTGCGCAGGAAGACGGAAATCGCACTCCGCGGGCTCCTCTTCGAAGGTGTGCCCGCCGCCTCCGCGGCGAATGACGGGGGATTTGCCGACCAGAGCCATTTCATCCGGACGACCCGACGCACGCTCGGCTCGACGCCGGCGCAGCTCCAAGCCCTGCGCCGCTAGGTTACCTTCATTCAAGACGAGGCCGGCGGCTTCGGCCATCCGCTTCATGTTTCAGGGAGCGAAAGATGGTCCGAACGAAAATCCTCGCGCTGGTTGCGCTGCTGGCGGCCGCTTCGGCCGCATCAACGGCGGGAACGGCCGCGGGCCGGCCTCCCGTTCGCGTCGTCGCCGACATGCCCATGCTGTTCCGAGGCACCTCGCCCGCCGTCAACGTGACGGTGAACGGCAAGGGGCCGTTCCTCTTCATGATCGACACCGGCGGCCAGGGAAAGGCGCGCGCCGACGTCTCCCTTGTCGGCCAACTCGGCATTGCCCCGGTCGCCCAGGCGGTGAGCGGCGACGGCTCGGGCCGCAACGACCGGCGGCTCGACGTGGTCGAGTTCGACCGCCTGGACGTCGGCGGGGTCGAATTCCGGCACGTGCCCGCGCTGAGCCGGGAGTATAACCGCTCGGCGAAGCTTCCCCCGATCGCCGGAATCCTCGGCTACAATCTGTTCGACGGATATCTCCTGACGCTCGACTTCATCCATAAGCGGGTGCGGCTGGAAGCAGGTGCGCTTCCGCCGGCGGACGGCAAGACCGTGCTCGATTACGAGGCGCCCTACGATACGCCGATCGTCGAGATGACGATGGCCGGCCTGCGCCTCGTCGCGGACGTCGATTCCGGCGACATCGGCGGCATCAGCTTCCCGCAGGCGCTGGTGCAGGCGCTGCCGCATATCGGCGAGCCGAAGGTCGTGGGAACCGGCCGGACGATCAGCAACGAATTCGAGGTGAGCGAGGTCAAGCTGCGCGGCGTCCTCAGGCTCGGAGAGCATGAGCTGGCGGACCCGGTGGTCCGGTTCAACCCGATCCACGACAACATCAATCTCGGCGCCGGCTTCCTCGCCGGCTACATCGTGACCTTCGACCAGAAGAACCGGCGGGTGCGGATCGTCGGTCGGCCCGAGTGAGTTGTTGACCGCGCCGGCCGCGCGTTGCACGCGGTCGGCGGAGGAAAGCATGGCCACGAGTTCCACGATCGATTCCGGCGAGGCGGAGCATTTCGGCCGGATGGCCGCCGACTGGTGGGATCCCAACGGCTCGTCGGCGATGCTCCACAAGCTCAACCCGGTGCGCCTCGCCTACATTCGCGACCGAGCGGACCAGCATTGGCGCTTCGACGAGTGCAACCTTCGCCCGCTCGCGGGCAAGAAGGCGGCCGACGTCGGGTGCGGGGCGGGCCTGCTCGCCGAGCCGCTCGCCCGGCTCGGCGCCGGGGTGACGGGGGTGGATGCGGCGCCGGAGAACATCGAAGCGGCGCGCCAGCACGCACTGCTTCAGGGTCTCGCCGTCGACTATCGCGTCGGCAGCGTCGAGGCGCTCGAGGCCGGCGGCTACGACCTCGTTACCTCGCTCGAGGTGGTCGAGCATGTCGCGGACGTGCGCGCCTTCGTCCACGGCCTCGCCGCCGCGCTGAAGCCAAGCGGGCTGCTGATCCTCTCCACGCCCAACCGCACCGCCTGGTCGCGGCTCATGCTGATCCTGGTCGGCGAGGGCACCGGCCGGATCCCGCGCGGCACCCACGATTGGGACAAGTTCCTCGCGCCGGAGGAACTCTGTGCGCTCGTCCGCGATGCCGGGCTGGAGGTGGCGGACTGCCACGGCCTCGCCTGGGGCCCGGCCCGCGGCTTCCACCTCTCGGACAACAAGTCGCTCGACTATTTCGTGGCGGCGACGAAGGCCGGCTAGGAGGGCGTAGGCGAGAATCCCGTTCCGCGTCGGAGCGTGCTACAAGGCCCGTCGAGGGGGACGCGCGATATGAACCTGAATCTCGTCTGGGCCGCTTTGGTCGGCGCTCTGCTCGGCTCGTTCGCCGACTGGCTGTTCGCAGGCATTCTCTTCCACGACCGCTATCATCTGACTCCGGAAACATGGCGGGTCGGCGAGCAGAGGAAGCGGATCGCCGGCGCCCAGGCGCTCGCCCTGGTCACCGCGGCGGCCTTCGTCGCGCTCGCCTGGAAGGTCCACCAGACCGACCTTCGCGGCGCCCTCAAGCTGGGCGCGATCATCTGGCTGATCGGCCCGCTGCCGATGCTGGTGACCAACGCCTTGTTCATCCGAATCGACAATCGGGTGACGGCGAGCCACGCCGTCGGCTGGCTGGTCAAGCTGCTGCTGATCGGCGCCGCGACGGCCTGGTTTTTGTAGGCGTTTCACAGAGCTGTAAAATCCGTTCGGGCTGAGCCTGTCGAAGCCCTCTCCTTTCTTTCTGCAGGTCAGGGAGGGGGCTTCGACAAGCTCAGCCCGAACGGATTGGAGTGAGAAGACCTAGCTCGCCTGCGGCCGCTGGGCCTTCTGCTCGGCGATCAGCGCGTCGTCGATCCCCACCGCGCGCTTGTAAGCCGGCCGCTCGGTGATCCGCGCCAGATAGGCCTGGAAGGGCTCGCGCTTCGGGATGATCCCGAACTGGGTGCCCCAGCCGATCGAGGCGCCGACATAGACGTCGGCGGCGGTGAACTGCCCGCCGCAGATGAAGGGGCCCGGCCCCGAGACCGCGCCCTCGAGCGCGTCGATCGTCTCCTCGAAGCTGCCGTAGCCCGCCATCATCTTCTTGTCCTCCGGCGCGAGCAGGCCGAGCGCCTTGCCGGTGATCACCGCCTCGACCGGCCCGGCGGCGAAGAACATCCAGCGGTAATAGGGGGCGCGCTTCGGATTGCCCGGGGGCGGCGCGAGGCTGGCGTCGGGGAAGGCGTCGGCGAGATAGGCGCAGATCGCCGCCGCCTCGGTCACGACCATGTCGCCGTGCCGGATCGCCGGCACCTTGCCCATCGGATTGACCGCCCGATAGTCGTCGCCCTTCATCGTCGTGCCGTAATCGAGCAGCACGGTCTCGTAGTCGCAGCCGGTCTCCTCGAGCATCCACCGCACGATCCGCCCCCGCGACATCGGGTTAGTGTAGAAAATGAGGCTGGTGTCGGACATGGCGGCGTTTCCCCGGCTGGTGGATAGACCACCCTACCGTCATTCCCGCGAAAGCGGGAATCCCGTCATTGCGAGGAGCGCAGCCACGAAGCAATCCAGCGCCGCGTGCGTTCCGGCTGGATTGCTTCGCTTCGCTCGCAATGACGGCTTACGCCTGCTCGGGCTGGCCCTGCTCGCCTTCGGGCTCGGGCGCGGCTTTCCTGGCCTTCTTCTTCGACGCCTTCGGCGCGGCGGGGACGATCTCGAACGAGGGTGCATTCTCCTTGATCGTGACCTTGACCTCGCCGCCGTGGATGAGCTTGCCGAACAGCAACTCCTCGGCGAGCGGCTGCTTGATCTTCTCCTGGACGAGGCGGCCCATCGGCCGGGCGCCGTAGAGCTTGTCGTAGCCGCGCGAGGTCAGCCAGCGCCGCGCCTCGTCGTCGAGATCGATATGGACGTTGCGGTCGGCGAGCTGAAGCTCGAGCTGGAGGATGAACTTGTCGACCACCCGGGCGACCACCTCGGTCGGCAAATAGGAGAAGGGCACGATCGCATCGAGCCGGTTGCGGAATTCCGGCGTGAACATCCGCTTGATCGCTTCCTCGTCCTCGCCCTCGCGGGTGGTGGCGCCGAAGCCGACGCCCTCGCGCGCCATGTCGGACGCGCCGGCATTGGTGGTCATGATCAGGATGACGTTGCGGAAATCGACCGTCTTGCCGTGATGGTCGGTGAGCCGGCCGTTGTCCATGATCTGGAGGAGGATGTTGAACAGGTCCGGGTGCGCCTTCTCGATCTCGTCGAGGAGGAGCACCGAATGCGGATGCTGGTCGACGGCGTCGGTCAGGAGTCCGCCCTGGTCGTAGCCGACATAGCCCGGGGGCGCGCCGATCAGCCGGCTGACCGAATGGCGCTCCATATATTCGGACATGTCGAAGCGCTGCAGCGGGATGCCCATGATCTGGGCGAGCTGGCGCGCCACCTCGGTCTTGCCGACGCCCGTGGGCCCCGAGAAGAGGTAGTTGCCGATCGGCTTGTCGGGGTCGCGAAGGCCGGCGCGGGAGAGCTTGATCGCCGAGGCGAGAACTTCGATCGCCTTGTCCTGGCCGAACACGACCCGCTTCAGGTCGCGGCCGAGATGCTCCAATGTCTTCTTGTCGTCGGCCGAGACGCTCTTCGCCGGGATGCGCGCCATGGTCGAGATGACGTTCTCGATCTCCTTGGTGGTGATCGTCTTCTTGCGCTTCGAGGGCGGCACCAGCATCTGCATCGCGCCGACCTCGTCGATCACGTCGATCGCCTTGTCGGGCAGCTTGCGGTCGTTGATGTAGCGGGCCGAAAGCTCGACCGCCGCCTTGATCGCGTCGGGCGTGTACTTGACGCTGTGATGCTCCTCGAAGGCGGAGCGCAAGCCCGCGAGGATCTTCACCGTATCCTCGATCGTCGGCTCGTTGACGTCGATCTTCTGGAAGCGGCGGAGCAGCGCCCGGTCCTTCTCGAAATGGTTGCGGAACTCCTTGTAGGTGGTCGAGCCGATGCAGCGGATCGTCCCGCCCGAGAGCGCCGGCTTGAGGAGGTTCGACGCGTCCATCGCGCCGCCCGACGTGGCGCCGGCGCCGATCACGGTGTGGATCTCGTCGATGAACAGGATCGAATTGGGCAGCTTCTCGAGCTCGGTGACCACCGCCTTCAGCCGCTCCTCGAAGTCGCCGCGATAGCGTGTGCCGGCGAGCAGGGCGCCCATGTCGAGCGCGTAGATCACCGCTTCCTTGAGCACGTCGGGGACGTCGCCCTCGATGATCTTGCGGGCGAGGCCTTCCGCGATCGCCGTTTTGCCGACCCCGGGATCGCCGACGTAGAGCGGGTTGTTCTTCGAGCGGCGGCAGAGGATCTGGACGGTGCGGTCGACCTCCGGCCCGCGTCCGATCAGCGGGTCGACCCGGCCGTTCTTCGCCTTCTCGTTCAGGTTCACGGTAAATTGCTTGAGCGCGCTCTCGTTCTTCTTCTTGCCCTCGTCGGGCTTGCCCTCGTCGGCGCCCTTGACCTCCTGCGGCTCGGCGGCGGTCTCTCCCTTGCCGACGCCGTGGCTGATGTAGCTCACCGCGTCGAGGCGGCTCATGTCCTGCTGCTGCAGGAAATAGACGGCATAGCTCTCGCGCTCGGAGAAGAGGGCGACGAGGACATTGGCGCCGGTCACCTCGTCCCGGCCAGACGACTGGACGTGGAGGATGGCGCGCTGGACGACGCGTTGGAAGCCGCTGGTCGGCGACGGCTCGGTATGGCCGTCGACCTTCAGCGCCTCGAGCTCGTTGTCGAGATAGGCCCTCACCGCGTCCTTCAACTCGCGAAGGTCGACTCCGCAGGCGACCATCACCTTGGAGGCGTGGGCATCGTCGGTAAGGGCGAGCAGCAGGTGCTCGAGCGTGGCATATTCATGGCGGCGGCCGCTCGCTTCCGAGAGCGCCGTGTGCAGGGTCTGTTCGAGTTGAGGGGCAAATGACGGCAATTCAACGCACTCCGGTCGAGGCCGCGACGAAGCTCACGGCCTCTTTGCCCTTAATGTCGGGCCTCGCACCCCCGGCATCAAGCGGGTCTTCGAAAAAGCTGGGGAAAAGCCATTGTGTTCCCGCAGCTTCGTCATTTCTTGAATAAGGCTTCGGCGCTTGCGCGATGGTTAACGGCGGCGTCCATTTTTGCGCGGGTGCGGGCGATCTCGCCTTCGAGCGTGGCGATGCGCTCCTCAAGTTCCTCGACGGACAGGGGATCGAGGTCCTGCTTCACCAGCTGGGCGAGCGGGTCGGCTGGCTTGCCGGGAAAGAGCTCGTCGAGGTCCATCGCGCCCTAGAATCCCCTGTCGCGCCCCTTTCTGTCAAGCTAGGTGGCGAACATGCGCACCATGATTGCGATCGATCCCGCCGAGGCGGGCGGGCCCGAGGTGCTCCGGCCGGTGGAAAGGCCCCTGCCGGAGCCCGGACCGGGCGAAGTCCTGATCGAGGTGGCCGCGGCCGGGGTGAACCGCCCCGACGTGATGCAGCGCCGCGGCCTCTACCCGCCGCCGCCGGGGGCGCCCTCGATCCTTGGCCTCGAGGTGGCGGGCACGATCTCGGGCGGTCCGCGCCACGGCGAGGCGGTCTGCGCGCTCGTCGCGGGCGGCGGCTATGCGCAATATTGCGTCGCGCCGGAGGGCCAGTGCCTGCCGGTGCCGCGCGGATTCTCGAGGGTCGAGGCGGCGGCGCTGCCCGAGACCTTCTTCACCGTCTGGACCAACCTCTTCCAGCGCGGCGGCGCCAAGGCCGGCGAAACCGTCCTCGTCCACGGCGGCACGAGCGGCATCGGCACGACCGCGATCCTGCTCGGCAAGCTGTTCGGGGTGCGGGTCATCGTGACCGCGGGCAGTCCGGAAAAGTGCGCCCGGGCGCTCGAGATCGGCGCCGCCCACGCCATCGATTACAACGCTGAGGATTTCGTCGAGGCGGTGCGTCGGCTGACCGAGGGCAGGGGGGTCGACATCGTCCTCGACATGGTCGGCGGCGATTATATGCCGCGCAACCTCGAATGCCTCGCCGAGGAAGGCCGCCACGTCTCGATCGCCGTCCAGCGCGGGGCGAAGGCGGAAATCCCGATCTGGCAGGTGATGGCGAGGCGACTCGTTCTCACCGGCTCGACGCTCCGCGCCCGTTCTGTCGAGTTCAAATCCGCGCTTGCGGCCGAGCTGCGCGACAAGGTCTGGCCGCGGCTGGAGGCCGGCGAGGCGCGCCCCGTCATCGACAGCGTCTTCCCGCTGGAGCGCGCCGCCGATGCCCACCGCCGGATGGAAAATGGCGATCATATCGGTAAGATCGTGCTGCAGATGGAGAAAACGGGGGGCGAATGAAGACGGAGCATTATCTGGGCGGGCTGATCCTCCTGCTGGCGGCAGCCCTCGTCCTGTCGCAGCGGCCGTTCCTGCCGGTCAACATGCCGCGGATCATGGACGTCGAGACCCTCCCGGACGGGCCGAAGATGCGGGACGTGCGCCAATATACCGACTACGGCTCCGGCATCCTCCCCTACACGCCGCGCGAGCAGGCCGAGCGGGCGAATCGGCCGAACCACGGCTATGACGGCAAGATCCACCTCGGCTACGCCTATCGCGAGCTCAGCTTCCTCAGGATGCCTTTCTTCGCTTATTCCGAATACGGGCTGGTCACCTACGAGGAGACCGGGATGGGCTACCAGATCGCCCTGATGGGGCCGGAGCAGCTCAAGATCCTCCAGGGCCTCACCGGCAAGGATTATTCGGGCTACCGCTTCCCTTTCTGGTGGCATTTGTGGGGCTGGCTGTTCGTCGCCGGCTTCGCCGCCCTGCCGCTGATCTGGATGCGCGAGGACGAGAAGCGCTGGCGGCGGGAGGCGGGGATCGAATGACCGAGCGCCTCGTCCTCCACGAATATGCCGCGTCGGGCAATTGCTACAAGGTGCGCCTCGCCGCCGCTTTGCTCGGCCTGCCGCTCGAGCGGCGCGAATACGACATCCTGGGGGGCGAGACCCGGACGCCGGACTTCCTCGCCAAGGTCAACGCCAACGGGCGCATCCCCGTGCTCCAGATCGGCGAGCGCTTCATTCCGGAGAGCAACGCCGCCTGCTTCTACCTCGCGGACGGGTCGCCGCTGGTCCCCGACGACCGGTTCGACCGCGCCGACATGCTGCGCTGGATGTTCTTCGAGCAGTACAATCACGAGCCCAACGTCGCGACCCTGCGCTTCTGGCTCGCCTTCGTCGGCGAGGCGCGGCTGAGCGAGGCGCAACGGGCGCAGATGCCCGCCAAGCGCGCGGCGGGCGAGGCGGCGCTCAAGCTGATGGACGAGCATCTCGAATCGCGCGCCTTCTTCGTCGGCGAGCGTCTCAGCCTCGCCGACATAGCCCTCTACGCCTACACCCACGTGGCGGAAGAAGGCGGCTTCGACCTCGGCGTCTATCCGGCGGTGCAGGCGTGGCTCGGTCGGGTCTCCGCCGAGCGGAGCTATGTGGCGATGGACGCCTGACTCAAAGCTTGCTTCCCAGGCGGTCCACGCTTAGATCGCGTCCAGGATCGGCCGCTCCGTGAAGGGGCGGCCCTTATTGTTTTACGGAGATGCGACGTGGCCCAGCCGCTCATGCCCCATGCCACCGCTTCGTGGCTGGTCGACAACAGCTCGCTCACCTTCGAGCAGATCGCCGAATTCTGCGGCCTTCATATCCTCGAGGTCCAGGCGATCGCCGACGATACCGCCGCGACCAAGCTTACCGGGCGCGACCCGATCCGCGCCGGCGAGCTCACCCAGGACGAGATCGAGAAGGGCCAGTCGGACCCCTCCTATCGCCTGAGGATGCACAAGGAGCCGGACCAGACCCGCCGCACCCGCGGGCCGCGCTACACGCCGGTCTCCAAGCGCCAGGACAAGCCGGACGGGATCGCCTGGATCATCCGCAACCATCCGGAAATCTCGGACGGCCAGATCGGCAAGCTGATCGGCACCACCCGCACCACCATCGCCGCGATCCGCGACCGAAGCCACTGGAACATCGCCAACATCCAGCCCAAGGACCCGGTCACCCTCGGCCTCTGCTCGCAGCGCGAGCTCGACGCCGTCGTCGCCAAGGCGGCCAAGCAGGCCGGCATCGAGCAGGCCCAGCACGACGCCACCCTGGAAGGCGACCGCGAGGCGCTGATCGAGGAGCTGCGCGCCGAGCGCGAGGCGGCCGCCCGCGATGCCGAGGCGGCGCTCGCCGCCGAGGAGGCCGGTGAGGCCCAGCCGGCCCCGGCCGCCGAGCTCGACGCCGACACTTTGTTCCGGAAGTAAGGCGAGGTCCCGAACGGATCCGGGTGACAAGCGCCGAACCTCCCTCCCCCTCGCCCGACGTCTCGCTCGTCGACGGGGAAGCCTATACCCACAAGGGCCTCACCTATCCGCTCGGCCGCGCCGGGCCGGGCGAGGGCGAAATCATCCCGATCGCCGACGGCGTCGGCTGGGCCCGGCTGCCGATGCCCGGCTCGCTGAAGCATATCAACGTGTGGCTGCTCGACGACGGCGCGGGCGTCGCCATCGTCGACACCGGCATCGACCTCCCCGCGTCGCGCGAGGCGTGGGAGGCGCTGTTCGCGGGGCCGCTCGCCGGGCGGACCGTCACCCGGGTGATCTGCACCCATTTCCACCCCGACCATATCGGCCTCGCCGGCTGGCTGACCGCCCGCTTCGGCGTGCCGCTGTGGATGACGCGCGACGAATGGCTGTTCGCGCGCATGCTCACCACCGACGTCCGCGACTCGCCGCCGGCGGAGGCCGTCGCTTACTGGCGCGCGGCCGGCTGGGACGAGGAGAGGGTCGAGGCCGAGGCGGCGAAGGGATGGGGGCGGTTCGCGACCTGGGTGAGCCCGGTCCCGGTCAGCTTCGTCAGGATCAGGGATGGGGACGTCCTCCCGATCGGCGAGCGCAGCTGGAAGGTGGTGGTCGGCAGCGGCCATTGCCCCGAGCACGCCTGCCTGGTCGAGGAGGAAGCCGGGCTGATGATCGCCGGCGACCAGGTGCTGCCCCGGATCACCTCGAACGTCTCGCTGAGCCTCTCCGAGCCCGAGGCCGACCCGCTCGGCGACTGGCTCGCCTCGATCGACCGGCTGAAGGCGCTCCCCGAAACCCTTTTCGTCCTCCCCTCGCACGGCGAGCCGTTCACCGGCCTCCACGCCCGCCTCGACGCCCTCGCCCACGGCCATCACGACCGCCTCGACGCCCTCCACGCCCATCTCGCCGAGCCGCGCCGCGCCGTCGACTGCTTCTCGATCCTGTTCGGCCGCAAGATCGACGACGGCCTGCTCGGCCTCGCCACCGGCGAAGCCCTCGCCCACCTCAGGCACCTCGAAGTCGAAGGCCGGGCGGCGCGCGAGCTGCGCGACGGCGTCAACTGGTACCGCGCCGCCTGAACCCGCGGCCTTGACCGCAAAGCCCTCGAAGATCATGGCTTGGCCGATGCCCGAACAGCCCGAAGACATTGCCGAACTGTCCTTCGAAGATGCGCTGAAGCGGCTCGAGGAGATCGTTCGCCGGCTGGAGAGCGGCGAGGCGCCGCTCGACGAATCGATCGCGCTCTACGGCGAGGGCGATCGCCTTCGCCAGCAATGCGAGAAGAGGCTTCAGGCGGCGCAGGCGAAGATCGAGAAGATCCAGCTCGGCCGCGACGGCCAGCCCAGCGGCACCGCGCCCTTCGACGGCGAGTGAGGCCCGCCGTGGCGGACGCCTCGACCGGCCTCACCCCCGCGCTGGAGCGGATCCGAGCGGAGGTCGACGCCTTCCTCGATACCCTGCTGGCCGTGCCTCCGGATCCGCGCGCGCGGCTCTACGAGGCGATGCGCTACGCCGCGATGGGCGGC
This sequence comes from Sphingomonadales bacterium, assembly GCA_034668685.1. Taxonomy (GTDB): domain Bacteria; phylum Pseudomonadota; class Alphaproteobacteria; order Sphingomonadales; family Sphingomonadaceae; genus Allosphingosinicella. The sequence goes on along the minus strand of JAXDPA010000055.1, from coordinate 11,210 downwards.
GGCAAGCGCCTCAGGCCCCTGCTCGTCGTCGCCGCCTGCGACCTGTTCCACGCCGACCGGGCGCGGGCCCTGCGGGTCGCCGCCGCGGTCGAATGCATCCACGTCTATTCGCTCATCCACGACGACCTTCCGGCGATGGACGACGACGATCTGAGGCGCGGCAAGCCGACGCTTCACAAGGCCTATGACGAGGCGACCGCCATCCTCGCCGGGGATTCGCTCCACGCCCTCGCCTTCGAGATCCTCGCCGAGCCCGCCACCCACGAGGATCCGTTCGTCCGCGCCGAGCTGATCGCGGAGCTCGCGGCGGCGGCCGGCCCGGCCGGGATGGCGGGCGGGCAGATGATGGACCTCGTCGCCGGCGAGAGCCCGCTCGATCTCGCCGCCGTCACCCGCCTTCAGCAATTGAAGACGGGCGCCCTGATCGGCTTCTGCCTCGAGGCGGGAGCGATCATCGGCCGGGTGCCGCCGGAGGGCCGGACCCGGCTGCGCGGCTACGCCCGCGACGTCGGCCTCGCCTTCCAGATCGCCGACGATCTGCTCGACGAGGAGGGCGAGGAGGCGAAGACCGGCAAGAAGGTCGGCAAGGACCGGGCGCGCGGCAAGCAGACCTTCGTCTCGCTGCTCGGCCGCGAGCGCGCCCGCACCCAGGCCGAATTGCTCGTCGCCCAGGCCCTCGAATATCTCGACCGCTACGGCCAGGAAGCCGACCTCCTCCGCGCCATCGCCCGCTTCGCCGTGGAGCGCGACCACTAGGCGACATTCCGTCCTCCCTGTGGAGCGCAGCTCCATGGGGAGGGGGACCATGCGAAGCATGGTGGAGGGGCTTTGCGGACGCGGCTAGCCCCTCCACCGCACTTCGTGCGGTCCCCCTCCCCATCGCCTGCGGCGACAGGGAGGACTGAATACGCCCGGCGAAGCGAGGGCTTCGACAAGCTCAGCCCGAACGGCTAAGACCCTGCCGATGATCCGGGAGGGCGAATGAAGACGGCGGTCTATCCGGGGACGTTCGATCCGATCACGCTCGGCCACATGGACATCATCCGCCGCGGCGCAAAGCTGGCCGACCGGCTGGTGATCGGAGTCACCACCAATCCCGCCAAGTCGCCGATGTTCAGCGTCGAGGAGCGCGTCGCGATGGTCCGCCGCGAGATCGCCGGGATCGCCGGCGAGATCGACGTCGTCACCTTCGATTCGCTGCTGATGGATTTCGCCGAGCGGGAAGGGGCGGCGGTGATCGTCCGCGGCCTGCGCGCCGTCGCGGATTTCGAATACGAATATCAGATGGCCGGGATGAACCAGCAGCTGAACGACCGCATCGAGACGGTCTTCCTGATGGCGGACGTTTCGCTCCAGCCGATCGCGTCGCGCCTGGTCAAGGAGATCGCCCTCTACGGCGGCGACGTCGCCAAGTTCGTTCCGCCGGCTGTCGCCGAGGACGTCGCCCGCCGGGTCGAGGAGCTCGGCCGCAAAGGGACTTGATCCGTCGCGCGTCCCCGCGCACAGTCTCGGGCGGGGACTGCTCGTCCATCTTCGGGAAAATAAACCATGCGTTTCAAGGCGCTTTTGTCGTTGCTCATCGCCATCGTCTTCGCCGGAGCGGCGGCCGCGCAGATCACGAGCCCGCCTCCGGCCCCGCCGCTCGATCCCGAGAACACCTGGCTGCTCGATCTCTCGACCGGCGGCCGCGTCGCCATCCAGCTGCGCCCCGACGTCGCGCCCAAGATGGTCGAGCGGATCAAGGTGCTGACCCGCCGCGGCTTCTACAACGGCCTCGCCTTCCACCGGGTGATCGACGGCTTCATGGCCCAGGGGGGCGACCCCAAGGGCAACGGCACCGGCGGCTCCGACCTTCCCGACGTCGCGGCCGAGTTCAACGGCCTTCCGCACGTGCGCGGCGCGGTGGCCGCGGCGCGCGCCGAGAATCCGAACAGCGCCAACAGCCAGTTCTACATCATGTTCGCCCCCAAGCTGACACTCGACGGCAACTACACCGTGTTCGGCCGGGTGGTCAGCGGAATGAGCTTCGTCGACGCCTTGAACCGCGGCGAGCCGCCGGCGCCGCCCTCGACCATCGTCCAGGCGTCGATCGCCGCCGATCACGTCGCGCCGCCGGCTCCCGGGGCCGCCCAGGCCGCGCCGCCGCCGGTCGGCAACACGGTGATGCTGCCGCCCGGCCAGGCCCATGCCGCCGGTCCCGCCGTGCCGCCGCCGCCGTCGAGCCGGATTCCCGAGCCGACGCCGAAGAAGCCGGCCCCCCGCCACGAATAGCCAAGTGCGGGTCGACGCCTTCGACTTCGCGCTCCCGCCCGACCGAATCGCGCTGAGGCCCGCGTGCCCGCGCGATTCGGCGCGGCTGCTCGTCGTCCGGCCCGGAGAGCTTGAGGACAGGATCGTCTCCGAGCTGCCGTCGCTGCTGCGCCCCGGCGACGTGCTGGTCTTCAACGACACCAAGGTCATCCCCGCCCAGCTCGAAGGCCGGCGCGGCGAGGCGCGCATCGGCGCCACCCTCCACAAGAGGGAAGGGCCGCGCGCCTGGCGCGCTTTCGTCCGCAACGCCAGGCGGGTCCGCGAGGGCGACCGGATCGACTTCGGCGCCGGCGTTGCCGCGGTCGCCGGGGAGAAAGCGGAGGACGGCAGCGCCCTGCTCGCCTTCGAGGGCGACGAGCCGGTCGAGCTGCTGCTCGAGCGCGCCGGACGGATGCCGCTTCCGCCCTACATCGCGGGCAGGCGTCCGGCCGACGAACGCGACTCCGAGGACTACCAGACCCTGTTCGCCCGCGAGGCGGGCGCGGTCGCGGCGCCGACCGCGGCGCTCCACTTCACGCCGGAGCTTGTGGAAGCCCTCGGCAAGGCGGACGTGAGGACGGAGACCCTCACCCTCCACGTCGGCGCCGGCACGTTCCTCCCGGTCAAGGCGGAGGACACGAAGGACCATGTCATGCACGCCGAATGGGGCCGCATCGACGCCGCCGTCGCCGGGCGCCTCAACGCCGCCCGCGCCGCCGGCGGACGGGTGATCGCGGTCGGAACCACCTCGCTGCGACTCCTCGAAAGCGCCGCGAGCGAGGACGGCCTGATCCGCCCGTTCGAGGGCGACACGGCGATCTTCATCACGCCGGGCCATCGCTTCCGCGCGATCGACGGCCTCCTCACCAACTTCCATCTGCCCCGCTCGACCCTGTTCATGCTGGTCTCGGCGCTGATGGGCCTCGAGACAATGCGCGCCGCCTACGCCCACGCCATCGCCAGCGGCTACCGCTTCTACAGCTACGGCGACGCCAGCCTGCTGCTTCCGCAGGGCTGATCCATCCTCAGAACTCCCCGTGCAGCCAGCACGGGTCCCAGCTCGGCTCCGGACCGAAGCGGGCGGCGAGGAAGTCGACGAGCGCTCGGACCCGGGCGGTGGTGGCTCGGCTCGGCATCACGGCATGGAGGGCGCCTTCCTCCATCGGGTAGTCGCGCAGCAGCGGCTCGAGCGTTCCGGCCTCGAAGCCCGGCGCGGCGATGAAGCTCGGCAGGATGCAGATGCCGAGCCCGGCCACGGCTGCGGCACGAAGCATCTCGCCATTGTCGGCTCGGAGGCGCGGCCGGCGACGGACATGCTCCCAGGCCTTGCCGACCCGGAAGCGCCAGCTCTCATTGCCGTAGAGAAGGAGGTCGTGGCCGGCGAGGTCGCGCGGATGTTCGGGCCGGCCTCGCCGCTCCAGATAAGCGGGGCTCGCCGCCGCCACCTTTCGGACCGGCGCGATCCGCCGCGCGATCAGCGAGGAATCCTTGAGCGAGCCGATCCGAACGGCGAGGTCGTAGCCGCCGGCGACGAGGTCGACCGGCCGGTCGTCGAACGAGATATCGAGCTCGACCTTCGGGTGCTCGGCCGCGAATTCGGCCAGAGCGGGGGCGAGATAGGCGATTCCGAAGGAGAGCGGGGCGGAGAGGCGGATCGGACCCGCGATCTGGGTGACCGCCTCGGCCACGCCCTCCTCCGCGGCGTCGAGCTCGGCAAGGATGTTGGCGGCGCGCTCGAAATAGGCCTGGCCGACGTCGGTCGGCTGGGCCCCATGGGCGCTGCGGGTCAAGAGCCGCGCGCCCAGCCGCTCCTCGAGCCGCGCCACCCGGCGCGAGAGGATCGACTTGGCCATCCCCATCCGCTCGGCCGCTCGGCTGAACGCGCCGGTCTCGACCACCCGAACGAAGGCGAGGACGTCGAGGAGATCGACCGATGACCGTTCCATATCCAGCAACACCAATATGCACTTGGTACGACTATGAGGAACACAGCTAGGCGCCTATCTCGGCTTCCGCAAGACTTTTCGAAAACGCGATTCCGCGACACTTTTGGGAACATCCGATATGGCCAACATCCTCGTCGTCGACAGCGCCGCCACCGGCGAAGCCTCCGTCTCGCGCAAGCTCACCCGAGCCCTCGCCGACACGCTCCAGCGCCGCGACCCGGCCGCCCGAATCGTCCGGCGCGACGTCGGCGCCGAGCCGGTCCCGCACCTCAGCTCGGCGACCGTCCCGGCGATCCGCGCCGGTCTCGCCGAGACACCCGAGGCGGAGCGCGCGCTCGCTCTCTCCAACGCGCTGATCGCCGAGCTGAAGGCGGCCGACGTGATCGTCATCGGCGCGCCGATGTACAATTTCGGAATGCCCTCGACCCTCAAGGCCTGGTTCGACCACGTGCTTCGCGCCGGAATCACCTTCCGCTATTCGGAAGCCGGGCCCGAGGGCCTCGTCACCGGCAAGAAGGCGATCGTCGTCGAGGCCCGCGCTGGGCTCTATTCGGAAGGGCCGGCGGCGGCGATGGACAGCCAGGAACCGCACCTTCGCACCCTGCTCGGCTTCATGGGCATCGACGACGTCACTTTCGTCCGCGCCGAGAAGCTCGCCTTCGGCCCCGATGCCGCGGCGGCTGCGATCGCCGAGGCGATCGGCGCTCTCGAAAGCTTCGCCGAGACCGAATTGCCGCTGGCGGCCTGAGCGGCCGGCGCGCCCCGTCCGCTCCTGTGCCATGCCCCCTCGCGCAGGGGCGGACGGAACCCTACATCACCCGCACCCGAATGGAGATGACCGATGAAGCTCTATTACGCCCCAGCCGCTTGCTCCCAGGCTCCCCATATCGCCGCGCGCGAGGCGGGGCTGCCGATCGAGCTGGCCAAGGTCGAATTCCCCTCGAAGCGGACCGCGGACGGCGAAAGCCTCTACGACGTCAACCCGAAGGGCGCGGTGCCGGCGCTGAAGCTCGACGACGGCGACGTGCTGACCGAGAACGCCGTCATCCTCCAATATATCGCAGACCAGGCGCCCGGCTCCGAGCTCGCGCTGCCGGCGGGCAAGGCGCGCTATCATCTTCTCGAATGGCTCAACTTCATCGCCACCGAGCTTCACAAGGGCTTCGGCCCGCTGTGGAATCCGGCGACTCCGGAGGAGTTCAAGCAGGCGACCCGCGACGCGCTGGGCAAGAAGTTCGACTATCTCCAGGAGAAGATCGGCGACGGCCCCTACATCCTCGGCGAGCATTTCTCGATCGTCGATGCCTATGCCTTCGCCGTGCTCAACTGGACCCGGATCCACAAGATCGACATCGCCCGCTGGCCCGGCCTCGCCGCCTACCTCCAGCGCATCGCCGCCCGTCCGGCCGTGCAGGAGACTCTGCGCGCCGAAGGCCTCGCTTAAGGACCTCACATGATCGACATCCGTCCCTTCACGTCGCTCGGCCACGCGGACCATGGCTGGCTGAACGCGCGCCATCACTTCTCGTTCGCCGATTATCACGACCCCAAGCGCATGGGCTGGGGCGCGATCCGGGTGTGGAACGACGATGAGATCGCCGCCCGGTCCGGCTTTCCGCCGCATCCGCATTCGGACATGGAGATCGTCACCTACGTCCGCCGGGGCGCCATCACCCACCAGGATTCGATGGGCAATAAGGGCCGCACCGAGGCCGGCGACGTCCAGGTGATGAGCGCCGGCACCGGCGTTCGCCACGCCGAATATAATCTCGAGGACGAGGCGACCACCCTGTTCCAAATCTGGGTGATGACCGACCGGCCGGGCGCGAATCCGAGCTGGGGCGCCAGGCAATTTCCCAAGGGCGAAAGGGCCGGCAACTTCGTCACGCTGGCGAGCGGATTCGACGGGGATGGCGACGCGCTCAGGATCAACGCCGCCGCCCGGGTGATGGGCGCGACGCTGAAGGCGGGCGAGACGGCCGAACTGGCGCTCGATCCGGCGCGCCATGCCTATCTGGTCGCGGTCGGGGGGGCGATCGAGGTCAATGGCCGCCGTGCCGAGCCCCGCGACGGCGTAGCGGTGACAGGCGAGGAGACACTGGTCCTTCGCGCCGTCGACGATGTCGAAATCGTTCTCGTCGATGCGCGCTGAGCCCGCTCTGCCGCCATCATTAAGCTGAGTTCACTGGAGCCGACCGCCGCCCTCGATTATGGGCGGCGGCCGTGCTCCACGATCTGCCTCGAACGCACGTCGCTGTCGCGCTCCTCATCGTGCTGCTGATGCTGGGCGGAGCGGCGGTTCTGCTCGTTCGGGCGAGGCGGCGGCCCAAGCCGCGCGGCATCCGCGTCGACCTGGTCGGAGGGGCGGGCAAGGGCGATGAACAGGTTAATCGCCCCTAATGCCGGCCTAACCCTCTTTTTCCGGCACGATCAAAGGGTTGCGGCGTTCGAGACCCATGCCGCGTTTCTATTTCAACCTCCACAGCCGCCAGGATCACCTGACCGACGAGCAGGGGCTGGTTCTGCCCGATGCGGAGGCGGCCTGGTATCAGGCGGTACGCAGCGCCCGCGAGATCATCCGCGGCGACCTCCATCTCGGCTGCCGGTTCGAGGACCAGGTCATCGAGATCGCCGACGAGCGCGGCACCCGCATCGATCACATTCCGCTGATGGAGATAGCGCGCTACTCGATGTGAGCGCGTGCCGGGCGATCAGACCCGGCGGAAGACGCCCTTGACGATCTTCCGCGGCTTGGGCTGGACGATCTGCTCGAGCTCGCGTGGATGGAGCGGCGTCTCGAACTCGCAGCCCGCCTCCTTGCCCTTCGTCCAGACGACGCGGCTGCGTTTCGCCTCGAAGCCGGCGAGCTTCAGCCACACCTCGGAGCCTTCCTCGACCTCTTCGGCCAACTCCGCCTTGAATCCGCCGATGGCGATATCGAGGACGACGACGTTAGACGTCTTCGCCCCGGCCTCGCGCAGCGCCGCGGCGAGGTTGACGATGCGCCGCTCCGCCTTGCGGCCGTCGGTGATCGGGATCTGCGAAAGCTCGGCGTTGATGAACAAGGATGTCTCCTCCCCCGATGGGACGGGACCTGAATTAGCGCCGCGATGCCTAATTTTTGGTTAGGCAACCGGGAGGCGGGAGATCGGGGCCGGCGCCGTTGGGCGCCGGCCCCCCCTCGATACGCGACCCGAGGGATCGCCGGTGCGTGGGCGCCGGCGACCGTTCCGCTGTGCGCCGGACGGGTTGAGGAAGCGCTGAACGGTGTCGTTAGCGTGCGTTAACCCTGGTCACGGGCGGCCGCGGCCATCTCGAGTCCGCGCCGGCGCGAGGCGTCGAGTGCCCGGCGAAGGAGGGGCTTGAGGCCGTCCGGCCCGTCCAGCACTTTCAGGCCGGCCTCGGTGGTGCCGCCGGGGCTGGCGACTCGACGGGCAAGCGCTTCGGGAGTGTCGCCGGCACCCGCGGCGAGGGCCGCCGCTCCTTCGGCCATGAGCGCCGCAAGCCGCGCCGCCCGGTCCGGGGGCAGGCCAAGGCCGGCGGAGCCTTCGGCAAGGGCGTCCAGGAAGCGGAACAGGAAGGCGGGGGCGGCGGCGGTGAGGTGTCCCGCCAGAGCGAAGGCGGCCTCGTCCTCGAACCATTCGGCATGGCCGAGCGCCGCCATCAGCCGCTCGACCGTCGTCCGCGCTGCCTCATCGGCGCTTTCGCTGAAGAGCCCCACCACTCCCTTGCGAAGCGCCACCGGCGTGTTCGGCATCGCCTTGACGATCGCCCGAGGCGCCTGGAACAGCCGGTGGAGGGTGGCGAGCTCGACGCCCGCGAGGATCGAGACCAGGATCGTGGCCGGGTCGAGCAGCCTGGCCAGGCCCGGAGCGACCTCGGCCAGCTTCTGCGGCTTGACCGCGAGCAGGACCAGAGCCGGCACCTGGTCTTCGGGCAGCACCCTCAGCACCCGCACGCCCCCGGCCACGGGCGCCCCGCTCGGTCTGACGACGGTGATCTGGGCCGGATCGGCCCCGGCCTCGAGCCAGCCTGCCAGCATCGCGCCGGCCATGTTTCCGCCGCCGATCACGAGCAGCGGGCCCGGGAGCGCGAGGGACTCGGTCATCGTGCGCTCCAAAAAGCGGTGGGTCAGGCCTCCTGCGACGCGGCGGCGGCCTTGGCGGCTTCGGCCTGGGCGCGGTGGTTGTCGCTGCGCTCGGCCCGCGCCGCCATCGCGTCCCAGGCGGTCGCCGCGCGGAGGCAGCGCTCGCGCACATTGTCGAGCGTCGCCGCCTCGGCGTCGGCGCGCGCCTCGAGGGCGCGGGTCCGGTAGAATTCGAATTGGCTCGACATCAGGCGGCCCTTTCAGCTGGTCTGCGGCGAACCGCGGCGGCGCCCGAAGCGTCGGAAATCGCCTGGAGCGGGTGAAGGGAATCGAACCCTCGTCGTAAGCTTGGGAAGCTTCTGCTCTGCCATTGAGCTACACCCGCAAAGGCCTTCACCCTCTAGGGTCCGGGGCTGGATTTGTCGAGCCCGCGCAAGCCTTCGCGACCCGCTGCGGGATTCCTCCCGATTGAAATCGGGCTGGAATCAGGACGTGGGCTGGTCCGCCGGCGGAGGATCGCCGCTCTCGGGCTCAGGTTTGAACACGGAGCGGTCGGAGAGCCAGCCGGCAGCCTGGTCGGAGAACATGCCGGCGAGGATGCCGATGCCGCCATAGGCGATGAGGTTCTGGGCGCTTCCGCTCGCATTCGGGCCGGCGAGGACGGCGACTCCGCTGAACATCAGGACGAAGACTCCGAGCGCGATCAGGCCGCCCAGCAGGATCCGGCCATAATAGGATTTGGTGCGGGTGAATTTGAAGCGGTTGTTTGGATAGACGAAGAGGATGAGGGTGATCAGCAACGCCCCGAACAGGCCGGAGACCGAGGCGAGGATGATTCCGGTCAGCGACGGCGGCACGTAGACCAGCTCCGAGACGAGCGGCCAGCGACTGTCCTCGAACACTTTCAAGACGGCGATGATGTCGCCGGAACGCGCGGCGGTCTCGAGCTGCTTGTCGATCGTGTTGCGCTCGGCCTGGAGCAGGTCGAGCCGGTCCTGGATGTCCTGGGCGTCGCGCTTGACCCCGGCGAGGTCGTCGAGCGACTTCTGGGTCGCGCGCTGGCCGGCCAGCACGTTGGCGGCGAGAGGCGCGATGGCCGGGTTGGGAGCGGGCCCGGCGGAGCAATGCTGGGTCGCCACGGCGGCCGAAACCAGCTCGGCGGGGGTCGGGGCGGTCTCGGCCGGGGGCAGGGCGGCCTGGGCGCAGCCGGCGGCGGCGAGGCGCTGGAGGTCGTCCTTGAGGTCGTCGGCGTGGCCCGAAAGTTCCTGCTCGGCCGCCTGGACGCGGTCGTTGGTGCCGCGCAGCTGGTCGGTCGCCTGCTTGATCGCCTTGCTGTTCTCGGCGACGACGTTCTTCAGGCTCTCCTTGCCGAAATAATAGCGGACGGCGACGTTGTAATCGTAGCCGACCGCCTCCTTGGTCAGCGCGTCGTCGACCTTCTGCTGAGCGGTCGCGACGAGCAGGACGACGATGAAGACGTAGGTGACGGCGATGGCGACGACGGCCCGGGCGCCCCAATTCACCCAGTGTCTGGCTTGAACCCACCTGTCCTCGGGCGCTGCATCCGTGGCCATCGGCTCCTCCCCCCGATTTGAAGCCGCCAGCTTAGACGGCTTCGGGAGTGACAGCCACTAGTGACTGTCACCGCTTGCCAGACTCGCCGGGGTCGCTTAGCTTGCCGCGCATATGGCTAGGAAAAGCCTTTTCTTTTCGAAGCCCCGCGCCGCCGCTCCGGCCGCGCGCTGGTGGCGCTGGCGGTCCCTCGACGCCGCGGCGCGCCCCTCTCGCACGACCTGAAGACTCCGCCAGGAGACCTTCCCCGAAGCGACCACGGCCCGCCCTCCGGCGGGCTTTTTTTCGTCCCCCACCCTTCCATCCGAAAGCCACCCCATCATGATCATCGTCCTCAAGCCCGAAGCCCCGCCCGAGACCGCGCAGGCGCTGATCGACCGAATCGCCGCCAAGGGGCTGAAGCCCCTCCACATGCCGGGCGCCGAGCGGGTCGTGCTCGGCGCGCTCGGCGACGAACGGGTGCTCGCCGAGCTGGCGCTGGACAGCCATCCGATGGTCGAATCGGTCAAACCCATCCTGGCGCCCTACAAGCTGGTCAGCCGCGAGCTTCACCCGCACGACACGGTGGTGCGTTTCGGCAAGGCGGCGATCGGCGGACGGGGCTTCACTGTCATCGCCGGGCCCTGCGCTGTCGAGACCGAAAGCCAGATGCGCAGCACCGCGGCCGCGGCGAAGAAAGCCGGCGCCCAAGGCCTTCGCGCCGGCGCCTACAAGCCGCGCACCAGCCCTTACGCCTTCCAGGGCCACGGGCCCGAGGGTCTCAGGCTGCTGCGCGCCGTCGGCGACGAATTCGGGCTGCCCGTGGTCACCGAGGTGATGGAAACGGCCGACGTCGAGATCGTCGCCGCGCAGGCCGACATGCTCCAGATCGGCGCGAGGAACATGCAGAATTTCTCGTTGCTGAAGGCGGTCGGCCGCTGCGGCAAGCCCGTGCTGCTCAAGCGCGGCATGGCCGCCCGGGTCGAGGACCTGCTTCTCGCCGCCGAATATCTGCTTGCCGAGGGCAATGAGGAGGTGGTCCTGTGCGAGCGCGGCATCCGGACCTTCGAGACCGCGACGCGCAACACGCTCGATCTCAACGCCATCCCCTACATCAAGCAGAAGACCCATCTGCCGGTGCTGGTCGACCCGTCGCACGGCACCGGGGTGCGCGATTTCGTCATCCCGATGGCCCTCGCCGCCGCCGCCTGCGGAGCGGACGGAATCCTGGTCGAGATGCACGAGAACCCGGCGGTAGCCTGGTCGGACGGCGCCCAGTCGCTCTACCCTGACCAATTCGAGCAGCTGATGGCGGCGCTTCGGCCGGTGGTCGCGGC
>JAXDPA010000054.1:0-12662 GCA_034668685.1 Sphingomonadales bacterium | reverse complement strand
TCCGGGCTCCACTTGTCGGCATCCTTGTGGACGGTCGCCAGCACGCTCGCCGCCTGCTCGCCGCCCATCACGCTGATCCGGCTGTTGGGCCAGGTGAACAGGAAGCGCGGGCCGTAGGCTCGGCCGGCCATGCCGTAATTGCCGGCGCCGAAGCTTCCGCCGATCAGGACGGTCACCTTGGGAACCTGCGCGGTGGCGACGGCGGTGACCAGCTTGGCGCCGTCCTTGGCGATGCCGCCCGCCTCGTATTTGCCGCCGACCATGAAGCCGGAGATGTTCTGGAGAAAGAGCAAGGGCGTGCGGCGCTGGCAGGCGAGCTCGATGAAATGGGCGCCCTTCAAGGCGCTCTCCGAGAACAGGATGCCGTTGTTCGCCAGGATCGCGACCGGCATGCCCCAGATGCGGGCGAAGCCGCAGACCAAAGTCGCGCCGTAGAGCGGCTTGAATTCGTGGAAGTCGGACGCGTCGACGATCCGGCCGATCACCTCGTGGACGTCGTAGGGCGTCCGCACGTCGTCGGGGATGAGGCCGTACAATTCCTCCGGATCGAGCTTCGGCTCGGCGGGCTCGGCAAGGTCGATATCCACGGCTTTTGTCGTGTTCAGGCGAGCGACGATGCTGCGCACAATGGCGAGCGCGTGCTCGTCATTCTCGGCAAGGTGATCGACGACTCCGGACTTCCTCGCATGGAGGTCGCCGCCGCCGAGATCCTCGGCGCTGATCACCTCCCCGGTCGCCGCCTTCACCAGCGGCGGCCCGCCGAGGAAGATCGTGCCCTGGTTTCGGACGATCACGCTCTCGTCCGACATCGCGGGCACATAGGCGCCGCCGGCGGTGCAGCTGCCCATCACGCAGGCGATCTGGGCGATCGCTTCCGCCGACATCTGCGCCTGGTTGTAGAAGATCCGGCCGAAATGCTCGCGGTCGGGGAAGACCTCGGCCTGGTGCGGCAGGTTGGCGCCGCCGCTGTCGACCAGGTAGACGCAGGGCAGCCGGTTCTCCCGCGCGATTTCCTGGGCGCGCAGGTGCTTCTTCACAGTGACCGGGAAATAGGCGCCGCCCTTCACCGTCGGATCGTTGGCGACGATCATGCATTCGCGGCCAGAGACGCGGCCGATGCCGGCGATCATCCCCGCGCCCGGCGCCTCGTTGTGGTACATTCCGTTCGCGGCGAGCTGGCCGATTTCGAGCAGGGGCGAGCCGGGATCGAGCAGCCGGGTCACCCGGTCGCGCGGAAGCAGCTTGCCGCGCGCGACGTGGCGATCGCGATGCTTGTCCGCCCCGCCGCGAGCGGCCGCCTCGACCTTGGCGCGAAGCTCCTCCGCCAGCGCGCGATTGTGCGCAGCAAAACGGCGGAAAGTGTCGGAGCCGTCGTCGATTTTGGAGGTGAGCTGGGTCATCTCAACCGCGTCACCCCAGCGAAGGCTGGGGTCCATACCGAATCAGCATGGATGCCAGCCTTCGCTGGCATGACGGAATCCCCTCGTTCGGCCATCGACCTCACGAATGCACCGGCTTCTTGCGGATCAGATAGCGGTAAACGCCGATCACGTTGATGACGAACAGGATGACGTTCTGGGTGCCGATCCCCTCGGCCTTGTCGGAGACGAAGCCCCAGGTGACGAGCGCGACCGAGGAGGTCACGAAGATCACGAACGCCCAGCCGGTCGGGCGCCGCCCGAGGTCGAGCGCGACGATCAGGGCGGCGATCGCTCCGGCGATCGAGCCGTACCATTCGAGGCCGTCGATCAGGCCCTTGCTCATTCCATCGATCCCTCGTTGCGAAGCGCTGCCTAAACGCTGGGCGGCGGGATGGGAAGCCGCTGGCGCAAGGCGAAAACGCCCGTATAAGTCCGCGCCGTCCGTTCCTCCTTGCTCCAAGAGGCCGCTCATGACCCGCAATCTCGCCCTCGCTCTGCTGCTCGCCACCGCCGCTTGCTCGCCGGGAGGCGCGGGGAGCGGCAACCAGGCGGGATCGGCGCAGGCGGCGGGCTCGGTGTCGGGGGTCGACCAGGCGCTGATCGACAAAGGGGTGAAGCCCGGCGACGACTTCAACGCCTACGCCAACGGCGTCTGGCTGGCGAAGGCCGAGATTCCCGCCGACCGCTCGTCGACCGGCGTCGGCTACGACGTGTTCAAGGTCGCCGAGAAGCGCAACGCCGAGCTGATCCAGGGCATCGGGCAGAGCAATCCCGCCGCCGGCACCGACGAGCGTCGGATCGCCGATTATTACGCCGCCTTCCTCGACCAGAACGGAATCGAGCAGCGCGGCCTGGCGCCCTTGAAGGGGGAGCTCGATTCGATCGCCGCGATCGCCGACAAGACCGCGCTGTCGGCCAAGCTCGGCGCCAACATGCGCGCCGACACCGATCCCTTGAACGCCACCAACTTCCACACCGAGAATCTGTTCGGCCTGTTCGTGACGCAAGACCTCAACCGCCCGAACGTCACCATCCCCTATTTGATGCAGGGCGGCCTCGGCCTGCCCGATCGCGATTATTACCTGTCCCCCAAGCCGGAGATGGCGGAGCTCAGGAACGCCTACAAAGCCTATGTCGCCAAGATCCTGACCCTGGCCGGGATGCCGGACGCGGCCGCGCGCGCCGACCGCATCTTCGCGCTAGAGACCAAGATCGCCACCGCCCATGCCGACATCATCACCAGCCAGGACGCGCACAAGGCCAACAATCCCTGGAAGCGCGCCGACTTCGCCACGAAGGCGCCGGGCATCGACTGGGAAGCCTATTGGAAGGCGGCGAGCCTGCCGAACCAGCAGGATTTCACCGTCTGGCACCCGGGCGCGGTGACCCAGCTCTCCGCGCTGGTCGCGAGCGAGCCGATCGATGTCTGGAAGGACTGGCTCGCCTTCCACACGATCAACCAGGTCGCCTCGGTCCTCCCCAAGGCCTATGACGACGCCAATTTCGAATTCTTCAGCCACACGCTGAACGGCACCCCGCAGCAGCTGCCCCGCGACAAGAGGGCGATCGCCGCGGTCAACGCCGCCTTGGGGGACGCGGTCGGCAAGCTCTACGCCGCCAAATATTTCCCGGCCTCGTCCAAGGCCGAGATCGAGGGGATGGTGAAGAACATCGTCGCCGCCTTCGACGCCCGCTTGGCCTCGCTGGACTGGATGGCCCCCTCCACCCGCGCCGAGGCGCGGCGCAAGCTGCAGGTGCTGAAGGTCGGCGTCGGCTATCCCGACAAGTGGCGCGATTATGCCTCGCTCGATATCCGCCCCGACGATCCGGTCGGCAATCTGATGCGCGCCAACCTCGCCGAATACAGGCACCAGATCGCCAAGATCGGCCAGCCGGTGGATCAGGGCGAATGGTGGATGACTCCGCAGACCGTCAACGCAATCAACCTGCCGCTGCAGAACGCATTGAACTTCCCGGCCGCCATCCTGGAGACGCCCTATTTCGACCCGCGCTTCGACGCCGCCGCCAATTACGGCGCGATCGGCGCCGTCATCGGCCACGAGATCAGCCACAGCTTCGACAATCTCGGCGCCGATTTCGATTCGACCGGCAAGCTCCACAATTGGTGGACCCCGGCCGATTTGAAGCGCTTCGAGGCCGCCGGCGCCGCTCTCGCCGCCCAGTACGACGCCTACGAGGCGCTGCCCGGCCTCCACCTCAACGGCAAGCAGGAATTGGGCGAGAATATCGCCGACGTCGCCGGCCTCACCGCTGCCTACGAGGCGTGGCGGAAGTCGCTGGGCGGCAAGCCCGCGCCGGTGATCGACGGCCTGACCGGCGACCAGCGCTTCTTCCTCGCCTTCGCCCAGAGCTGGCGGACCAAGATGCGGGACAAGGCGCTGCGCGCCCGGGTCGCCACCGACGTCCACGCGCCCGCGCCGTGGCGGGTCCAGACCGTCCGCAACCTCGACGCCTGGTACGCCGCCTTCAACGTCCAGCCGGGGCAGAAATTGTACCTGGCGCCCGACAAGCGGGTACATGTCTGGTAGCTATTGCGGTCGTTCCGCCCTCGCTTTGAGATAGGCATAGAGCGCGTCGCGCTCGTGGCGCGTCAGATGTGAGAAGCGGAATTTGGCGACTCCCGCCATCATCGGATTGAGCTTCCGGCCGCCGGTGGGAATGCCCTGGGTTATCAGCCGCTCGAACTCGTCGCGCCCGTAGGCGCCGGCGGCGACCAGGTCCGGGGGCGTTCCGGGCGGGTGTCCCGGCTCGCCGGCGAGGGTGGGGCCGTGGCATTCGGCGCAGGTCAGTTCGGCGACATAGCGGCCGAGCGCGAGGTCGCGGCCAAGGTCGGCGGCGCGCTGCCCGGCCGTCTCGCGGACCAGCTGGGCTTCGGGCTTGAACTTGCCCGCGGCGATCTCCTTCCGGTCCTCGGCGCTGAATTGCGGCGGCGGGGTGGGCCGCCCCGTCGGCGGCAGCGAACGAAGGAAGGTGGTGAGCGCGCGCATGTCCCCGTCGCTCAGATGCTGGAACAGGTGGGAGGGCATCACCCACAATGTCTTGCGTGCGGGATGGGTGCCGCGGCGGACGATCGCATCGAGATCGGCGTCCGAATAATGCGGCACGAGCAGGCTGAGGTTCGAGGCGTAGATCGGCCCGTATTGCTTCATCTCGGGCAAGAACTGGGCGCCCTCCAGCCGCGCACCGTGGCAGCTTGTACAGCCGAGCACATGAGTCAGCCGCTCCCCGTGCGCCCGAATCGCGGCAGGGTTCTGCGCCTGCGCGCCGTCGAACGTGATCTCGACCGGTCGCTTCGGCCCGCAGGCGGCGAGTAGGAGGCAAAGCAGCGCGGCGGCGAAAAGACGCTTGCCAATGGCCGCATCGCTTCCCCCGCCGGTCATCATCCCCCCGCGCCGATCAGCTCCCGCCCGATCAGCATGCGGCGGATCTCGTTCGTCCCCGCGCCGATGTCGAGCAGCTTCGCGTCGCGCATGTAGCGCTCGACCGGCCAGTCCTTGGTGTAGCCGGCACCGCCGAGCGCCTGGATCGCCTCGAGGCCGACGCGCACCGCATTCTCCGAGGCGCACAGGATCGCTCCGGCCGCGTCGAAGCGAGTCGTCTTGCCCGCGTCGCACGCCCGCGCCACCGCGTAGACGTAGGCCCGCGCCGAATTCAGCGCGACGTACATGTCGGCGACCTTGGCCTGGATCAGCTGGAAGGCGCCGATCGGCTTGCCGAACTGCTTTCTCTCCCGGACGTAGGGCAGGACGACGTCGAGGCACGCCTGCATGATCCCGAGCTGGATCCCCGACAGCACGGTCCGCTCGTAATCGAGCCCGCTCATCAGCACGCCGACGCCGCCGTTGACCGGCCCCATCACATTCTCGTCGGGGACGAAGCAATCGTCGAACACCAGCTCGCCGGTCGGCGAGCCGCGCATCCCCATCTTGTCGAGCTTCTGGCCGAGGCCGAAGCCCTTAAAGCCCTTTTCGATCAGGAACGTGGTGATTCCGCGGCTCCCCTCCCCCGTCTTGGCGTAGACGACGAGCGTGTCGGCATAATGGGCGTTGGTGATCCAGAATTTGGTGCCGTTCAGCACCCAGCCGCCGTCGGCGCGGTCGGCCCTCAATTTCATCCCGACGACGTCTGAGCCCGCGCCCGATTCCGACATGGCGAGCGCCCCGACATGCTCGCCCGAGACGAGCGGCGGCAGATATTTCGCCTTCTGCTCCGGATTGGCCCAACGCCGGATCTGGTTGACGCAAAGGTTCGAGTGCGCGCCATAGGACAGGCCGATCGAGGCCGAGGCGCGCGCCACCTCCTCCTGGGCGACGACATGCTCCAGATAGCCGAGGCCGAGCCCGCCATACTCCTCCTCGACGGTGATCCCGTGGAGGCCCAATGCGCCCATTTCCGGCCACAGCTCGCGCGGGAACCAGTCCTCCGCGTCGATCTTCGCCGCGATCGGCATGATCTTGTCGACGGCGAAGCGGTGGGTGGTGTCGCGGATCGCGTCCGCCATCTCGCCGAGCGCGAAATCGAGCCCGAAATCGGACATGGAGCCTCCTGTTTTCGCCGCGCGCCCTAGCAGAGCCGCCCCGGCTCAGGAAGCGGGCGTCGGGATCGGCGTCGGCGTCGCGGCCAGCGCCGGATGCGGGCTGCCGCGGTGGCAGGTGTAGCAATTCACCCGCGCGTCCTTGCCCGCAAAGGTCGGCAGGTCCTTGTTGAGCCGCCCGACCATCCGCATCATCCCGCGCGCCACATTCTTGTGGGGATTGGCGTCCGACGCGAAGTCCATTTCCGACAGCGTCGCCTGCGGATTCGCCGAGTGGCAAAAAGCGCAGCGCACGCCGAGGCTGACCGCGATCCCCTTCATCGTGTCGCGAAGCTGGTCGGCGGTCGTGCTCTTGGGCAGCACCTTGGCGTTGCGCATCTTCTCGGGCCAATGGAATTGCGGCCCGGAAGGCGGAGGCGTCGGCGGAGTCTGAGCGTGGAGGATCGAGAAGGCGGCGACGGCGCCCGAGAGCGCGAGAACACCCAGTGAGATCCGCGTCATTGCCGGCCTCCCGTCGTTGCGGCGCCGATCCTAAGCCTGTCCAAAGTACGCGGCAACCCGAGCGTTTGAACTGGCTGTTGCCCATGCCTATGTGCGGATGATCACGTCACCCCAGCGAAAGCTGGGGTCCATACCGACTTGGCGACGGGCACCGGCACCGCATGGATGCCAGCCTTCGCTGGCATGACGAGGAACTCCGAAACCATGACCGCAGACCCGATCGTCATCCTCTCCTACGCCCGCACCCCGATGGGCAGCTTCCAGGGCGCCCTCGCCGGCGCCAGCGCCACCGAGCTCGGGGCCGCGGCGGTGCGGGCGGCGGTCGAGCGCTCCGGCGTTTCGGGAGAGGATGTCGACAAGATCTTCATGGGCTGCGTCCTCCCCGCCGGCCTCGGCCAGGCGCCCGCCCGCCAGGCGGCGCTCGGCGCCGGTCTCCCCCGCTCGGTCGAGGCGACGACGGTCAACAAGGTCTGCGGCTCGGGCATGCAGGCGGCGATGTTCGCACACGACATGATCGCCAGCGGCTCGGCCGACCTGATCGTCGCCGGCGGCATGGAGTCGATGTCGAACTCGCCCTACCTCATGAAGAAGCATCGCTCCGGCGCCCGCATCGGCCACGACATTGTCTACGACCATATGATGCTCGACGGCCTCGAGGACGCCTACGATGCCGGCCGCGCGATGGGCACCTTCGCCGAGGAAGCGGCGCGCGACTATCAGTTCACCCGCGACGCCCAGGACGAATATGCGATCGAGAGCCTGCGCCGCGCCAACGCGGCGATCCGCTCCGGCGCCTTCGACCGCGAGGTCGTCCCGGTAAGCGTCACGACCCGCAAGGGCGAGGTCAATGTCGACGTCGACGAGCAGCCCGGCAAGGCCAATCCGGAGAAGATCCCCGGTTTGAAGCCCGCCTTCGCCAAGGACGGGACGATCACCGCCGCCAACGCCTCGTCCATCTCCGACGGCGCCGCGGCCCTCGTCATCACCCGTCAGTCGGTCGCCGACAAGCTCGGCAGGAAGCCGGTCGCCCGGATCGTCGCCCATGCCGCCCACGCCCAGGCGCCCAACCTGTTCACCACCGCCCCCGTCCCCGCCGTGCGAAAGCTGCTCGAGAGAGCCGGCTGGTCGGCCGACGAAGTCGACCTCTGGGAGGTCAACGAGGCCTTCGCCTGCGTCGCGATGATCGCGATGCGCGACCTCGGCATCCCGCGCGACCGACTGAACGTCCACGGCGGCGCCACCGCTTTGGGCCACCCGATCGGTGCCTCCGGCGCCCGCATCCTCTGCACCCTGCTCAGCGCCCTCGAAACGACCGGCGGCCGCAAGGGCGTCGCCACCCTCTGCATCGGCGGCGGCGAAGCCACCGCGATGGCGGTGGAGCTGGCGCAATAAGGACGAGCCACCTTGCTTTGGCCGAACATCCCGACTTGAAACGCGGCTGAGCATCGTTCCGCAAGCGGCGCTTTTCATTTCGGTTTCGTCCCGTTAGGAGAGCCCGCAAGGGAGCTTTGAAAACGATGGCGAAGACCAACCACGACAATAACGGAACCCCGCGGAACCCCCGCTCGGCCTGGACCCGGACGAGCCTGCGCCGGCTGGCGACCAGCGAGGCCGAGAACAACCCCGGCAGCCACACGCCCGACGCGGAGGGCTTCCTCTCCTGACGCCGGCGGCGTCGCAATGATCAAATGGCGGCCCGCGCCGGCGGAAAGCCTCGCGCCGCCCCGCCAGGCCCTCGCTCTGCTCGAACGCGCGCTGGCCGACGATCCCGGCAATCCGCGCCTCCGGCTGAAGCTCGCCGACCTCCATCTCGACCGCTTCGATTTCGGCGCGGCTTTGGCGGTCCTCGAGGCGGCCGTCGACGCGCCCGTCGACCAGGGCCGCGCGCTTCGCCGCGCCCGATGCCTGAACGCGCTCGGCCGCTTCCGCGAGGCCACCGAGGCGATCGCCGCCCTCCCCGATCCGCAGCACGAGCGGGCCGTCGCCCTGTTCGGCCTGGGCCGGGACTCCGAGGCGGAAGCCGAGCTGCGCGCGCTGCTCGCCGGGGAGCCGGGTCATCGCCACGCCTGCTGGCGACTCGCCCGGCTGCTCCGCAAGGCCGGCCGCGACGCCGAGCTGCTGGAGATGTGCGAGGGGCTCGCCAGGCGCGGCGTCCGCCATGCCCAGCTCTTCTCCGATTGGGGCACGGCGCTGGCGCTCAACGGCCGACCGGACGAGGCACGCGCCCTGCTGTTCGATCCATCGCGCGTCGCCGAGATGGAGCTGCCGGTGCCGGCCGGCTTCGACGACCTGGGCGCCTTCAACCGGGCGCTCGCCGAGGAACTGCTGGCCAACCCGTATCCGGTGAGCGAGTTTCCGCCCGAGGAGGCGAACCGCGGCAGCACCCGGGTCCACGCCTTGTTCGCCGGCCGCCGCCCGGAGCTCGTCAGCGCGCTCGTCGGGACTCTTCAGGCCCTCATCGACGCCTGGGCGCCCTCCCCTGCGGCCTCGCCCGATCCCTGGCTCGAAGCCCGGCCGAGGGCGGCGCATCTCAAGGCCTGGGGCCTGATCCAGCGCGGCGGCGACCATGAGGAATGGCATATCCACCGCGGCGGCTGGGCGAGCGGCGTCTATTACGTCTCGATCCCGCGCCAGGTGGCGGAAGCCCAGGACGGCCGCGGCGCGATTGAATACGGACCGCCGCCGAGCCTCGCCGAAGCCGGCCTCGTACCGCTTACACGCTTACGCCCGCGCGAAGGCTATTTCCTCCTCGCCCCCTCGCATTACGCCCACCGCACCATCCCGCCGCTGACCGACGAGCCGCGCATCAGCTTCGCCTTCGACGTGGTGCCTGGAGACTAATCGTAGATCGGCCCGAGCGGCGGCATCATCCAGCGGAGTCGAATCCGGTGCTGGCGCGCCCATCTGTCCAGGCACCGTATCGGCCGGCCGGCTCTCTCGTTCTCGGCCTCGATCTGGCGCTCCCGTTCCGGCGAAATCGGGCCTTCCTCGACGGTCACCGTAGTGGTGGTGGCATCTTCCTCGGTCTCCAGGGCAAAGCCGCGACGCCCTTCCCGATGGGCGCGAATGCCTTGGAGCCCGCAGTGCCGGGCGGCGAGGGCGACGGCGCGGGGGCCAGGTGCCGCCGCGGCCGCGACATCCGCGGCCGCCACGGCCGAGACCGCGGCGATCGCCGTCACGAAAGTCATCCGGGCGGTCGCTGCCTCGCTCATCGTGTTATACTATATCATTGAGCGCTCGCGCAAAAGGGGCTTGTTCCGAATTACCGCGCACGCGGCTAAAGTTCACCCCTGGCGGGTGCCGCTCCAGATGATGACGCGGTCGCCGACCTTGGCGGCGCGGAACAGCAAGCGGGCGAAGTCCTTGGGCAGGCCGACGCAACCGTGGGTGGCGAGGTCGTCGGCCATTTGCGAGGCGTGGAGGAAGACGCCGTCGCCGGTCAGCCGGAGCGCATAGGGCATCGGAGCGCTGTAATAGAGGCTCGACTTATGGTCGGCGTCCTTCTCGAGGATCCGGAACTCGCCGTGCGGGGTCGGCTTGTCGTCGGCGCCATAGATCAGGCTCGAGCGGCCGATCTCGGCGCCGGCCCGGTAGGCAGAGAGCACCCGGCCGCGGATGTTGACGACGATGGTCAGCGGGCCGGCCGGAACGCCCTGGTCGTCCCAGGCATATTCGCCCGGCCTCAGCCATTGGCGGATCGGCAGCTCGCGGTTGAGCGCGAAATCGAGCGCGGGAGGTCCGGCCTTCGCCCGCTTCGGCGCCGGGGCAGGCTCTGCCCTCCTGGGAGCCGCAGCGGCAACGGCAACCGAGACGTGGCGACGAGCAGACGGCGCCGCGTCGCGCGCCGGGAGGGCTGGGGCCGCCTCCAGCATCATCGCCGCCAGCGACAGATAGAAGAGGGCCCTGCCGCCGCGTCTCGCCTCGGTTGAAACCATCCTGCGCGCCATCGCCCGCCCCTGCGACTCCCGCGGCGCGGGCGCAAGCGGCGCGATTCGGCCGTTCCAGCCGGGGACAAAGGCGGCGAGAAGGTTCCCGCGCCTTTCCTATTCGTCGCCCGGTTCGAGGCCGCGGTGGCGGAGCATCGGGCCGATGTCGGGATCCTTGCCGTAGAAGGCGCGGAACATCGGGCCGTAATCCAGCGTGTGGCCGCGCGAGAGGATCAGGTCGCGGAAGCGCTGGCCGTTGGCGCGGGTCATTCCGCCATGGCTTCGGAACCAGGAATAAGCGTCGTTCTCGAGCATCTGGGTCCAGAGGTAGGCGTAATAGCCGGCCGAATAGCCGTTGGCCCAGATGTGGAGGAAGTAGCTCGACCGGTAGCGCGGCGGAACGTCCTCGATGTCGAGGCCCATCTTCTGGAGCGCGGCGGCCTCGAACGCGTCGGTCTGCTGCCTCGGCGCGCTCGCCGGAAGCGAGTGCCAGGCCATGTCGAGCTGGGCGGCGGCGATCAGCTCGCCGAGCGCATAGCCCTGGTTGAACTTGGCCGCGTTCTTGATCTTGGTGACCAGGGTCTGCGGGATGGTGGCGCCGGTACGATAGTCCTTGGCGTAATGGGTGAGCACGCTGGGCTCGAGCGCCCAATGTTCGTTGAACTGCGAGGGGAACTCGACGAAGTCGCGCGCCACGTTGGTCCCCGACAGGGTCGGATAGGTCTGAGCCGCGAACAGGCCGTGGAGAGCGTGGCCGAATTCGTGGAACATGGTGGTGACGTCGTCGAAGCTCAGCAGCGCCGGCTGGCCCGGCGCGGGCTTGGTGAAATTGGCGACGTTGTAGACGACTGGCTTGGTGCCGAGCAGCCGCGACTGGTTGACGAAGTTCGACATCCAGGCGCCGCCCGATTTGTTGTCGCGCTTGAAATAGTCGAAATAGATGAGGCCGAGCTCGGAGCCGTCCTTGTCGTAGACCTGAAACACGCGAACGTCCGGCTGGTAGACCGGGATGTCCTTCCGCTCCTTGAAGCTGATGCCGTAGAGCTGGCCCGCGGCGTAGAAGACGCCGTCCTGGAGCACCCGATTCAGCTCGAAATAGGGCTTTATCTCGGACTCATCGAGATCGTATTTGGCCTTGCGGACGCGCTCGGCATAGCGGTCCCAGTCCCACGGGCGGAGCTTGAAATCCTCGCCGCCCGCCTTGATCGCCGCCTGGATGATCGCCGCCTCGCGCCGTTCCTCCGCGGCGGTGGCGGGCGCGAGCTTGCCGATGAAGCTTTGTACGGCTTCCGGAGTCACGGCCATCTGATCCGAAAGGACGTAGGCCGCCCAATTGGGATAGCCGAGCAGGGCGGCCTTCTGCGCGCGCAGCTGGGCGAGCTGCTCGATGGTCGAGCGCGTGTCGTTCGCATCCCCCTTCTCGGCGCGGTTCCAGCTCTGGTTGAACAGGGCCTCGCGGGTCGACCGGTCGCTCAGCGACGAGAGGGTCGGCTGCTGGGTCGTGTTCTGAAGCGGGACCACCCACTTGCCGTCGAGCTTGCGGTCCCTAGCCGCCTGCGCCGCGGCCGCGATCGCGCCCTCGTCGAGACCGGCCAGCTTGGCGGGGCTGTCGACCACCAGAGCCCCGGCCTTTGCGGCCGCGACCAGCTTCTGCTGGAAGGCGGTCTCGAGCGTCGAAATCTGGCCGTTCAACGCCCTCAGCTTGGCCTTGTCCGGCTCCGAGAGCTGGGCGCCGGCATGGACGAACTGGTGGTAATAGACTTCGAGCAGCTGGCGCTGCTCGGGGTCGAGCCTCAGGCGGGCGCGCTGGTCGTAGAGCGTCTTCACCCGGGCGAACAGCTTCGGATTGAGGTAGATCGCGTCCTGATGGGCGGCGAGCCTCGGCGCCTCGACTTCCTGAACCTTGTCGAGCACCGGATTGGTGTTGGCGCCGACGACCCCGGAGAAAGCGAGGCCGACCCGCTCGAGCATCCGGCCCGAGCGCTCCATGGCGACGATCGTGTTGTCGAAGGTCGGGGCGGCCGGGTTGCCGGCGATGCGCTGCATCTCGGCGCGCTGGATCGCCATGCCCTGCTCATAGCCCGGCTGGTAGTCGCTGTCCTTGATGAGGTCGAAGCGCGGCGCCTCGAACGGAAGGGCGCTCGCCGTCGCGAACGGGCTTCGCGCCGGCGCGGGCGCCGGAGCGGAGGCCGCGGGCAGCGCAACCATCGCGAAGGACGCGGCGACGGCGGTCGTCGCAAGCCAGTTCCTGGGGCTCAT
>JAXDPA010000053.1:0-4592 GCA_034668685.1 Sphingomonadales bacterium | reverse complement strand
CGGCCGTCCCTCCCCCGCCCAGCGCCAGCGCCTTCTTCGCCTCGGCGAGCTCGCGTTCGAGGCGGCGGCGGTCTTCGATCAGCGTGGCGACGCGGGCGGGGACTTCCTCGGGCGATGCCTTGAGCGTGGCGGCGATTTCCTTGAGCCGGCTCTCGCGCTCGGTCAGCCACAGGCGCGCGGCCTCGCCGGTCAGCGCCTCGATGCGGCGGACGCCGGCGGCGACGGCGCTTTCCGAGACGATCTTGAACAGCTGGATGTCGCCCAAAGCGTTGACGTGGGTGCCGCCGCACAGCTCGACCGAATAGCTGGCCTCGTCGTTCCGGCCCATCGACAGGACCCGGACTTCGTCGCCATATTTCTCGCCGAACAGCGCCATGGCGCCGGCCGAGATCGCCTCGTCGGGGGTCATCAGCCGGGTCGTGACCGCCTGGTTCTCGCGGATGTGGCGGTTCACTTCCTCCTCGATCGCGGCGACGTCTTCCGCCGTGAGCGCCTTGGGATGCGAGAAGTCGAACCGAAGCCGGTCGGGAGCGACGAGGCTTCCCTTCTGGGTGACATGTCCGCCGAGCCGGTGGCGAAGCGCCGCGTGGAGGAGGTGGGTGGCGGAATGATTGGCACGCACCCGACTCCGCCGTTCCGAATCAACGGAGAGATGAATGGTGTCGCCCACCGCAATGGCGCCCTCTTCCACTCGGACGTGATGAGCATGGATCCGTCCAAGGGGCTTGGTGGTGTCCAAGACTCTCGTCTCGCCGGTGTGAAAGCCGGTGATGGTGCCGGTGTCGCCCATCTGACCGCCACTCTCGCCGTAGAACGGCGTCTGGTTGGTGATCACAATACCTTCAGCGCCAGAGTGAAGTTTCTGTACCCGGGCGCCGTCCTTGATCAGGGCAAGGACCTGCCCCTCCCCTTCATGGCCGGCATAACCGGTGAACTCGGTCGAGCCGAATTCCTCGGCGAGGTCGAACCACAGATCGTCCGAGGCCTTCTCGCCCGAGCCCTTCCAGGCGGCGCGCGCCTGGGCCTTCTGCTCGGCCATGGCGGCATCGAAGCCGGCGCGGTCCACCCCGAAGCCCTGGGCACGCAGCGCATCCTCGGTGAGGTCGTAAGGGAAGCCGTAGGTGTCGTAGAGCTTGAACGCGACTTCCCCCGGCAGGGTCGCGCCGGGCGCCATCGAGGCCGTCGCCTCCTCGAGCAGCCTGAGGCCCTTGTCGAGAGTCTGTCGGAAGCGCGTCTCCTCGAGCTTCAGGGTCTCCTCGATCAGCGGCTGGGCGCGGACCAGCTCGGGATAGGCCGCGCCCATCTCGGCGACCAGCGCCGGCACCAGCCGCCACATCAAAGGCTCGGCCGCGCCGAGGATATGGGCGTGGCGCATCGCCCGGCGCATGATCCGGCGAAGCACGTAGCCGCGCCCTTCATTGGCCGGGAGCACGCCGTCGCCGATCAGGAAGCCGGAGGCGCGAAGATGGTCGGCGATGACCCGGTGGCTCGCCTTGCGCGGCCCTTCCGGCGTGGTCCGGGTCAGCTCGCTCGACGCCGCGATCAGCGCCTTGAACGTGTCCGTGTCGTAATTGTCATGGACGCCCTGCATGACGGCGGCGATCCGCTCCAGCCCCATGCCGGTGTCGATCGACTTGTTGGGCAGCTCGCGGACGATCTCGTTCGCTTCCTGCTCGTACTGCATGAAGACGAGGTTCCAGATCTCGGTGAAGCGGTCGCCGTCCTCGTCCGGCGATCCCGGCGGGCCGCCGGGGATGTGATCGCCATGGTCGTAGAAGATCTCCGAGCAGGGCCCGCAGGGGCCGTTGTCGCCCATCGCCCAGAAATTGTCCTTGGTCGGGATGCGGATGATGCGGCTCTCGGGCAGGCCCGAGATCTTGCGCCAGAGGTCGTAAGCCTCGTCGTCCGTATGGTAGACGGTGGCGGTCAGCCGCTCCGGCGACAGGCCCCATTCCTTCGTGAGCAAGGTCCAGGCGAGGGTGATCGCCCGGTCCTTGAAATAGTCGCCGAACGAGAAATTGCCGAGCATCTCGAAGAAGGTGTGGTGACGGGCGGTGTAGCCGACATTGTCGAGATCGTTGTGCTTGCCGCCGGCGCGGACGCATTTCTGCGACGAGGTGGCGGTGACGTAGGGCCGGGTCTCGAGGCCGGTGAAGACGTTCTTGAACGGCACCATGCCGGCGTTGACGAACATCAGGGTCGGATCGTTCTGCGGCACGAGCGGCGCCGAAGGCACGATCCGGTGCCCCTCGCCCCCGAAATAATCGAGGAAGCCGCGCCGGATGTCGTTGGTGGAGGTCATGGAGCGGATTTAGGGGAGGTGCTGCGCTGCGGCAAGCAGGCCGCCCGCAGGCGGAGCGAAGGCTAGAGGCCGGCCGGCTCGCTTGAGGGCTCGGCCGGGGGCTGGCCCGCTTCGGGCGGCTCGTCGTCGCTGCTCACCTTATAGCTGGAATAGCGCGCGATCCTCTCCCGCGTCGCGTCCGGGACGTCGTCGACGACGACCGACGGAACGGTCTCCGTTTCCGCGTAGCGCTCGCGACTCGATGTCCGATACGCCGCGGTCACGACGGTCGAAGGACGCGGGCCGAGCTCGATCGGCCAGGTGACGCAGCCGATGCAGGCGGCCGGCACCTCGGGCTGGGCGACGACTTCCGGCTGCGCATATTCGGCCTGCTGGACCTGCGCCCAGTTCGGGCTCTGATTGGCCGCGAGGCCGGCGTGGAAGCTCTCCTCCGGCTCGGAGAAGAGGGTCGGGTCGATCTCGGAGATGGCCGAATGGCCGAGCTGGACCCCCACCGCCGCTCCGGCGAGCGACAGTCCGGCGACCAGGGGCAGGACGAGCGAATGCGGCACGAAGGTTCAACCGCCGATCCTCCGCGCCGTTCCACCGGCGGGACGGGCGGAGCGACGAATCGTGGTAAATGCCCTTGCGCTCCGCGGCGGATCGGTGAAGGCTGATCCTTTCCATGAGGCGCGGGCCCGCGTCTTCTCGCGGATCCGCGATTGCGGACGGAGGAGACGAACATGCCTGGCAGATCAGACGGTACCCGCGCCATCGCGCTCGTGGGCCCCGGCGGAGCTGGCAAGACCAGCATGGCCGAGGCCCTTCTTTTTGCGGCGGGCGCGATCGACCGGCAGGGCTCCGTCGACGCCGGCACCACGGTCGGCGACTCCAGCCCCGAGGCGCGGGCGCGGGCCGGGTCGACCGAGGTCAACCTCTCGCACTTCGATTTCCTCGGCGACCGCTTCGTTCTGGTCGACGCGCCCGGATCGGTCGGCTTCTCGGCCGACGGGGCGCTGGCCATCGCCGCCGCCGACCTCGCCGTCGTCGTCGTCGACCCCGACACCGACCGGGCCATCCTCGCCGAGCCGGCGCTTCGCCAGCTCGAGGCGCTCGGAGTCCCGCACCTCATCTTCGTCAACAAGATCGACCAGGCGCGCGGCGGCATTCGCGACCTGCTCGAAGCGCTTCAGCCGATGAGCTCCTCACCCTTGGTCGCCCGCCAGATCCCGATCCGCACTGGCGAGAAGATCACCGGCTTCGTCGACCTTGGGCTCGAGCGCGCCTTCCGCTACGTGCCGGGCAAGCCGTCCGAGCCGATCGACATCCCGGCCGACCTCGCCGACCGCGAGGCTGCTGATCGATTCCACATGCTCGAGCAGCTCGCCGATCATGACGATGCCCTGCTCGAGCAGCTCCTGATGGACGAGACTCCCGACAAAGCGACGATTTTCGCCGACATCGCCCGCGAGACCCGGGAGAATCTGGTCGTGCCGGTGCTGTTCGGCTCGGCGCTCAACGGCTTCGGCATCCGCCGGCTGATGAAGGCGCTTCGCCACGACGCGCCCGCGCCCGACGCGGCGGCGACAAGGCTCGGCGCCAAGACCGGCTGCGCCTTCGCCTTCAAGGTCTCGCACGGCGGCAATATGGGCCGCCTGGCCTATGCCCGCGTGTTCGGCGGGACTCTGACCGAGGGGGCCGAGCTCAAGTCGCCGAGCGGGACGGTGCGGGTGGGCACCCTGTTCGCGCTGCAGGGCGAGAAGACGGCGAAGCTCGCCAAGGCGGAGACCGGCGACGTCGTCGCCATCGCCAAGGCAGAGGGCATCGGCGCCGGCCAGTGGCTCGGCGCCAGCGGCAAGGTCCCCGAGATCGCTCTGCCCAAATCGAACTACGCGCTCGCCATCACCACCCAGGACCGGAAGGACGACGTCCGCCTGTCGACGGCCCTCCACAAGCTCTGCGAGGAGGACCCCTCGCTTTCCTGGGAGCAGGACGAGGCGCTTCACGAGACCCGGCTCAAGGGCATCAGCGACGAGCATCTCAAGGTGACACTCGCCAAGCTGAAGCGGCGCTACGGAGTGGCGGTCAACACCAAGCCGCCGATGATCGGCTTCAAGGAATCGATCCGCAAGACGGTCACCCAGCGCGGCCGCCACAAGAAGCAGTCGGGCGGCCACGGCCAGTTCGGCGACGCGGTGATCGAGATCCGCCCGCTGCCGCGCGGGTCGGGCTTCCAGTTCGACGAGAAGATCCACGGCGGCGCGGTACCCCGCCAGTACATTCCGGCGGTGGAAGCGGGCGTCAAGGACGC
>JAXDPA010000052.1:0-26771 GCA_034668685.1 Sphingomonadales bacterium | reverse complement strand
AACAGCCCGCCTCGCCGAGCGGGAGGCTAGAAAGATGACTTTGCACGCCTGTGTCCGCTAAGGCCGAGCGAATGTCGGAAAGCCACGTTAAATTCTCCGAGGCCGAGGCGCTGGAATTCCATTCGCGCGGCCGCCCAGGAAAGCTTGAGATCATCGCCTCCAAGCCGATGGCGACCCAGCGCGACCTCAGCCTCGCTTATTCCCCCGGCGTCGCGGTGCCGGTGCGGGCGATCGCCGAAGATCCGGCCAAGGCCTATGAATATACCGCCAAGGGCAATCTCGTCGCCGTCATCTCCAACGGCACCGCCATCCTCGGCCTCGGCAATCTGGGCGCGCTCGCCTCCAAGCCGGTGATGGAAGGCAAGGCGGTCTTGTTCAAGCGCTTCGCCGACGTCGACGCGATCGACATCGAGGTCGACACCGAGGACAGCGACGCGTTCATCAATGCCGTGGCCCTGCTCGGGCCGAGCTTCGGCGGGATCAACCTCGAGGACATCGCCGCTCCGGCCTGCTTCATCATCGAGCAGACCTTGAAGGAGCGGATGAACATCCCCGTCTTCCACGACGACCAGCACGGCACCGCGATCATCACCGCCGCCGGCCTGATCAACGCCTGCTACCTGACCGGCCGCGAATTGAAGGACGTCAAGGTGGTGGTGAACGGCGCCGGCGCCGCCGCGATCGCCTGCACCGAGCTGATCAAGGCGATGGGCGTCCGCCACGATCACGTCATCATGTGCGACCGCAAGGGCGTTATCTGGGAAGGCCGCCCCGAGGGCATGGACCAGTGGAAGTCGGCCCATGCCGTCGACACCGAGGCGAGGACGCTGGCCGAGGCTTTGGTCGGCGCGGACGTCTTCCTCGGCCTCTCGGCGGCGGGCGCCCTGAAGCCCGAGATGGTCATGGCCATGGCCAAAAGGCCGATCATCTTCGCCATGGCCAATCCCGATCCGGAGATCACGCCGCCCGACGCCAAGGCCGCCCGGCCGGACGCGATCGTCGCCACCGGCCGCTCCGACTATCCCAACCAGGTCAACAACGTGCTCGGCTTCCCCTTCATCTTCCGGGGCGCGCTGGACGTCCGGGCGACGACGATCAACGACGACATGAAGATCGCCGCGGCCGAGGCGCTGGCCGACCTCGCCCGCCAGCAGGTGCCGGAGGAAGTGGCGGCGGCCTATGGCGGGCGCGCCCACAATTTCGGGCCGGACTACATCATCCCCGCGCCGTTCGACCCTCGGCTGATGGAGATCGTGCCGGCGGCCGTCGCCCGGGCGGCGATGAAGAGCGGCGTCGCGCAACGGCCGATCGAGGATTTCGCCGCCTACCGCACCCAGCTCCGCTCGCGGCTCAATCCGACCACCTCGGTGCTCAGCCTCGCCTACGAATCCGCCCGCGCCGATCCGAAGCGCGTGCTGTTCGCCGAAGGGGAGGAGGACGTCGTGCTTCGCGCCGCCATCGCCTTCCGCGACGGCGGCTACGGCATTCCGGTGCTGGTCGGCCGCGACGACGTCTACGACCGGCTGCGCGAGCTCGGGGTCGAGCGGCCCGAGGATTACGAGCTGGTCAACAGCCGGGTCTACGGGCGGATCGACGAGATGGTCGACCACCTCTACGCGCGGCTGCAGCGCAAGGGCTATCTGCACCGCCAGATCGAGCGGATGGTGAAGCAGGACCGCAACACCTTCGCCGCTTTGCTGCTCGCGCTCGGCGAGGGCGACGCCCTGATCACGGGAGTCACCCGGCCCTACGCCCAGAGCCTCAGGCAGGTGCTGCGGGTGTTGGATTCCAAGCAAGGCACGACTCCGTTCGGAGTCCATGTCCTCGTCGGCCAGTCGCACACCACCTTCATCGCCGACACGACGGTGACCGAGCGGCCGAGCGGCGAGCAACTGGCCGAGATCGCCATCCAGACGGCGAGCGTCGCCCGCCGGATGGGCCATGAGCCGCGCGTCGCCTTCCTGTCCTATTCGAATTTCGGCGATCCCGAGGGCACCTATCTCGACCGCATCCGCGAGGGCGTCCGGGTGCTCGACCGGCGCGGCGACGTCGGCTTCGAATATGAAGGCGAGATGTCGCCCGATGTCGCGCTCAACCCGGTCATGGCGCGGGTCTATCCGTTCAGCCGGCTGACCGGTCCGGCCAACGTCCTGGTCATGCCGGGGCTTCAGACCGCCAACATCTCGGCGAAACTGCTCAAGGAGCTCGGCGGCGATTCGGTCATCGGTCCCATCCTGGTCGGCATGGAGCAGCAGGTGCAGATCGCGCCGATGTCAGCCAGCGCGTCGGACCTGGTCACCCTCGCCGTCCTCGCCGCCGGGGAGATCGTGCGCTGAGGAGCTCGCGATCGAGCTAAGTCGTCACCCCGGACTTGATCCGGGGTCCATCTTCTTACCCTTCGATTTTGAGAAACAGGTGGATGCCGGATCAAGTCCGGCATGACCGGATTCGCCTCAGCCGCCCGGGCCGTTCGGATTGTCGGTGGAGCGCCGGGCCTGGCCGGCCGAGCCGACGGTGCCGATATTGCCGAACAATTCGTCCCACAGGCTCTTGTGGCGCCCGAGCGTCGGAGTCTTGTCGTCGACCGGATGGATCGAGGCGACCTGCTCCATCCCCTTACGCTCGACCGAGGCGACGTTGCCCGCGGGATCGAAGCGGATGTGGAGGATCGTCTGACTCGACGGGTGCGGGTTGCTGAACGCCATGTTCTTGGTCATGCGCGAGAAATAATACCAGTCGGTGTCGCCGAAGCCGCCGGTGAAGCTCGGCCGGCCGAGCGTGTTGGCGACCGATTCCTTGTTGTCGGTGCCGGGCTGGATGGCGGACACCAACGTCTCATCGAGGTTGAAGCCCTGCCGGGCGACGACGCGGGTGCAGCCGCCGAGCAAGAGGCCGGCGGCGGCGGCGGTCACCAGGACGCGGCGTCCGTTGCGCAGGATCATATTGAAAACACTCCCGATTGGGTCGGTTCGAAGGCGCGCCCCCGTGCGCCTGCCTTGCGGCGCGCGACACCGGACCCCAATATCCGAATATGCCTCACGGGCGCAAGCCGCGCCCTTGCCCGGAGATCTGCCCTGACCTTCCTTCAGCGTCTTTTCGGAGCTCCCGGCGATCGGCTTGCGCTCCGCCCGCTCTACGCGGCGATCGTGGCCGAGGCCCGCGATCCCGCCTGGTACCGGCGCGGCGGGGTTCCCGACACGGTCGACGGCAGGTTCGACATGGTGTCGGCCTTGCTCGCCCTCGTTCTGTTGCGATTGGAGGCGGAAGGGGAAAGCGGTCGGCGCAATTCGGTGCTGCTCACCGAGTTGTTCGTAGACGACATGGATGCGAGCCTGCGCGAGCTCGGTACCGGCGATCTCATGGTCGGCAAGGGAATCGGCAAGCTGATGGGCGCGCTGGGCGGACGAAAGGCGAGCTTCCGGGACACGCTTTCCGATGCCTCGGCATTCGAGGCGTCGGTGCGGCGAAATGTGTTCCGGGATGCGCCTCCTTCCGAGGATGCGGTGCGGTTCGTCGCCGAACACTTACGGCGGCGGCAGTCCGCCCTGGTCGCCGTGCCGCTCGCGCGCCTGCTGGCCGGAGAGATCGGATGACTCCCGAATTCAGCCGTCCGGTCCGGCTCGACACGCTCGGCGCCGAGCCCCGTCGCTTCGAGATCGAGGCCGGCGAGGCCGAACGTGGCGCGCTCGCCGAGCGCTTCGGGCTCGTGGCGATCGGCCGCCTTGCCGCCGAGGCGGCGCTCACCCGCGCTGGTGCCATTGTTACTGCCGCCGGCTCTCTGTCGGCCGATGTGGTGCAGAGCTGCGTCGCCACCGGCGAGCCGGTATCCGAAACCGTGGCCGAGCTGTTCCGCATCGAATTCCAGCCCCAGCCGGCCGCCGCGGCAGCGGATGAGGAGGTCGAGCTTGGCGGACGCGAGCTCGACACCGTCTTCTATGAAGGCGGAGCGATCGACGTCGGCGAGGCGGTGGCGGAGACTTTGTCGCTAAGCCTCAACCCTTATCCACGCTCTCCCGCCGCCGAGGCGGCGCTGAAGGAGGCCGGGGTCAGGAGCGAGGAGCAGGCCCGTGCGGAGTCGAGCCCGTTCGCCGGCCTGGCGGCCCTGAAGGAGAAGCTCAAGGAGTAGAAGGGGCCGTCACGCGAGTGAATCGCGTGACGTCAGTCGGCTCTTCGAGCCGCTGGCCGGTCTTCGCTCTCTCTCCCGCGCTGCTCGGGTGCCGCTTCGCGTCAGCCTCGCTGCGCTCGGGCGCTCCGGCCTAGAACGGAACCTCGTCGTCGAGGTCGCTGTCGAAGGCCGGCGCCGGGCGGGATTGCGGACGGGAGCCGCCACCGCCGAAGCCGCCGCTCTCCTGGCCGCCGCCGAAATCGTCGCCGCCGCCGCCGCCGCCGCCGCGGCTGTCGAGCAGGACGAGCTCGCCGCGGAAGCGCTGGAGGACGATCTCGGTCGAATAGCGGTCGGCGCCCGACTGGTCCTGCCATTTGCGGGTCTGGATCTGCCCCTCGAGATAGACCTTCGAGCCCTTGCGCAGATAGGATTTGGCGACGCGGCCGAGATTCTCGTTGAAGATCACCACCCGGTGCCACTCGGTCCGCTCCTGGCGGTTGCCGTCCTTGTCCTTCCAGGTTTCCGACGTGGCGACGCGCATGTTCACCACCTCGCCGCCATTGTTGAGCGAGCGGCTCTCCGGGTCGTCGCCCAGATTGCCGACCAGGATCACCTTGTTGACGCCCGCCATCGCGCTTCCTTCCACTGCTTTTCGGATTCGGCGGGACGATAAGCGACCGGGCCTTCCGGCGCCACCCGGTTTCAGGCCGTCGCGAGCCGCTTCGCGGGCCTGCGATTGCGGCCGAAGCCGACGACCAGCACGGCGAGGGTCAGCCCCTGCGCCACGAGGCCCTCGATGGTCGGATAGAGGCCGAGCAGGCTGATCCGCGGGGCCCAGGAAGCCGGCGTGACCCCGAGCATTCCCGCCTCCTGGAGGGCCGCGACGCCCTTGCCGGCCAGCACCACCGCCAGAACCGCGATCAGAAGCGAGCTGTAGGAGAAGAATTTGGCGATCGGCAGGCGCCGGCTGAAGCGCAACATCAGCACCGCGATCAGGGCGAGCGTTCCGAGCCCCGCCGCCGCCCCCGCGATCACCGCCCCGACCCGGCCCTCGGCGGAAAGCGCCGCGAAGAACAGGATGGTCTCGAACACCTCGCGATAGACCGCGACGAAGGCGAGCAGGAACAGGAACCAGGCGGACTTCTTGGACAGCGCCTGGCCGACCTTGTCATGGATGTAGCGCTGCCATTCGTCGGCCTGCGCCTTGCCGTGCATCCAGATTCCGACGAACAGCAGCACCACCGCCGCCAGCGCCGAGCCGAACCCTTCGGTCAGCTCCCGGCTCGCCCCGCTGATCGCGATCAGGTTGGTCGCCGCCCACCAGGTGGCGAGCCCGGCGAGCAGGGCGAGGACCCAGCCCCAGTGGACCGGGCGCGCCATCTCGGGCCGGTCGGCCTTGCGCAGGAAGGCGAGCATGGCGACGACGATCAGCAGGGCCTCGAGCCCCTCGCGGACGAGGATGGTGAAGGCGCCGAGGAAGGTCGAGGCGGCGCTGCCCTGGTCCGGCGCGAGCGCGCTCTCGCTCTCGTCCACCAAAGTGTTGAGCCCGGAAACCCGCTCGCGGACCTCCGCCACGTCCTTGCCCTGGGCGATGGCGCCGCGAAGCTCGCCCATCTTGGTCTCGACCCGGGCCAGCAGCCCGGAATCACGGGCGGCGAGCATCGGCTCGACCGGCTCGAAGCCGTCGAGATAGGCCGCGAGCGCCAGCTCCTTCGCTCCATTGCGGTCGCCCGCCTCGTAGGCGGCGAGGCTCTGGCGGAGCTTCTCGCGGACGATCGTCAGCGACGAACCGCTTTGCCGGCCGACCGCCTTCGGGTCGTTGCGCAGATAGGCAGCGACCGCCGCCGCCTTGGCCGGACCGATCCGCTGCGCCAGGCCCGCTTCGGTGAGGCCGGTCAGCGCCGCGGCGTCCGGGACGAGGCCGCGCACCGTCGCGTCGCTTTGCCACAGCTTGCGTCCTTGCTCGGCGAGCGCGGGCGGGTAGGCGAAGCGGCCGACCCGGAAGGCCAGCGCCCATTTGTCGGCGTCCGGCAGGCTGGAGAAGCTCTGCATCGCCGTGCCCTCGAGGCCCTGGTCGATCACCTGGTAGAGCGCGAACAGGCTGCGCTGTCGCGCCCGCTCGCGGTCGGCGAAGGCGATCGGCGGCGGGTTGAGCTTCGCCGCCATCGGCCCCTTGCCGTCGCCCGCCGCGCCGTGGCAGGCCGCGCAATTCTGGGCGAACAAGAAGTCGCCCCGCGCCGGGTCGGGGATCGACTTGGGCGCGAGCGGCACCGGATAGGCGGCGATCAGCTGGGCGGCGAGACCGTGGGCGATTCGCGCCACGTCCTCGGGCGCGGCCTTGCGTCCGATCGCCGCCTTGAGGGCGTCGGCGCCGGCGACCAGCCGCGCCTTCTGCGGCTTTTGCGGCAAGCCGCCGATCCGCTCGCCGACGGAGGCGGCGAATTCGCCCATCTCCTTATATTCCGAAGCGCTGATCACGCGCCCGTCGCGGACCGCGCCGGGATAGTCGACGGCGAGATAGTCGAGCAGCCGCCAGCTGGTCTGCACCTCGCCCTGCTGCGCCGCCGCGGGAGTCGCGAAGGGGAGCAGGCACAGCCAGAGGAGCGAGAAGCGGCGAAACATGTCTGCCCGGCTATCCCAGTTGCAAATGATTATCAATAACGATTGAGCGGCAGAGGGCCGTGGCCGGAACCTCGCGGAGCCAAAGCGGAGGTCCCCGAAAAGGCACTGTCGAAAGCGGGACGACGTGTTACAATGTAACATCGAAATTCGCATTGGTGGGAGAGGCGCGATGAAGATGGCGACGACGGCAATCCTGGCGCTGCTGCTTTCCGGCTGTTCTGCTTCGTCCCCCGATCCGCGCGGCGTCGCGCGAGACGAGGTGCTTTTGCAGGTCAGCGCGACCGGGCGGACCGACACTCGGCCGGACCAGGCCCGCTTCACGGCCGGAGTCCAGACGATAGGAGCAAACGCCGGCGAAGCCAGCGCCCGCAACAACGCGGCGATGAACAATGTCGTGGCCGCGCTCGAGCGCCTCGGAATGAAGCGCGACGACCTTCAGACCCAGTCGATCGGCCTTTCCCGAATCGATTACGGTCCCAATCGCGGCCGGTTCGAAGCGAACAATTTGGTCGAAGTGCGGGTGCGCGACTTGCGCCGCGCCGGCGAAGCGATCGCCGCGGCGACTCAGGCGGGCGCCAACATCTTGTCCGGCCCGAACCTTACTCTTGCGGATCCCGAAAAGGCCGGCCGTTCGGCTTACGCCGCCGCTTACCGCGCCGCCCGGGCCCGGGCCGACGCCTACGCGTCGGCCGCCGGGCTCAAGGTAGCGCGCGTTCTCGCCATCCGCGACGCCGTGCAGCCGAGCAGCCTCAATGGCTTCGAAGGCATGGTCGTCGCCGAGGCGCCCCGGCCTAACCTCCAGGCGCCGCCGATCCAGGCCGGCGTCAGCACCCAGGAAGTGCGTGTCCAGGCAGACTTCGCCCTCGCGAAATGAGGCCTCAGTCCATCAGCTTGCGGGTAAGGTAGATCATCTCCAGGGCGCTGGTGTGCGCCGTCTGCTTGAGGTTGGCGCCGGCCGCGTGGCCGCCTTCGGTATTCTCGTAATAGAGGAAGGGCAGGCCCATCTCCTCCATCCGCGCGGCGAACTTCCTCGCATGCTGCGGGCCGACGCGGTCGTCCTTGGTCGTGGTGAAGATGAACGGCTCGGGATAGGTGCCGCCCTTGTGCAAATTCTGGTAGGGCGAGGTCTTCTCCCAGAAGGCGCGGACCGCCGGGTCCTTGTCGATGCTGCCATATTCGCCTTCCCACGAGGCGCCGGCGGCGATCTTCGAGATCCGGATCATGTCGAGCAAAGGCACCTCGATCAATGCTGCGTTCCACAGTTCGGGATGCTGGGTGAAGGCGACCCCGGTCAGAAGGCCGCCGTTCGAGCCGCCGCGAATGCCGAGGCGGCGCGGCGTGGTGATGTGGCGGGCGATGAGGTCGCGGCCGACGGCGACGAAATCGTCGTAGATGATCTGCCGTTTGACGCCGATTCCGGCCTCGTGCCATTTCGGCCCGAACTCGCCGCCGCCGCGGATGTTCGCCAGAGCATAGACCCCGCCATGCTCCAGCCAGAGCTTGCCGGTGGTAGCCGAATAGGCCGGGGTCGACGAGGATTCGAAGCCGCCATAAGCGTAGAGCAGGGTCGGGTTGTTGCCGTCGAGCGCGATGTCCTTCCGGTGGACCAGGAAGTAGGGGATTTTGGTCCCGTCGCTCGACGTCGCCTCGTACTGCTCGGCGACGAGGTTCGAGGCGTCGAACTTGGCCGGCTGCGCCTTGATCTGCCGAGCCTGGCCGGTGCCGGCGTCGGCCAGCCACAGCGACGGCGGGGTCAGGAAGCTGGTCACCGAGACGAACGCCTTGTTGTCGGTCGAGCTGGCGTCGACCACGCCGATCGTCGAATTGTCAGGGAGCTGGAGCGATGAGCGCTTCCACGTGCCGCGCGGTCCCGGAGTGAACAGCAAGGTGCGGCCGCGGACATTGTCGAGGATCGAGACGAGCAGCACGCCCTTGGACGCCGTCGAGCCCTGATAGGCTTCGCGCTGCCCGGCGGCGTAGATCAAAGTCGGTTTGGGATGGGCCGGGTCGGCCTTGAGCTGGGCGAGGTCGACCGAGAGCAAGGCGCCGGCCGGATAGGTCGTCGCGCTTCCCGCCGGGGTCCAGTCTTCGCGGGTCTCGATGATCACCCGGCCGGCGACCATGTCGTTGAGGCCGGCCTTGGCGGGAATCGCGACTCGCTGCGCGCCCTTGGGCGTCAATATGTAGGTCTCGGAGCGGAAGGTATCGAGCGGCCGGTCGATCACCGCGAGCGTGCGGTTCTCGCCGTCCCGAAGCACGTAGGGCGTCACTCCGTAGCCGCCGTCCTCGGCGCTGCCGCGGAACACCTCGACCGCGGCCGAAAGCGGCTGGCCGCGCTTCAGCCGCTTTACAATGTACGGATAGCCGGTGCGGCCGAGGTCGCCGGGCGCCCATTCGCGGCTGATGAGCAAAGTGTTCTCGTCCTCCCAGGCGGCCCGCGACTTGCCCTTCGGGATGACGAAGCCGCCCTCGACGAACTTGCCCGTCGGCAGGTCGAACTCGCGGGTCGTCACCGCGTCCTCGCCGCCGTCGGAGAGGAGGATGAGGCAGCGGCGTTCGGCCGGCCGGGCGCAGAACGCGCCCTTGAAGACCCAGTTCGCTTTCTCGGACGCCGCGAGCGCGTCGAGGTCCAGCACCGTCTCCCAGGCCGGCGATTCGGCCTGGTAGCCGGCGAGGCTGGTGCGCCGGAACACGCCGCGGACATGGTCGGCGTCCTGCCAGAAATTGTAGACCTGGCCATTGAGGAAGCTGCCGAACGGGATCCGGTCCTTGGCCTGGGCGATGGCGAGTGCCTCGTTGTAATATTGCTGGTAGCGCGGGTCCGCCTCGAGCACCGCCTGCGCCTTGGCGTTGTGCGCGTTGACCCACTCCATCGCGCGCGGCGAGGAGACCTCCTCGAGCCACAGATAAGGATCGTCGACCGGCGCCTGGGCGCGAAGGGCGGTGGCGGCGGCGCCGGCCAGGGCGGCGGCGAGGACGGCGGTCTTCAGGCTCATGCAGGTCGTTCCTCTCCCGGGAAAGGCGGGCATCCTCAAGAGTTTGCGCCGAAGGTCAAGACCTACGCGACGGAGCTTCAGTCCTCCCTGTCGCCGAAGGCGATGGGGAGGGGGACCGGACGAAGTCCGGTGGAGGGGCTTGCTGAATCGGGAAGGCCCCTCCACCATGCTTCGCATGGTCCCCCTCCCCATGGAGCTCCGCTCCACAGGGAGGACGAGGGACGACCCGCTCAGGGGATGATCCGATGAAGCCTGTCCTGCCATTCCTCGCCCTAGCCGCGCTCGCTGCGGCCCCCCTCGCTTCGGCGCCTAGGAAGGCAGAGACTCCGGAGCAGCGGGTCGAGCGGGTGCTCAGCCAGACGCCGGTGATCGACGGCCATAACGACCTCCCCTGGGAGATACGCGACGGCTTCGACTTCTGGAGGAAGCCGCTCGACCTCGATGCCGACACCTCGCGCCTTTCCCACCCGCTGCAGACCGATCTGCCGCGCCTCGCCAGCGGCCATGTCGGCGCGCAATTCTGGTCGGTGTGGATCCCTGCGACCCTCAAGGGCGACGAGGCGATAAGGGTGACGCTCGAGGAGATCGACATCGTCCACCGCATGGTCGATCGCTATCCGGGCCGGCTCGAGCTCGCCTCGACGGCCGCCGACATCCGCCGCATCGAGAAGGAAGGCAAGGTCGCTTCGCTGATCGGCATCGAGGGCGGCCACCAGATCGGCAACTCGCCGGCCGCGCTTCGCATGTTCTACGCTTTGGGCGCCCGCTACATGACCTTGAGCCATTCGCTGAACAACGACTTCGTCGATTCGGCGACCGACGATCCGGTCCATCACGGCCTCACCCCGTTCGGCAAGGCGATCGTCCACGAGATGAACCGGCTCGGCATGATGGTGGACCTGAGCCACGTTTCCGCCGACGTGATGCGCCAGGCGCTCGCCGGGACGAAGGCGCCGGTGATTTTCTCGCACAGCTCCACCCGCGCCCTGATGGACCATCCGCGCAACGTCCCCGACGACGTGCTCCGGCTGCTTCCGGCCAATGGGGGCGTGGTGATGGTCAACTTCTTCCCCGGTTTCCTCTCGGCCGAATACCGGGCGTGGAACGGCGCCAAGGACGCCGAGGCGGCGCGGCTCAAGAACGTCTATCCCGGCCAGCCCGAGCGTCGGAAGGCCGCCCAGGATGCGTGGGACGCCGCCCATCCCGAGCCGGCGGTGCCGGTGTCGGTGGTCGCCGACCATGTCGAGCATGTCCGCGACATCGCCGGCATCGACCATGTCGGAATCGGCTCCGATTATGATGGCATCGACGGCACCCATCCCGCCGGAATGCCCGGAGTCGATTCCTATCCGATCCTCTTCGCCGAGCTCGCCCGCCGCGGCTGGAGCGACGCCGACCTCGCCAAGCTCGCCGGCGGCAATTTGCTCCGCGCCATGGAGCAGGTCGAACGGGTGGCGGCGGGAATGAAGAACGAACCGCCGTTCAACGCGACGATCGGGCAGCTGGACCGCTGAAACTCCCCTCTCCCCTTGCGGGAGAGGGGCTCTCAAGCCTCTATCGTCGGCTCGGTGTTCGGCTCGCCCGCCGGCTCCGCCTCCCCGTCCTCGTCCGGAAGCACCTCGCCCTTCAGCGACAACGGCTCGCCCAGCCAGAGGGCGTCGTCGAGATGGTCGCGGCGCTGGTTGGCGGTGTTCGGGTGGACCAGCACCGAGAGGCCGCGGCGGTTGAGCATCAGCCAGGGGACGAAGGCGCCGAACAGCTCCGGCGCGAAGGCGACCTGGTACATCGCCCGGCTGTGCGGCCCGACCGGCTTGTCCCAGACCGTTCCGAGGCGGACGGCGAAGCGCTCGCCGATCGCCTGCCGCAGCCCCAGCGCCGTCTCGCGCTCCCGTTCCGGATCGAAATAGAGATGGGCGTGGTAGCTGGCGATCTCGGCGAGCGGCCGGGGATTCATCCCCACCAGACCTCGCCGAACGTGTAAGCCACCGTCGCGACGCTGCCGATAAAGACGAAGATCCCTACGTAGATCGGCCATCTGGGCTTGGAATGAACGGGCTCTCTCATGGTCACACCGCCGGGTATCTGAGCCGCCCGAGGAAGCGGCTGAGGGAGGGAAGACGATCGCGGTTGCCGCGCCACTGCGCCTTGGTCTTCTCGAAGCGCATGACGTCGTCGATCCGCCGGTTGAGGAAGGCGCGGGTGGCGGCGAGGCCGTCGCTGTCGTCGTCCATGTAGACGAGCTGGGTCGAGCCGTAGACGCCCATCAGGATGACGCGCTTGGAATAATGGTTGAAGTCGGTCGCCCGGTCGCCCGCGATCCGCCACATCCGGTCGGCCGCGCGCCAGCCGAGCCGGGCGGCGAGCGGCAGGTTCTGCGGCTGTGCGAGGACGGCGAGCGCCCGCCGCAGCGCCTCCTTGTTCGCATCGATCCGCTCGATCCGGAACATCACCAGCTCGCCGATCCGGTCGCGGATCTTCATCGCCTCGATCCGCTCGAGCGGGAAGGCCTCGGCCATCGCCCGGTCGATCGAATCGAACCAGGCGTCGATCATCTCCGCCGCTCCGCCCGGGAAGCAGAGCCGGGCCCGCGGTGCCGGTACGCCGAGCTCGGCCGCCGCCATCGCCAGCGCCTTGTCCCCCCACCCGTCGAAGGCCGCGTTGGGCGCGATCTTCGGCGCCAGCGCGAGCCTCAGCTCGTCGAGCGTCATGTCGGTCGCGGCGAGGTCGGTCTCGGCCATGGCGCTGAAATGCTCCTGCGGGCGGATGGATGCAAGGCGAACCCCCTCCCCCTCGATGGGGGAGGATGAGCAGGTGCGAAAATGCCCCGCACGTTCGCAGCCATGTCCGGGGGACATGGCGCGCCTGCTCATGGTGGGGGTGGAGTCAATGAAGCATGCTGCCTTTCCGGAGACTCCTCCCCTCCCCTACCCCTCCCCATCAAGGGGAGGGGATTTCTCCGGCAGCCGGATCAGCACCAGAGCCGCCGCGATCAGCGCCGCCCCCGCCGCGTCGGCGACACTCATCGTCTCCCCATAAGCGAGACGTCCGATCACCGCGCTCGCCGCCGGCTGGGCGAGCAGGCCGAGGCCGACGACGACCGGCGACAGATAGCCGACCGCGTAGACGAGCAGGCCCTGGCCGATCACCTGGCTGCCGAGCGAGAGGATGACGAGCGGGGTCCAGTCGGTCGCGACCACGCTCTGGCCGACCAGGGTCGCGAGCAGCAGCAGCGGCAAAGCGCCGGCGGCCGTGGCGACGGCGAGCACCGGCATCGGCGCCATCGTCCGCCGCGCCCGGTCCACCGCGAGCAGATAGCCGGTGTAGAGCAGGCCGGCGGCGAGGGTGAACAGGTCGCCGCCGAAGTTCTTCGGGCTGAGCTCGTAGCTCGAGCCCATCAGCAAGGCGGCGCCCGCCGCGGCGCAGGCCAGAGCGAGCGCCTGGACCCGGCGCGGCAGCCGGCGAAGCACGACGAAGCCGTAGACGACCAGGATGAAGCTCGAGGCGTTGCCGAACAGGCTGGCGTTGGCGAGCTTGGTCATGCCGATACCGACGTGCCAGGCGGCGAGGTCGGAGGCGAAGAACAGCCCGCCGATCGCGACGAGGCCGACCAGCCGCAGCGGCGGCGGCTCGCGCCCGCGCTGCTGCACCAGGGCGAAACCGGCGAGGAACGGGATGGCGATGGCGAGCCGCCAGAAGCCCGAGGCGACCGGCCCGACGTCGGCCAGCCGGACCATCCACGGCCCCAGGGCGAGGACGAGGTTGCCGGCGATCAGCGCGGGAAAGGCGTAGCGGCCCGCGCGAGCGGCGGAAGGCGAAGGAGGTGGGTGCATGTCGGCTCCCGGGCCGCTAGGGCTCGCCGCTCACCCGCGTCAAGGAGCGCCGATGCCCAGCCTGTTCGATCCCATCCAGCTCGGAGCGACACTCTGCCCCAATCGCCTCGTCATGGCGCCGATGACGCGCGGCCGGGCCACTCGAGAGCATGTGCCGACCCTGATCATGGCGGATTATTACGCCCAGCGCGCCTCGGCGGGCCTGATCATCACGGAGGCGACCGGCATTTCCCGACAGGGGCTCGGCTGGCCCTATGCGCCCGGCATCTGGACCGACGAGCAGCGCGAGGCGTGGAAGCCGGTCGTCGAGGCGGTGCACGAAGCCGGCGGCCGGATCTTCTGCCAGCTCTGGCACATGGGCCGGGTGGTCCATCCGAGCTTCCTCGGCGGGGAGGCGCCGGTCTCGGCCTCGGCGACGACCGCGCCCTACAAGGCGCATACCTACGAGGGGCGCCAGCCTTATGCCGAGGCGCGTCCGCTCCGCCGCGACGAAATACCGGGCCTGCTCGACGATTACGCCCGCGCCGCCGCTTACGCGATCGCCGCCGGCTTCGACGGAGTCCAGCTGCACGCCGCCAACGGCTATCTGATCGACCAATTCCTGCGCGACGGCACCAATTTGCGGGACGACGATTATGGTGGCCCGGTCGGGAACCGGATCCGCCTTCTGGTCGAGGCGACCCGGGCGATCGCCGACATGGTGGGGTCCGAGCGGACCGCCGTGCGGCTCTCGCCCAACAGCGAGACCCAGGGCTGCCAGGACAGCGACCCGCATGCTTTGTTCACCGCCGCCGCGCAGGCCCTCGCCGAGATGGGCCTCGCCTTCCTCGAGCTTCGCGAGCCCGGCCCGGAAGGCACGTTCGGCAAGTCCGACGTTCCGCCGGTCTCGCCCGCGATCCGCAAGGTCTTTCCGGGCCCACTCGTCCTCAACTCCGACTTCGACGGTTCCACGGCCGAGGCCGCGGTCGAAGCGGATCGCGCCGACGCGATCAGCTTCGGCCGCCCGTTCATCGCCAATCCCGACTTACCCGCCCGCCTGCTCGCCAAGGCCGGGCTCGCCGAGGACGACATGCCGACCTGGTACAGCCAGGGTCCCGAAGGCTACACGGACTATCCGGCGCTGGAGTCCGCACCGGCCTAGCCATGC
Source organism: Sphingomonadales bacterium (assembly GCA_034668685.1). Lineage (GTDB taxonomy): Bacteria > Pseudomonadota > Alphaproteobacteria > Sphingomonadales > Sphingomonadaceae > Allosphingosinicella. The sequence continues at coordinate 12,071 of JAXDPA010000052.1, read as the reverse complement.
GCCGCGCCCTGCTCTTCATAATCCTGCTGGCCGTGACGCTGGCCGGCTACGGCTATTGGGGCGCGACCCGGGCGCCGGTCATCCGCGACGCGACCGTCGGCTTGCCCGACTGGCCCGTCGGCGCGCCGCCGCTGCGGGTGCTGCTGCTCTCCGACGTCCATGTTGGAGCACCGGACATGACTCCTGAGCGACTGGCGGGGATCGTCGCCCAGGCCAACGCGCTGGCGCCGGACGTCGTGCTGATCGCCGGCGACTTCATCTCCGACAAGAACCTCTCCACCCGCTTCTACGATTATCCCGACGCCCTGGCGCCGCTCGCCGGCCTGAGGCCGCGGCTCGCGACTCTCGCGGTGCTCGGCAACCACGACCATTGGCGCGGCGCCGACGCCGCCCGGGCCGGCCTCGCCGCGGTCGGCATCACCGTGCTCGACAACGCGGCCGCCGAGGTCGGGCCGCTCGCGATCGGCGGCGTCGACGATCCGTTCACCGGCCATGCCGATCTCGCGGCGACCGTAGCGGCGATGCGCCGCCTCCCCGGAGCGAAGCTGGTGCTCAGCCACAGCCCGGACCCGTTCCCAGACCTTTCCCCGGACGTCACTTTGATGCTCGCCGGCCATACCCATTGCGGCCAGGTCAGCCTGCCGATCATTGGCCCGCTCAAGACCATGTCGGCCTACGGCAATCGCTACGCCTGCGGCCGGGTCGACGAAGCGGGGAAGACCTTGTTCGTCACCGCCGGGCTCGGCACCAGCGGACTTCCGGTGCGGATCGGTGCCCCGCCGGACATGTGGCTTCTGACGCTGGGGCCTAGACCAGCCGAAGCGCGCTGACTCCGACCCACAGGCCCGCGAGCAGGAACAGGCCGGCGACGGCGATCCGGATCGCCTTCAGCGGCACGGCTTTGTCCAGCCTCGGCCCCAGCGCCACGGCGGGGAGGCTCGAGACGATGATCCCCGCCGCCGCGCCCGCTGCCGGCAGGGCGAGCGCATTGAAGCGGGCCGCGATCGCGACGGTGACGAACTGGGTCTTGTCTCCCCATTCCGCCAGCGTGAAGAGGACGAGGGTCGCGAGGAACGCCCCGAGCCGCCAGCCCGGCCGGTCCTTGGGCTCCGAGCCGATCAGCCCGGCGACCCCGGCAAAGACCAGGGCCAGAGCGAGCAGCAAAGAGGCGGCGCGCGGGGTGATGGTGCCGTGGATCAGGGTGCCGGCGAAGGCGGCGATCAGGCTGTTGCCGAGGGCGGCGATAGCGATGGCGGCGAGGATCGGCGCCGGACGCCGGTAGCGCGCGGCCAGCAACGCTGCGAGCAGCTGGGTCTTGTCGCCCCACTCGCCGAGCGCGGCGGCGAGGAAGGCGGTGAGGAGCGAGTCCAAGCCTCAGCCGCAGAAGCGGACGGAGACGGAGGCGAGCAGCGCCTCGACGGCCCCGTCGTCCATTCGCTCGCAGCCGATCGCGTCCTGGAGGCGCGAGAGGTAGAGGGCGCGGGGACATGCCGGGCCCTCGGCGGCGGCGTGGCCCAGCGCCTGGGCAATCCGCGCCACCGGAACGAGGCCGTAGGCGGAGGCGATCCGCCGGATCGATTCGACCGCGTCGGTGAAGTCGCGCTGCGAGGCGCGACGAGACTGGGCGCGGAGGCTGTCGAGCCGTTCGCACAGCTCGGCCCTGACCAGCAGGATGGCGTCGTTCCCGGCATGCATGGCCCGCACTCCCTTGTCGCTTCACAAGGGACGATGCGCCGATATGGTTACCGGAAGGTTAAACCGCGCCGCGCCTTGACATATCGCCGCGCGGGGGGCAGAGGCGGCGGCGCATCGGAGCGGCGCGGGACGCCGCTCTTTGTGTTTCGAGACCCCGCAGTTTTTGAGAGGCTGTCATGGCCAAGCCGACCACCGTCAAGATCAAGCTCGTCAGCACCGCCGACACCGGCTTCTTCTACGTCACCAAGAAGAATCCGCGGAACATCACCGAGAAGATGACCTTCCGCAAATACGACCCCGTCGTGCGCAAGCACGTCGAGTTCAAGGAAGCCAAGATCAAGTGACGGCATGGCGGGCGCCGCCCGCCGCCGTCATCCCGGCGAAGGCCGGGATCCATGAACACCGAATCCTGAGATCGAGCTACGCCGGCGCATTCTCCGCGAACGGCGCGAGCTGGTCCGCCAGCGCCTTCCGGAACGCCGGTCGCGCCTCGCAGCGCGCGACATAGGCCGACAGCGCCTCGCGGCCGTCCAGCAGCCCGCAAGCCTTCCCGATCCTCAGCACCGTCGTCATCATCAAATCGCCGCAGGTGAAGCGGCCGTCGTCGAGCCACTCCCTGTCACCGAGCCGCGCCTGCAAGGCGTCGAGCCGGCGGTTGGCGAAATCGAGCGCGCTCGAGCGCCGCAGCTTCGCCCATTCCTCGTCCTTGTAGAAGCCGTCGATGAGGGCGATCTGCTGGACGTGCGGCTCGATGCTGTTCAGCGCCGCGAACAGCCACTGCACCGCCCGCGCCCGAGCCGCCGGATCGCTTGGCAGCAAGGCGTCGCTGCGCTCGGCGATGTGGAGGACGATCGCGCCGGATTCGAACAGCCGGAGGCCGTCCTCCTCGTAGGCGGGGACCTGCCCGAACGGCTGGTGCGCCCGATAGTCCGGACTGTCCTGGTCCTCCCGCCCGATCAGCCGCGGCGTGTAGTCGAGCCCGGCTTCCTCGAGCGCCCAGCGCACCCGAAGGTCGCGCACCAGCCCCTGCGCGAACGGCGGCACCCATTTGAACGCATAGACCTCGATCATTCGCTCTCTCCCTCCAGCCGCTGCGCGAGCGTCGCCAGGATCGTGCTCCAGCCCCGCTCGATCTGCTCGGCCGAGGCCGGCGCGTCGGGCGAGCGCGTCTGGCCGAGCGTCAGCTCGCACCCACCGCCCTCCTCGGGCCGGAACACGATGGTCACCCGATCCTCATGCTCCGAATAAAGCGGCACGGCGAGGGTGAAGACGAGCCGCTCGGGCCGCTCGATCGCCTCGTAGACGCCGGTGTGGAGCACCTCGTCGCCGTCCCGCCGCTCCACGATCGCGTAGCGGCCGCCGACCTCGGCATCGATCTCGACCCTTTCGCTCTCGCCGTCCGGCGTCGCGAACAGCCACTCCCCAGCCGTCTGCGAATCCAGCCAGGCATCGAAAACGGCTTCCGGCGACACCTCGAAATGCCGGGTCACCGTCACCTCGTCCTTCGTCTCCGGCACTGGACGGGGCGCGGCGAGGAGGGCGCGCACCGCCTCGATGAAGCGCATCAGCGAGATCGGCTTCGAGACATAGCCCTCGGCGCCCGCCTCGCGGATCCGCTCCTCGTCGCCCTTCGCGGCATAAGCGGTGACCGCCATGATCGGCACCGCCCGCAGCTCCGCATCGCCCTTCAGCTGCTCGATCAGCTCGAGCCCGCTGACGTGCGGCATCTGGATGTCCATGACGATCAGCTCCGGCCGGAAGGCGCGGGCGCGCTCGACCGCCTCGCGCCCGTCGCGCACCGGCTCGGCCTCGAAGCCGTGGGCGCGCAGCAGGTCGCAGAACAGCTTCAGGTTGAGTTCGTTGTCCTCGACAACCAGGATTTTTTGGCCCACCGGCGCACCTGTAGAAGATGCTCCGAGATCGCACAAATCCCCCCGACCCGGAAGCTTTGGCCCTCTCGGCGCTGGCCTGGACTCTGGCCGCGGAAGCGCGGGCCCAGCGGCTGCTGGCCCTGACCGGCCTCACCGGCGCGGACCTTCGCCAGCGCTTGTCCGAGCCGTCGGTGCTCTCGGCGGTCCTCGCCTTCCTCGAGGCGCACGAGCCGGACCTCGTCGCCTGTGCCGGGGCGATCGGCGTCGATCCCGGAGCACTGATCGCGGCGCGGCGGAGGCTCGAGGGATGAGCGGCCGCCCACTCCTCGTCACCGATTGCGACGAGGTCCTGCTCCACATGATCTCGCACTTCGCCGACTGGGTGGCCGAGACCCACGGCATGAGCTTCGACATCACCGCGTCGGGCTTCCGCGAGGCGCTTCGCGATCTCTCGGGCGCGCCGGTGGAGGAGGAACGGGTCTGGCCCCTGCTCAGCGGCTTCTTCGACACCGAGATGCACCGCCAGAATCTCGTCCCCGGCGCCTCGGAGGCTTTGGCCGAGATCGGCCGGGTCGCCGACATCGTCATCCTCACCAATATCGGCGACGACTATGAAGCGGGCCGGGTCGAGCAGCTCGGCCGCTTCGACATCCGCCACCGCGTGCTGTGCAACCGCGGCGGCAAGGGCCGGCCGCTGCTCGAGCTGATCGAGGAGATGCGGCCGAGCGCGGCCTTGTTCGTCGACGACCTCGCGGTGCACCACGAATCGGTGGCGAAGCACGCGCCCGGCGTCTGGCGGCTGCACATGATCGCCGAGCCGCGCCTCGCCGCCCACACCCCGCCGGCGCCCCACGCCCACGCCCGGATCGACGACTGGGCGGAGGCGACCCCCTGGATTCTCGAGCGCCTGACCGAGGGCGTTCCCGCAGCAGACTGAAGGAAGGCACGGAAATGACCAGGACCCTCTTCATCACCGGCGCCACCGCCGGCATCGGCGCCGCCTCGGCGCGGCGGTTCGCGAAAGGGGGGTGGCGCGTGATCGGGACCGGGCGGCGGCGCGAGCGGCTGGATGCGCTCGCGAGCGAGCTCGGCGAGGCGTTCCTGCCTGTCGAGGCGGACGTGCGGGACGTCCCGGCGATGGACGCGGCCGTCGACGCGCTGCCGGAGGCGTTCCGCGCAGTCGACCTGCTGCTCAACAATGCCGGCCTGGCGCCGCCGCTCGACCCGCTGCAGGAGGCGGATCTCGCCCCTTCGGTCCAGTCGATCGAGACTAATATCACCGGCCTCGTCGCCCTCACCCGCAAGCTGCTGGCCGGGCTGATCGAGCGCCGCGGCGCGGTGATCAATCTGAGCTCGGTGGCGGCGACCTATCCCTATCGGGGCGGCGCGGTCTACGGCGGCACCAAGGCGTTCGTCACCCAATTCTCGCTCGACCTGCGTTCCGACCTGCACGGCACCGGCGTGCGCGTCACCGCGATCGAGCCCGGGATGATCGAGACCGAGTTCACCCTCGTGCGCAACGGCTGGGACCAGGCGGCGTCCGACGCCCTCTACGCCGGAATGGACCCGATGACGCCCGACGATCTGGCGGAGACGATCTGGTGGGTCGCCAACCTGCCACCGCACGTCAACATCAACCGGCTCGAGCTGATGCCGGTCAATCAGAGCTTCGCCGGCTTCCAAGTCGCAAGGGAGCAGTGAGGCGACAAGGCTGAGGATTGCGGTCAACAGGCAGAATGTTACTCTCCGCTTCTCCGACTCGGAGAAGTTGAGGGCGAGTGGGGCGCCAAGTACCGAAAGAAACACGGAAATAGCCGCCTCCCACCCGTGCTCGCGTAAATGGAGGTATTGAATATGGCCACTGCTCACTCCGCGCCGCGCGCGGTCACCGTCGTCCTGCCGCACGGCAACATCGGCAGTATCGATCATGTCCACAGGATCGTCGCGAGCGCGCTCGGCAAATTGGGCTGCGGCGGTTGCTTCTCCGGATTCGACATCCGCTTCAGTCCCGGCGACCTCGTTGTGAACCCGAAGACTTTCGACGTCGGCCCGATGGGCGGATGACCGGCTTCACGGCGCCGCGGCTCGGGCCCGGCGCCGTCTATTTCGAGGCGTTCGACGGCTTGTTCCACCGCCATCCGGACCTCATCCGGATAGCGGAGATCGAGCCGTCGGGCGGCTGGATCAAGGCGCCAGGGGACGACGGGGCGGTCCGCTCGAACCCCGCCGCGCTGCAGCGCGCCGCGGAGCTTCCCCAGCCGAAGCTGGTCCACGGCGTCGGCTGGCCGGTCGGCGGAACGGTCTCGCCCGACGGCGGCGCGTGGGCCGAGCACAAACGCTGGGCCGACCGGCTCGACGCGCCATGGACCAGCGAGCATCTGAGCTTCAACGACAGCGCCGGCGGGCCCGCCGGCTTCCTGATGCCGCCGCCGCAGACCGAGGCCGGAGTCGCGGTCGCCGCCGCCAACATCCGCGCGCGGAAGAAAGCCCTCGATCGCCCTTTCGCCTTCGAGACAGGGGTGAGCTACCTGCCGCGTCGGCCCGGCGAGATGCCGGACGGCGACTATTTCGCGGCGGTCGCCGAGGAAGCCGACTGCCTCATCCTGCTCGACCTCCACAACCTCTGGGCCAATGCCCGCAACGGCCGCGAGCCGGTCGAAAAGGTGGTGGCGGCGCTGCCGCCCGAACGGGTCGTGGAGGTCCACCTGGCCGGCGGAATGGAGAAAGACGGCTTCTGGCTCGATGCCCATAGCGACGCCGTGCCTCCAGACCTTCTCGACCTGGCCCGCGACCTGGTGCCTGGGCTCCCCAATGTGGGCGCGGTGCTGTTCGAGATTTCCCCTCAATTCTTCGACGCCCTGGGCGAGGCCGGTTTCCTGCGTCAAATCGAAGCCATGCACGATCTCTGGGAGCGAACCGGGACCCGCCCAGTGGGTGCCGCCGCTCGCCCCACGAGGTCGGCGACGGCGGCCGACGGCTCGGTCTCGACCTACGAAGAGGCGCTGGTCCGGTCGCTCGCCGCGCCGGCGGGCCCGGGCGAGCCGCCGGCCATCGCCCTTTATCGGAGCCTGATTGCCGCCTTCCGTAACGGCGCGCTCGCCGACCTGATGCCGAACACGCTGAGCCTGCTGGCCCGCGCAACGGGGGAGGCGGCGCTTGAAGACCTGCTCGCCGCCTGGCGCAGCGCGACTCGGCCTCGCCTCTTTCCGGCGGACGAAGCGCTCGCCTTCGCCGACTGGCTGGCCGCGAACGGGCCGTGCCTGCCCTGTCTCGACGATCTGGTCTCGCTGGAATCGGGCATCGTGCGCCTCGCCAGCGAGGGCCGCGACGGCGAGCTCCGCTTCCGCCACGATCCTTCCGCGATCGTCGAGGCGCTCGCCGCGGGCGGCCTTCCTGGCACGCTGCCGGAAGGCGACTACCGGCTGTCGCTGCGCGCCGAGACGAAGTCCGCACCGGCTTGACCCGCCCCGCGCCGGGGTGCTTACGGCTCGCGCCATGACCGACACCGCCTCCCGTCTCGCCGAGCTCGGCATCACCCTTCCCGAACCCGCGGCGCCGGTCGCGGCCTATGTTCCCGCAGTGCTGGCGGGCGACTTGCTCTACATCTCCGGCCAGGTCTCGTTCGAGGGCGGCGAGCTGCTCACCGGGCGGCTCGGCGAGGATCGCGATCTCGCCTTCGGGCAGCGGGGGGCGCGGGCCTGCGGGCTGATGCTGCTCGCCCAGATGAAGAAGGCGCTGGGCAGCCTCGACCGGGTCGAGCGGGTGGTAAAGCTCGGCGCCTTCGTCAACAGCGCCGGATCGTTCACCGATCAGCCCAAGGTCGTGAACGGCGCGTCGGAGCTGATGGAGCAGGTGTTCGGCGAAGCCGGCCGCCACGCCCGGAGCGATGTCGGGGTCCCCGTTCTGCCGCTCGTCGCCTGCGTCGAGATCGATGCGATCGTCCAGGTCAAGGCCGGCTGAGCTCGCCGCGCTCGGCGCCGTGCCGTTCGCCCATCGCGGGCTCCACGGCGGCGGTCGGGTCGAGAACAGCAACGGCGCCTTCCGGGCCGCGGCCGACGCGGGCTGCGGAATCGAAATGGATGTGCAGCTGAGCCGCGACGGCTGGCCGATGGTGTTCCACGACGAGCGGCTCGACCGGCTGACCAACAAATCGGGGCCACTCGCGGCGCTGACCGCGTCCGAGCTTCGCTCGATCCGGCTCTACACCGGCAACGAGGTGATGCCGACGCTCGGCGAGGCGCTCGAGATCGTCGCGGCGCGGGTCCCGGTGCTGATCGAGCTGAAGGCGCCGGACCGGCACGTCGCGGCGCTCTGCGAGGCGGTAGCCAAGTCGCTCGAGGGCTATGCCGGCCCGGCGGGCGTGATGTCGTTCAACCCTGAGGTGGGCGCCTGGTTCGCCCGCCGCGCGCCGCAGCGGCTGCGCGGCCTCATCGTCAGCGAGCAGGGCAAGAAGGGGCTGCGGGGGCGGCTGGAGCGCAGGCTGGCGCTGTGGCGCTCCCGCGCCGATTTCCTCGCCTATGACATACGCGACCTGCCCTCCGATTTCGCCGCCCTGGCGCGCTTCGACGGCCGCCCGGTCTATACCTGGACGGTGCGCAGCGAGGCGGACCGGGCGCGGGCCGCCGCCCATGCCGACCAGATCATCTTCAAGATGCCGCCGGCATGAGCGAGGTGATCGCCCGGATCGGGCGCGGCGTCGGCGGCTTCGAGGCGGCACAATGGGATGCCTGCGCCGACACCGGCAACCCCTTCCTCACGCACGCCTTCCTCTCCGCGCTCGAGGAATCGGGCAGTGCCACGGCGCGGACCGGATGGCAGCCGGCGCCGATCGCGATCGACGGTCCCGGCGGCGTCCCCGCCGCGCTCGCGCCGGCCTACGTCAAGAGCCACAGCCAGGGCGAATATGTGTTCGACCATGGCTGGGCGCAGGCCTGGGAGCAGGCGGGCGGCGATTATTATCCCAAGCTGCAGATTGCCGTCCCGTTCACGCCGGTGCCGGGCCGGCGTCTGCTCACCCGCGACCCGGCGCTCGCGCCCCAGCTCATTGCCGCCGCCGAGGCGGTGGTGGAACAGAACGACCTTTCCTCGGCGCACGCTACCTTCATCGCACCCGAAGAAGTGGATCTTTTCGAGGCCGCCGGATGGCTGATCCGGGTCGACACCCAGTTCCACTGGTCCAACCCCGGCTATGCCAGCTTCGACGACTTTCTCGGCGCGCTCGCGTCCCGCAAGCGCAAGGCGATCCGCAAGGAGCGCGCGGCGGCGCTCGAGGGCCTTACGGTCGAGCATCTGACCGGCGCGGCGATCACCGAGGCGCATTGGGACGCCTTCTGGGCCTTCTACCAGGATACCGGCTCGCGGAAGTGGGGGCGGCCCTACCTCACCCGGTCCTTTTTCTCGCTGATCGGCGAGCGGATGGCCGACCGCATCCTGCTCGTCTTCGCCTCGTTCGAAGGGCGGCCGATTGCCGGCGCCCTGAACCTGATCGGCGCAGACACGCTCTACGGGCGCTATTGGGGCACGATCGCGGAGGTGCCCGGCCTCCATTTCGAGATCTGCTACTACCAGGCGATCGAGGCGGCGATCGCCCGCGGCCTCAGGCGGGTTGAGGCGGGCGCGCAGGGCGCCCACAAGCTCGCCCGAGGCTATGCGCCGGTGCCGACCTGGTCCGCCCACTTCATTCCGAACCCGAGCTTCCGCCGCGCCGTCGCCGGTTTCCTGGAGCGCGAGCGCGAGGCGGTGGCGCGCGAGATCGACGCGCTTGCCGAAATGGCGCCTTTCCGCAAGGGAGGAGCCAAAGACGAGGAGAAGGGCCGATGATCCGCCACGCCTGTGCGTTCCTGCTTCTGCTCGGCGCCGGAGCGCCGCTCGCCGCCGCGCCGCCCGAGGCGCCGGTCACGACCCTCCAGGGGAGCGACCTTTTCTCGCTCGAAGTCGCGTCAGATCCCGAGATCAGCCCGGACGGGACCAGGATCGCCTATGTCCGCCGGTCGGGCGACGTGATGACCGACCGGATGCGCGGGACGATCTGGATCGTCGACACGCGCAGCGGCGAGCAAAGGCCGCTGGTCGCGGGGCCGGGCAGCCACAGCTCGCCGCGCTGGTCGCCGGACGGCCGCCGCCTCGCCTACGTCTCGACCGCCGAGGGCGGCGCTCCGCAATTGTTCGTGCGCTGGATGGACACCGGCCAGTCGGTCCGGATCACCGGCCTTCCCGATTCGCCCTCCTCGATCGCCTGGTCGCCGGACGGGCAGCGTATCGCTTATTCGATGTTCGTCCCCGACGAGGGGATGAAGCTCGGCGCGCCGCCGGCGAAACCCGAGGGCGCGCAATGGGCGCCGCCGCTCGAGGTGATCACCGCCATCGCCTATCGCTCGGACGATTCGGGCTATGCCAAGCCCGGCTTCACCCAGCTGTTCCTGGTCTCGGCCGACGGCGGCGCGCCGCGCCAGCTCACTTTCGGCGCCCGCAACAATGACGGGCCTTTGTCCTGGGCGCCGGACGGCCGCACTTTGGTCTTCTCCGGCAACCGTAACGCCAATTGGGAGCGTGAGCCGTTCGACACCGAAGTCTATGCGCTCGACGTCGATTCGGGCTCGGTCGCGACGCTCACCGACCGGCGAGGGCCCGACGAGCAGCCCTCGGTATCGCCGGACGGGCGGCTGGTCGCCTATGTCGGCTATGACGACAAGCGTCTCTCCTACCAGAGCAACGTCCTCTACGTGATGAACCGCGACGGCAGCGGCCGCCGGGCGCTCGCCGAGAGCCTCGACCGGAGCGTCAACGCGCCGGTCTGGGCCGCGGACGGCCGCTCGATCTTGGTCCAGTACGAGGATCGCGGCCAGGTGAAGGTGGCGCGGATCGGCCTCGACGGCTCGGTCCGGCCGGTCACCGACGCCCTCGCCGGCTCCGGGCTCGACCGGCCCTATGCCGGCGGCTCTTTCACCGTCGCGAGGGACGGCGGCGTCGCCTTCACCAGCGGAAGCCCGTCCCGCCCCGCCGACGTCGCGCTCGTCCGCGGCGCCGGGCCGGTCCGCCTGCTCACCCATCTGAACGCCGACCTGCTCGGCTCGAAGCGCCTCGGCGAGGTCCGCAAAATCGCCGTCACCTCGTTCGACAACCGGCCGATCGATGCGTGGCTGGTCTTGCCGCCCTCGTACCAGCAGGGCCGGCGCGTGCCCTTGATCCTCGAAATCCACGGCGGCCCGGTCGCCGCCTACGGGCCTTATTTCTCGACCGATGACCAGCTCTACGCCGCGGCCGGCTATGCGGTGCTCTACACCAACCCGCGCGGCTCCTCCTCCTACGGCGCCGAGTTCGCCAACTTGATCCACCACGCTTATCCCGGCCGCGACTATGACGACCTGATGGCCGCGGTCGATGCCGCGGTCGCCCAGGGCTATGCCGATCCCGACCGATTGTTCGTCACCGGCGGCTCGGGCGGCGGCGTTCTCACGACCTGGATCGTCGGCAAGACCGACCGCTTCAAGGCCGCCGCAGCGCAGAAGCCGGTGATCAACTGGGCCAGCGAGGCGCTGACCATGGACATGACCCTGTTCACGTCGCGCTACTGGTTCGAGAAATTGCCCTGGGAGGATCCGCAGGGCTATTGGGCGCGCTCGCCTCTGTCGCTCGCCGGCAACATCCACACGCCGACCTTGGTGGTGGTGGGGAGCGAGGATTACCGCACCCCGGTCAGCGAGGCGGAGCAGCTCTACGCGGCGCTTCAGATCGAGGGCGTGCCGACGGCCCTGGTCAAGGTCCCCGGCGTCGGCCACGGCGCCATCGCCTCGCGGCCGAGCCAGGCCGCGGCCAAGGCGGCGGCGATCCTCGCGTGGTTCAAGCGGTGGGAGAAAGGAGCGGGGGCGGCTGGTCAGCCCCACTGACGTCATGCCAGCGAAGGCTGGCATCCCCGCTGACTCGGTGCCGGCCGCGGGACCGGCATGGACCCCAGCCTTCGCTGGGGTGACGGGTTGGTCGCTGGGGTGACGGTTAGTCGCTGGGGTGACGGATTACGCCGCCCGCCGCATCCCGGTCTCGGCGAGCCACGCCCGCGCCTGACGCTGGGCTTCGGCGATCTCGCGGGCGCTCATTTCCTCGGCGATCTCGGCGCGGCACATCTGGCCTTCGGAGCTGCCGTTCAGGGCGGCAAGGTTGAACCATTTGTGGGCCTCGACCAGGTCGACTTCCATTCCGTGGGTTCCGGTCGAGTAGGCGATGCCCAGCTCGTAGAGCGCCTGCGGATCGCCGATCGCGGCGTCGGCGAGCCGGCTTTCCAGAAGGAAGGCGGCGGATTTCAGGCTCATCCCCATTTGACATGCCCTCTGTTGTTTTCGCGTGTCGGGGGCAGGTTGCGGCGAAGATCACCAACAAATGGTTAACGCGCCGATTACCCTCTCAGGCGGGCATCACGGGGAGGTTGTCGATCAGGCGGGTCTGACCGATCCTCGCGGCCGCGAGCAGCCGCCCCGGCCGGTCGAGCGCCGCCATCGGCGCGAGCGTCTC